>JAKPQU010000283.1 GCA_029555925.1 Bacillota bacterium
AATACTATAGAAAAACGAATTTTTCTTCTCCAGAGCCTGTCAGGCAGAAGCTTTTTATGGATACCCTTTTACCTGTTACGGTACTAAGAATCTCTTACTATTATCTGGAAAGATACTTCCTCAATCTGCCCATATAGGTCTTCCCCGGGTCTGATCTGCCGAAGGCGGCAGGATAACAATCGGGGGAGCGGCTGTCACCGTAATCTGTATAATAATATTTAACGGATTTATTACTGCTGTATTTTCCTTCCGATACTTCATAATGACCCCATATATGTTCGGATGGAATATCAAAATAAGTCTTTAAAAATTTCACAAGTTTAAAACTTGCCTGAATGGTATTTTCCGTAAGATCATTTTCGCCGTTTGCCACCATTTCTATCGATATGGCAACATGGTTAACTCCATAAGCGCCACGGCACCGTCTGTTACAGGGAAGTAATTGATAAATACTTCCGTCTCTGTCTACAATATAATGGACAGATAGATGACCGAACACAGTTCCTACATCACCATCATCATAATAAGCACCGTTAAAAAAAGTGTAATAAGCAGATGAAAGGGTGCTTCCGCCCGTATAATGCATAACAATTGCTGACGGGGCAAGCACAAGGGATTTATCATGATAATGTCTTTGAAAATAATTGGTATATTCCTGAGTCCATTTATCATATGGCAGGAGGTATGTTTTTCTATCTATTGAAGGTCTTATTTTTTCTGCAGAAGAAGGATCGGCAAAAACATTATTTATGGTAAAAAGAAAAAAAACTATAAATAAGCAGACTTTAAATATAGATTTCATAGATTTTCTCTTTCATATAATAAAGACAAAACTCAAAAACACAGTAATTTTGATTTAATCAATCTTTATTCCTTTTTTCTTTGCAATTGCAATCATTTCGTCTTCTGTAAGTTCAGCCAACTTTTTACCTGCTTTGAGATAAAAATTTTCTCCTATCCTGGCTTTATCAAGACATGTATAGATTTTTTTTATATCCATAATTTTACTGGCTTCAATTAACTCTTCCATTGTTTTTCTTATAAAATCGCTCTGTTCCAGAATATTACTTAAAAAGTCTTCCAGAACCTTGAGTTCGTCCGGACTGTAGGTAGATTCATATTTAAAATAGTCATCTTCAGCCCTGTCAAGTCTTTTGAGTAAGTTTTTCACTGCAAGTTGTAATATGGAAGGGTCAATCTGACCGGCACACAGCTCTTCCCCGAGCCTTATTATCTGGCTCAGGTGGGGAGAATAAGGTTTTATTGGCTGCAGATTAATCTTACAGTCAGGACATTCTATCTGAGTATTGGGATAAGATTTTTCACATAACAAGCAATCCATAGATGTATCCTTCAGTTTATATCATCAAAATTTGCCAGAGAATCATAATGCAATTTCTCTGCTTTTTTAAGCATTTTTATACCTTCCGTAATATGAAAGGAATCTGAATCTTCAAAATATATATCCAGTTCATCAAGAGCATCAAAAAGAAGGAGTGTCGCTTCCTGATACTGTTCAAACATATCGCTACACTCCCGGGGAACATGCTTTTTTAGCTCATTCTGTTTTTCTTCCAGTCCGTCAAACAATTGAAACAGCTGGGAAACCATACTTTCCAGAACTTCCACACCTTCATCTCCATCGAGGACAGATTCAGAAACTCTTATAAGCTGACTCACATGGGAATTATGGCCGGGCATAGGAGATATATCTATTTGACAGACAGGACATCTAACTGTCGTTGCAGGTCTTTCTTCTCCACAGTTCAGGCAGAGCATGTTCTTTTACCTCTTTACAAATTAAAATTTCTCGTGACAGAGTATTTCCATATTCTATAAAATCACAAAAATTCCTTCTTGTTTCAAGATTACCTCTTTCAATGCCTTTTATACACAGTTGTTCAGTTCTATAAGAAAAATCTCCACAGGAAGATGTCCGGAGAAAATAAAACATTTCCGATTTATTACCTTTAACCCTGAATATAATAAATAATGCCAGTGCCAGAATAATAACAATAACTGCTATTACTATATATATAAATTGACTTGTTGAGTACTTCTTTTGATCGGTATACAAGATATCATCATTCTCTTCTTCTTTAAAAACAAGACCTTTTATAAAATTTCCTACATTTTCCTTTGTCTCCATACCGGCAGTTTTTCTATCATTTTCCACAGGCACGGTAAATGACAGAGGTAATTCCAGAGGCGTTGCATCGGGGGAAAAGATTTCTCTTATCTTTACAACCCTCTTATAATCACCCGGTTCCATATTCCTGGGATTTATCTTGAATGTTATATACAGATGACTTTTAATCCCTTCTATCTCATAGGATAACCAGGAAGAATCGTCAGGATTTATTTCTACCTCTACAGAAGGGGCTTCTTCTGAATTATCGGTATTTTTTACTTCAACCTTCACAGATTTAATCTTCTTTGGCAATATAGTGTCAAGAGAAAGTACCGGAGGATTAAGTTCTATAGGAGCACTATTCTCCTCTATTTGAGCCAGTATATTAATCTGTTTGGTCTGTTCCAGAAGGTCATTTGAATTTACAAGGAGGGTTATTTTCTGTCTTCCTGATTTTACGTCCTTCGGTTCGGCACTGACAGTAATATCCCTTATTTCTCCTTTATCAAGGACAGCACTGGCAGGATCTGTAGAAATCCAGTCTTCACTGCTAGAAAAATTTACCTGTAAACTCTGATGACCGCAATTTTTTATGGCAAATGTTAAATGTTTCACAGTACCATTGGATATAATTCCAAAGTCGAGAACACTCTGTCTGTTAAGAATCTGAAGCTGAGGCTTTACCGGTAGTACAAGTTCTCCTTTAATTTCGTCATTCACTTTTTTAACGGCAATCAGGCGCATTAAGCCTGACTTGTTCCCTTTCTAACTAAAATTTATTGTAAGCGTTCAGCTATCAACTTTTATATGAATTACATAACAAATGTTATTAAATCCTATTTCCGAGCTAAATTACAGATACAGATTTTTCAATCTTTACCTGATAGCTAATTGCTGAAAGCTCACAATTTTTCATCCAATATAACACATAGTGAAGATTGCTCTACCGGTTATTCACCTGAAAGAGCTCTCTTCCAGGATATTTTAGAACTTTTTATATCCAGTTTTAAACTTCCTATACCATTTTCATCCAGATCTATGTTAACAATTATATAATCATCTTCATCTTTAAACGGAGTCAGGCCTGACATTTCGACAGGTATTATAAGCTGATTTTTATTAACTGTTTTTGCATTACCCTGATAGATATTTAAGTCAAAAGCATTGGCACCGGGTTTATTAATCTGATATACTTTTTTATCTGTACATGGAAGTCTCTTTCCTTTTATTATAATATCATCAAAAAAACCTCCTGCCAGTTCAACTCCTATAGAATAAGGATTTATAGGGTTAAGCCCGAACATGCCTGTTTTACCTTTTAACATGGCAGCGTAAATAGCAGCTCCCTGTGAAACTAGATAATCATTATTTAAGTATAATATCTTCTCTGAATGATGGGCCATTAACTTATCTATGAGTTCCTTTATGGCAGGTGTTCTGGTACTCCTGCCGTTTACAAGAACTTTATCTATTTTCTCCGGAGACACATTCACTTCATCCAGAGTCCTATAAAGATAATCATTTATACTGCTCAATATACTTCCGATCCATTCATTAAATTCGGCCCTGGTAACATCTTGAGACATATTCTGTCCGGGAATTAACTGTATATTCATAAGACTTTCTTCATTTTTAACACTGAGCTTATGTTTCAATTCCTTTAAAGAAGCTCTCATCCTGCCGGAAAGAGGTTGTTTTTTTACAAAAATATCATTCCACAGTTCTCCATTCTGAAGAGAATGTTTTTCAAGGATCTTTTTAAGGAGAACCCTGTCCATATCTTCCCCTCCCACAGAAGGACTGCCTGTAATATTGATGCAGTTTATAATTATATATTTCTTCTTATTTCTTACTTCGTAAAGGGCTATATCCAGAGTTGACTCACCCATATCTATTACCAGAATACGTTCTTCCTGTCTCTGTATTCTCCCTTCAAAACAATAGGCCAGAAGTATTGCATCCGGTTCATTTATAAGGCCCAGTAAAGGGAGCTTCCCATCTTTAATAGATTTCATTACAGATGATCTCTGATATTCATAAAAACAATAAGGAACAGCCACAACTGTCCCTTCCATATTACGGGGTGATATGGCTTCATGTAAAAAATCTTTCAGAATAGTAAAGAAATTCCTCAATATATCTTCACAGGTTACTTCTTCTTCTTCCTGCTGAAGTACGACAATATTTTCGCCAATTCTCCTTTTGAGATTTATAAAAGATGTTTTCGGATATTTATCCACACAGCCTTCTGCAAGGTCCCCTATTACCCACTGATTGAATTTAGGAAGATAAGATATAGCCGAAGGGAATCTCTTGTTATGAAATTTAGGAAATTTAATATCTTCAAGATGATGCTCATCACCCATCCATTCTGATATACATGTATAGGCTGCACCGTAATCTATTCCGAACAATCCATTTTCCGGAAGCTGAATAATACCTTTGTCCTGTATGGACATAACATTTACCTCATCAATAAATTATGTATCTCCCGATAATTTGCCAGGGCTCTCTGGTAATTGTCTCCTGACATATCCAGATCTTTTCTGGATATATAACCTGAAGCATAAAGGTTCTGAGCTTTTTCATAGTTCTGCCTTGAATCCTCAAGGGATATCTCTGCATCTTTCAAACGTTTTTCTGCTACGGACAGATTGCTTTCTTTAGATCCCAGACTGAATGGCGGGAAACCTGCAGATATTTTTACAGTACCTGCTTTTGTTCCTGATTTAAACTTTAATATACATAACTTTATATATTCATTATCTCTCATCATTTTTGTAAGGATTTTCTTTTCTTTTAATCCTCTTGCATAAGATCTGGCCTTAACTATATTATTTCTTGCAGAATTATTTTCTCTCCCAATCATATTTACATTGGCTGGCACATTCTTTAATTTAAAAGCTATTCTTTCTTTCAAACAACTATATCTGTTATAAGAGGTTTTAACAAACATTTCCTCTGCTTTTTTTACATCATTTCTTGCGATGCAACCTTTTGAAAAGAGCTCTTCTTTCCTGTAAAGATCTGCTGCAGCTGAAAAAACAGGTTCCGTAACATTTTTAAGCTTCAGATCGTAAAATATATTCGATTTCTTAAGATACTCTATATAAGCCAGTTCTTTATTAATAGATGCTCTGGCTTTTAATTTATATTTATCGGATTTTAAAGGATTTATAACAGAAGAATTATCCACTTTCTTAACAATCAATTCCGATGTCTGTGTCGCTGCAAAATCTATAAAGTTATAATTTCCGTCTCTCATTTTTACATCTACATGATCGACTACAACAAGGCCGAGTAAAGTTCCCTGCAAAACCTTCTGGCCCACAGATACAAGAGGTGATATATGCCCGTAAGTAACGTAAATATTACCGGATGACTTAACTGTTACTCCATATTCCTGCCCGTACCATTGGACTATATCTACAACCTCTCCGGGCCAGCCGGCCACGACTGCAGTACCGGCAGGCATAGCTATGTCATAGCCGTTGTGCAATCCTGCTACACGTCTGTATTTAGAAACATCACGCCAGTCATAAAAAGTGCTTGATACAACTGCAGGACTGTAGATTTTTCTGACAAGATCCATATATTGAGCCAGGCTGTTAAAGGTCTTTTCATAAAAAGTAAAGACAGGCATTTCCATCTGTACAAGTTTAAGTTCTATAACAGTCAGCTCTGTTTCTATTTCCCTGTCTTTCTGTAAAAGAGAAAGTATATCTCTTTTATAACCATCTTCCAGCATGTTTATCTCCACATCAGATAGAGAATTTTCACTTTTATTAAAGCTCCTGTCCCATCCGTTATAATTATTTGCAAAACAAACAGTAATATTGATAATAAATAAACTTAACAGAAATATATATTTTTTCATAATTATTTCGTGACGCGTGACGCATGACGCGTGACGCGTAATGCATGCTCAGTGACGCTTATATATATGTCACATCTCATGACTCAACGTTCACTCCTTATTACACTCACCTGTAACTCTATCATGGCCTTAACACTGATCTTTATACCGTTTACGCGTCACACGTTTCGCGTCACGCGTCACGATTTTAATATAAATTATATCATCATAGGATTGTTTGTCAATTACCTTGCTTACCTTTCAATTTTTCTAACAGTTTAAAGGGAAGGCTATGATACCGGCCGGGAGTATAAAAAGGGGAAATACTTATAGTAACAAGAGGAGATTGTATATTTTTCAGTAAAAGCATTTCATAAAAGGTTTCAATATCTATCCATGGCTTAACAGAACCGATCTCTAAAGGTTCAGTGCATATATTTCTCCAGTAAACCAGTTCCTGTTCATTCATAATTTTATAACCATGACAGTTCCATGACGAATCTTCATTTATAAAATAATCTATATCTATATCCAGAATTACTGACTGGTTAAACAGAGGAAGATCTCTCAATCTCAGGATATGAACCTTTATCCCCTGCCAGTTACATACTACATGTCCCATATCTGCTCTGAAATCTTCACCTCCCTCTATTTCCAGAAGAAAATTTTTTATCAGATTTGCTGCAAGTCTCAATTTGCAGAAATCAGGATCAGGCATAACCCAGAATATCTCTCCTGCAAATCCTGTCCTTACGGCAAAATGAAGAAAATTTGTAAGATTAACAGGAGCTCTCACATGATCAGCATCAAAACTGTCATAGTAAAAAGAAGAAAACCAGTTTTTCAATGTCTCCAGATTTTCTATACGGGACAGTTCGTCAAGATCTTCATCACAGATAAGATTCATATCGCTGTGGGCATCAAAATGTAAAATTATATTTCCCTCAGACATTAACATACCTTCTTCTTTAAATTTTAACCAGTGATAAAGAGAGGCATCATGTTCCTTTACTATTATACCTGTCATATGTCCTACAGGTCTGGCACAGGGGACAAAATTACCATTACCGTAAATTTCCGCCGGTTTTCCCAGTGACTGAATAATTTCTTCCGTAACAGGAAGGGTCATCTCATTTAAATATCCTCTCAGAGGATATATGTTAAAAGCTTCTCTTAAATGTTTTAATTTTCTGTCCTTTAATTTATTCTGTGCCATTATGACAGATAATCTTCTCACCGTTGCCATTTCAAAGGCATGTATATTAAAATTTATTTCTAAATTATATAAATCATAGAGAAGTAACTCTTCCCATAATGTCTTCTGCCTCCATAAATAAATATTTTCTTCTCCGAGTTTTTCCTTTAACTGTTGAGCAGAATCCTGAAATTTTATTAATCTGTCAAGATAATCGATATCTTCTTTAATCCAGCAAGGATGGTAATAAGGTTCTATTGTAAGATGGTAATTCATAGGAACGTAACGCGTCACGATAATAGACTGAGATTATTTCTCGACAACCCCTAAAAAGGTATTATAAACCGGCAGACATAGCCCTCATCTGCAGAGGTCACATTCCCCCATAGTTCAGGATATTTCTCGAAGGTTTCACCGAGTTTTTCCTGGAGACTTCTGTCTGTTATGACAGGATTAACATATTTCATATAAAGTTCGCTCGTATTCAAGTATAAAAGTATTATAGCTTCAGTAGAAAGTTCTGATTTTACGCAATCTTCTACAGACTTATTATCCTTATAAAAGGTATTTATTACATCTCTGGCGGCAGATTTATTGCCTACAAAGAGCATGATAAAATCATTCAATCTGCAGTAAGTAGCCGTTCCTCCCGGCACGGTTCTCACGGTTACATCTCTGTAGCTTTCGGAAGATACGAGAGGAATAAAGCTAAAGAGACTTTCAGAACTGCACAGCATAGTATTCAATGAAGAATTTGATTTAAGTTTTAAAGCCACAGTGCCTGAAGGAATTTTCTTTGCTATGCCCTTTCCGTTAACCGGTTCCGGGATAAGACTGCAGGCCAGCTCTTCAGAGAGAGAAGAAAGTATATAATCAAGAGTAATGCCGAATTGATTTTCAACGGTATTTTTAATATTACTTACTACGGAAAGACCGTCAAAAAGTGACAGAAGAACAGGCAAAGTCTGTTGCGGTTCTGCAATTGCCACAAGATCTGATTTCTTTTCAGGGAAAAAAGCAATACTTCTGAGTTTTCTTCCATGAAGAGAAAAAACTTTTTCTGCAAAAGGCGAGAGGTTTTTCTGTTTCACAAGATAGGAATTTAGCGTAAGCCTGTCGCCTGTAATATCCAGGGCGCATCCTGTATATTTAATACCGTCAAGTAATTCTTTCCATTTAATCTTTTTTGCTTCTGACATTGAATCAAGAAATCTTCTGTTTATATAAGAAATATTACAGAAAAGAAAACCTATTGAGTCAGAGGTCATTTTCTTTTCACGAAAAGAAGAAAAATTAATATCTCTGCTGATTGAAAGCTGAAGGTTATCAAAACAATCAATGGATTTCTTCAGAAGCTCCGAATTGCTAGCAACAATAAAAAATTCATCATTTACATAATAAGATTTATCTCTAGC
The DNA here is from genome assembly GCA_029555925.1 of Bacillota bacterium. The sequence continues at coordinate 8,598 of JAKPQU010000283.1, forward strand.
ATACAAAATTTCTTTCTGTTTATATATCTCCTTTTCAAAGGACTCATTATCATTGAGTTTTGCGATAAAATCATCGATTCCGTCTTTATCTTCAATATTAAAGACTATGATAAAAGGTACTTTATCTTTCAAATCCATTACTTTCGGAATTTTCCCGTTATTTGCAGCAGAAATCAGATTTCTTAAAACTCCTTCCAGTTCATAAAAAGATATGGTAAAATTCGGTTTTATATACGGGAAAAAATCTGTTCTGTAATCAATATCTCCGGGAGGAAATCTGGAAAAAGCTATAGCACATGCCAGATCTTCCAGATTATTAAGAAACAGTTTTATTTTAGGCTCTGCCTTTAAAGAATCCAGTTCTCCATAGATACCTCTTCTTACGAAAAAAGAATTAATATTAATATTTGCGATCACCTGACCGTCTTTCGGTATAAACTGAAGAGTATCTTTATAATCTCCTATCATACATGAAGAACTTATTATAGCCGATAATACTATAACAGTTATTAAACAAAATTTAATTTTCATAGGTGCACTCCTTAATTTTTTATCGTGACGCGTAACACGTAACGGAAGGACAGATTGTCCAGATGTTAGATTATTCTCACTTATAATGAAATTATTATATCATTATCATCTCAATTAATGCAATTTCTGTACCTAGTGACCGCTCCCACCGCTAAATCCTAACGGATTATAGCGGGGGCATCTAGAGCTTCCATGCTCAAGGACTCCAGGCCCAAGTCCTTTATATATATAGCTGAATTATAGTCTCTTGGAA
>JAKPQU010000301.1 GCA_029555925.1 Bacillota bacterium
TTACGTTATTATGAACTTAAAAGACACCCTCCCTTAATCCCTCCCTCAAGGGAGGGAAATAAGACGTTATTCCATAAGGGTAATATTAATTTATAAAATCTTTTTTCTTAACTTAATGACATTGCGCGTTACGCGTCACGAAATTAAGTATAATCATATTTTGAACTTTCTCTCATACCGAGTAATATGCCGAGAGCAATAAAATTTGACAGTAACGAACTTCCTCCGTAACTTATAAAAGGAAGGGTTATGCCTGTCATTGGGATGAGCTTAATTACTCCACCTACTATGACCCAGGTCTGTACCGTAAAAACAGCCGTTATACCTGTTATAAGAATTTTACGAAACATATTTCTTGACTTCATGGCCATTGTGATAGAGCGGCCAATAATGAGCATATAACATATCAATACTGCCGTACTTCCGAGAAGACCAAGTTCTTCTCCTATGGCTGAAAATATAAAATCTGTTTCTACTGCAGGAATCCATGATGGTTCTCCGAGACCGAGACCTTTGCCCCACATACCTCCTGAGCCTACTGCCATAAGCCCCTGTGTTATCTGGTAACCTCTGTTTTCCATGTCAATCCAGGGATTTAGCCATGAAGATACTCTTATCTGAAAATGAGTAAATTTACAGTAACATCCATATGCTCCTAAAAGAAACATGATAATCCCGGCAAGACAGTAATCACCTCTTCCTGTAGCCGCATAGAACATAGTTATAAATATGCCGAATAACAGGAGAGCCATGCCGAGATCTCTCTGAAATATGAGTATGAGAAGGGACAGAGTCCAGATTATTATGAGAGGAATGAAATAACGTATGTTTATTCTCCACCAACCAGGCACATTACTTCTTGCTACAAGTAATTTTTGATGGGCACTTAGATAATTTGCCAGAAAGAGAACAAGCATAAATTTTACAATCTCTACAGGCTGAAAATTAATTGCTCCGAATTTAATCCAGAGTTTTGCTCCATTTACTTCTGTTCCGAACATGATTGTTATTATGAGAAGAAATATGCCTGTTAAAGCCCAGAGATAGGTATATTTTTCAAGAAAATTATATTTCCTTAACACTATAACCGTAATCCACATAGAGACAATACTTACTGTCATCCAGATAAACTGTTTTAATGCAAGTGATGGTTCAATACGGTATATGACAAGCAATCCCAGACCTGACATGAAGGTAATAATGGGTAGAATTATTTCATCTACATCAGGTCGAACAAAACAGAGGATAATATGAGTAATAATGAACAGTAAAGCTATTATTAAAGGATATCTGATGAAAAATTCCGATCCGGGAGGAATGGCTTTAAATACAAGATAAAATCCGAAGGCAACTGTTATGATTGCCAGAAATATAAAAAATCTTTCTGCCTGTCTTATTTTTAGATATTTAAACATTTTTATTTGTGAGGCGTAGAGCCTGATAGTGCTCCAGTTGAATCATCCCTTCAAAAATTCAAAAACTACTGAACCGCCTATGTCTATTCTGTCATTATCCTTTAAAACCATAGGCATTTTAAGAGGGTTTTCATTTAATAATGTTCCGTTTGTACTTCCAAGGTCTTCTATCCATATCTCCTTATTGCGGGAATAAATAATTACATGGTTATGTGAGACATATTCATTGTTTATAATGAGATCATTGTTGTTTTTTTTCCCTATCTGAAAGGGGGTGGTAACAGGTATTTTGTCTCCTTCGGAAAGACCTTTATGGTTACTTGTTATAACAGAGAGCCATCCAACAGATTTATTATATTCCGCCGAGGAGATATCCTTCATTATTGTTACTGTTACCCTGTAAAGAAATATATATATCAAAATAAGAAAAACATATCTTAAAAGTTCAAGCAAAAATAGATTCATATTCAGTCCTGTTCTGATACGCATTACGCATCACGCATTACACATTACGATTTTATTTCCAGAATCGTATCTCCCAGTGATATAAAATCTCCCTTTTTAAGGGAAGTTTTTTCTTTTATAATTTTTCCGTTTACATAGGTTCCGTTCGTGCTTCCCAGATCTTCAATCATTATACAGATTCCCTCTATGTGAATTGCACCATGGGTCCTTGAAATATCCGGGCCGGAAATCTTTATCTGATGTTCCTCTTTCCGCCCTATTATATTTACTCCTTCTATAAGAGGAAAAGTTTTACCTTTTTCCGGCCCTTCTTTTACCTCTACCCATATTGATGAAAGAACAGGCATTTTTCTTACGGCAGTTTTTTCCAGTTCCGGTTCCGGTAATTTTCCTTTTTTTACCTGACTTTTTACCTCGAATTTTCCCTGTTCCATAGTTTCATCTGATTGCAAATCTATAACAAGGTCTCCCATAATAGAAAGATCTTCTTTGTTTATATAATCCATGATATATTCTTTTATTTCCGGTATTATTGCCTCTTCATATATGAGAAGTTCTTTCTGATCTTCAGGGTTAAGGATTATCTCATATATATTCGGAACATAGGTCTGAGAGACGCTTACTTTCTGATTTCTCTTCAGTTCCTGTACAGCTTTCCTGGCAATTTCAACAGGGTGTATCTTACCCCCTGAAAATACCCCTCCGATTTTATCCATTATATTTTCCATCATTTTTTCCAGTTTATCTGTAATGCCCATGTTTTATATTCACCCCTTTTCAGCGATCAGTTATCAGTGACCAGTGATCAGTGAAAACTTGCAGTATCTGTCATAGTCTGATAACTGATCACTTTTCACTGCTCACTGTAAATTACTCCCAGTTATCCCACATATGCATAAATTTTGCTATGATTAATTTTTGAATATCCCCTGTACCGAGCCCGAGGACTGAGCCCATTGTGTCTATAGTATATTTATTTACAGGGTGATCCAGGAGAATCGATCTAGCTCCGAGGATTTCTGCGGACCAACCTGTTATGGATTTTGCAGTTTCAATGGTAAAGTATTTGGCTATTGAGGAATTGAGAACGTATTTCTGCCCTGTATCTCTCATCCATGCTGCTTTTTTTATCAACAACCTGGATGCTTCCAGTTTTGTAAGGTGTTCTGCAAATTCAAATGATTTTGCCTGATGTTCGAATATGGGAGAACCGAATACTTTTCTTTCACAGGCATGACTCAGGGCAAGCTTATAGGCCCCGAGAGCGGTGCCAAGGTTCAGTGCTGACATTGATATACGCGCAGAATTAAAGGCTTTCATCATAATTTGAAACCCGTTATTCATATTTCCGAGAATATTTTCTTCAGGAACAAAACAATCGTTAAAGGTAAGTTTTGCCAGATTTGAAGGCGCCCATATTGATTTCTTCAGAAGAGTTCTTTTTATCTCTGTATTTCTTTCATCCAGAACAAAGAGTGAAATACTGTGCTTTTTTTCAAGGGCTTCGCGATCTGTTATTGCAGAGACAATAATTATATGTGCATTGGCTCCGTTTGTTACGTACATTTTTTCTCCGGAAAGAATAAATCCTCCTTTAACCCTTTTTGCCTGCATTTTAATGGAAGAAACATCACTGCCTGCATCCTGTTCAGTATTTGCGAAACAGACCAGCTTTTGCCCGTAAATACCGGGAAGCATAAATTCCTGCTTCTGCCAGATATTGCCCCATCTGTAGAGAATATACAGTCCTATCTGAGCATGGCATAATAAGGCCATTGCAAATCCCGGTGATATTTCTGAAAGTTTTTCATAGAGTATTATACTGTTGGCCATAGGCTCCTGTTCCATTTTATGTCCTGCTTCATAAAAGCCCATAAGCCCTTCGGAGTAAATATCTTTTAAAATAGAAAGGGGGAAATTTTCATTTCTGTACCATGCAGATATATTATGTTTTATTCTGTCACTTATAAATTCTTTTACCTTTAATATATATTCCTCTTCTTTTATACTTGTGCTGAAATCCATAAATATCCCTTCTTTGTGAGCATTTATCTGTCATTTTTTATAGTTAATTACACTATTCACTAATTTTACTGACCTGAGCATAATCATTTAATAAAAGCTTTCCTCCAGTCACGCGTCACAAGAGCTTATATTTATTATTTATGCTCACCTCGGTAGAATATTATTGAAGATATTATAGTAGAAATGAATATTTAAATCAATCATATTTATTTTTCCCTCTGTTTATGGTAAAATAACAACAGGGAAAGGAGTTGATTTACATTTGATTAGAAATTTTGTTCTTATGGTTATCGGTATAATTTTTGTAATAAAAGGAATCCTCTACGTAGCATTTCCATGGAAAATGAAAGACTGGATGGAACTTTTTATAGAGAAAAGTGATAATCTTTTCAGAATCTGGGGTGCTGTCCTTTTACTGGCAGGACTTCTCTGTATAGGACTCAGGTTCCTGGCAGGACTGCTGCCAATATTTTAACAGCGAGTCGTGAGTAGCAAGTAAAAACTTTTACTCACGACTTATATATTTACATGAAAAATTCCAGTTTATTGCAGACCTCACATAAGCCGAGTTTTGAAGCCTTTTCATAGAAAAATAGGAGAGCTTTTCTTTTTTCTTCTGTAAAATTATATCCCAGGTGTCTGAAATAATCTTTATAGGTGCACTCAGGTTCAGGACATATTGTTTTTGCGAATTCTATAATGCCTTCCTTATTACTGAGCCCGTATTCATAGGATTCTGAAAGAATTTTTTCTATTTCTCGTACCGATTGATGGTATTTGTCTGCAAAATCCTTTCTTACTGCCCATACTGCAAATACTACAGGCATGTCTGTATGTTTTTTCCAGAGATCTCCCAGATCGAAAGAGCAGGGATAAGCAGGATTTTTAAAATTCAGAGCATCATCTCCTATCAAAAGAGCTCCGTCTACTGCTTCTTCTGTTAAGGTCGTCTTCTTCAGATCTATATATACAGGTTTTATATTATAATAATCTGAAAAGAGGATTTTAAGAAGAGCTCTTGATGTCTCACTGGCAGGCGTAAGACCGATAGTTTTATCATTCAATTCTTCTATCGGATATTTACTTACCAGCAATACACTTTTTACATAACCTGTAGAATTTATGCAAAAATTATTTAATAGATAATAATCTTTCTGATATCTGGCATATTCTATAGAAGAAACAGGGCTTATATGAAGTTCTCCTCCCTGTAACATTCTGTTTAGCTTTCCCGGTATCTCTTTAATAATATGTCCTTCGAATTTGACTCTCCCTGTAAGAAGACCGTAATAGACAGGGACAGTATTGGTATAATTAATAAAGCCGAGCTTTACATGTTTCATAAATGATTCTCCTGACTGTAGAAGTTTTTTATATGAGAAGGGTGAAGGATCATGTAACTTTTCACTATAATCGTGACGCGTGACGCATAACGCATGACGGGTACGTTCCACTTTTCACTACTCACTACTCACGACTCATGATATAATTATAACATAAAAAAATATAAAGGAGTGTGTTTTTGATGGAACTTTTTGAAGCTATAAGAAAAAGAAGAAGTATCAGAAAATTTACCTCTCAGGAGGTACCCGATGACTATATAGATAGAATACTTGAATCTGCCATACTGGCACCTTCTGCAGGCAATTTACAGAGCTGGTATTTTATAGTTGTAAGGAATAAAACATTGATAGAACATCTTGCCATTGCTGCCCATAACCAGCCATGTGTAATAAATGCCCCTGTAATTATAGTTGTCTGTTGTGATTTAGAACAGATTGCTCCATATGAAGCGAGGGGACTGGAATTATTTACATTACATGATACGGGTGCCGCCATAGAAAATATGCTTCTTTCCTCTACTGCTCTGGGGCTTGGTTCTGTCTGGGTAGGTGCTTTTGATGAGGTGCAGACTGCGGAATTACTTGGATTGAACCGGGATAAATTAAGACCTGTAGCCATTATTCCTCTGGGGTTCCCGGGGGAAGACCCTCAGAACAGGCCAAGGAGACCTTTGAGTGAAGTTGTAGAATACAGGTAATGTAAATTGCCCCGGTGCTCCGGATAAATAGGTATGAGACATTTTTTCTACCTGTCTGAAAATACCACCATATTTGATATGAAACCATTTTTCGGCCCAATATCTTTCATATCATTTTTTCCGGCAGTATTTATTCTTCTATAGCTTATGATATTATAAAAGTCTCCCGAGAGTGGTGAGGTTAGGGGTGACTATTATAATAATTTTGCTCTCCATGCAGGCCAGAAGATACAGAAAGCTTTACCTACGATATTTTTTCTGGGAAGAAATCCCCATACATGGCTGTCTTCACTGTTATTTCTGTTATCACCCATCATAAAATAGCTATCTTCCGGTATTTTTACGGGGCCATAATTATACCATGGCTTCTGATCTTCCGGTAGATAATCTTCTTTCAGTGGTTGTCCATTTATTAATACAATTCCATCTTTTACTTCCAGTGTTTCACCGGGAAGTCCTATAAGCCTTTTAACATAGTCAGGACTATTTTCTTTGTGAGGCGGTCGAAATACTATTATATCTCCTCTTTTCGGCTCACTGAATCTGTAGATGAATTTATTTACCAGTATATAGTCTACAGGAACAAAGGTAGGTCTCATAGAGCCTGAAGGTATGTAGGACGTTCTTACAATATAGGTTATTAAAAATAGTGCTATAAGAGCAGATGTAATTATGGAATCAAGATATTCTTTTGTTATATCTTTCCATTTTTTTGCAATCTTCGAAGGGTTTATAAGAATTCTTGCAATAATCAGTACGGCTATTAATACCTCTAAATCTATAATACGCAATGTTTTAGCTCCTTTTATGTACCGAATTTTTATTATATTACACACTTACAATAATCGTGACGGATAACGCGCAACGCGTAACAGGTGGTGTCATGATGTGTAATGCGTATTTTTACCGGGTACCGGGCGAAGACAGTGGTTCGCCACTACGACTCACGATTCACGACTCACGAATACATGAAAATTCTATCATTATATCATTAAATAGTTATTAGTCAATAATTAGTAATTTTTAATGTGCCGGAAATTTTGTCTGACTTATACTGTTATTGATTGTAACCGGTTAGTTCAACATAACCGTTACCTGAAATATTTTTTTCTTTACATGTTCCTTTAATCTTTACGGCACCTTCCCAGTATCTCACTGTAAGATTTAATTCCTGGTCAGGTATATATGGTATAATGTGAAGTTCCATTTTTTCTTTCGGAATGTTTAAATACCACTCAGACGGGTATATTGCTTTACCGTCATAACTTTTCCAGTAATCAATTACCTGTAGTTTTACATCATTCAGTGAAAGGGATTTACCTGTACCATCGGTATTTATGAGAGTTCCGTTACTGAGAGATTCGGCAGAGCCGTCTTTTTTTCTTATCTGATAGTACATAACCTCTCTGCCATCTGATAGTTGAATGGCAAACCAGTCCCATCCGACCTGGTTTTCTTCCAGAGTACTCGTGCTCCATTCTCTGTCCATCCAGCTCAGGCCATGTACATGAAAATTGTTATTGTCTATTTTTATAATTCCTTCTGTATTCAATCTTGTACAGGAGTAATAATATGATGCATTACCTCTGGAAGGGCCTTTCTGGCTTAAACCTTTATTGCCCTGAAGAACCGGAGGTTTTTCCCCGGACATGGTAATATTTATAGAAATATTTTTTTCTGAAGCACTTAAAACCATGGGAAATACATTTTCTCCCGATACAATCCAGTCTTCAAGCCATACTTTAAAGGGGTTACTCCGTGCCCCTGCCAGTGAAAGTCCGTCACGGCTGAATCTGTCAAAAGCATGGAAGGATTTATTTTTTACATCACTTATGGCGAAATGGGCCATATATATATTTTTTGATGACCACCATGACTGTCTCTGCAATGTTTTTGCCGAAAGAGCCGTTCTGAAAAAGGTAAGTTCATATCCGAAATGTCGTCCTTCTTTCGTGTCTAAATTACCTGTAAAATACCACCATTCTGTTTTAAATGTTTCGTGAGGGCCATGATCTGACGGAAAAGAAAAAATCCGTGGTTTAATAGCAAGTTCAAATCCCTCTGTGCTATGGTCTTTCAATATATCAGAGATGGATATAGATGTATTGAACTGTGCCGGATCTTTGCCGGAAGTACAGGATGAATGGAATAATAATATGAAGACTGATATTATAAGGAGCGTAACGCGTAACTCGTGACGCGCGATATGAAGATTAGCCGGGTTTTTATAATTATTATACATAATTATAGTGTATTTCATAACTTATTA
>JAKPQU010000303.1 GCA_029555925.1 Bacillota bacterium
AACTTAATGACATTGCGCGTAACGCGTAACGGGAAGAAAGATTTTATTACCACGTTATAGATCAATTGTTTTATTGTTACGATTAAGATATAATTACAGTGACCGATATATAAAACGCGTCACGCATCACGCGTCACGCGTTACGATTTATAAGGAGGTTAAACATATGAAAAAATTTTCTATTTTTTTTCTTTTAGTACTATTTATAGCTTTTTTGCCCGGATGCAGTAAGAATGCAGATACAGCTCAGGCATTACAGCTGGGAGAAGAAGAAAAATTATCTTTTATTCCCGGTGAAATAGTGGTGGATTTCAGGGATAATGTTACTGAAGATGAAATTCAAAATTTCAGAAAAAAATATGCTTTAGGTGAATTAACTCTTAACAGTACATATGCTGAAGCAGAAAAATTGATGACCGTAAAGGTAGATGACAGTGAAATAGTAACACTTGCAGAGAAACTTTCCAATGATCCACTGGTGGAATATGCAGAGCCTGATTATATCTATTATGCTTACAGTGCCTTCCCGAATGATCCCCTTTATAAATATCAGTGGCATATGGATCAGATAAAGGTGAGGGATGCATGGGATATAAATACCGGTGAAGATGTCATAGTAGCAGTTATAGATACAGGAGTGGCCTATCTGAATTATGATAGATTTCACAGAGCTGAAGACCTGGAAAATACAAATTTTACAGAAGGTTATGATTTTATAAATGACAGAGCCCAGGCATGTGACGATAACTGCCATGGAACCCATGTGGCAGGCACTATTGCACAGACCACCTATAACGGTAAAGGTGTTGTAGGTATTGCGTATAACTGTAAAATAATGCCACTTAAAGTACTCAGTGCACAGGGTTTCGGAAGTCTTGCAGATATTGCCGATGCTGTAAGATATGCAGCCGATCACAAAGCAAAGGTTATAAATATGAGCCTTGGAGGACCTTTCAGCAGTAAGATTCTTGGTTCGGCCTGCACCTATGCCTATAACAAAGGTGTTACTATAGTGTGTGCCGCAGGTAACAGCAGTTCACCCCGTATAGGGTATCCTGCTGCATATCCTGAATGTATTGCCGTATCTGCCGTAAGATATGATAAGGAAATTACTTTTTATTCCAATAAAGGGAAAAATATTGATATAGCGGCACCGGGCGGAGATCTCAGGGTCGACCAGAACGGTGACGGTAAAAAAGACGGAGTTCTTCAGAATACTATCGGAAGGATGAATCCTTCTACAGATGATTACTATCTGTTCCAGGGCACATCTATGGCATCACCCCATGTGGCAGGAGTTGCCGCACTGGTTGAATCCCTGGGTGTTACCAACCCTGAAGCAGTAGAACAGATACTTAAAGACTCGGCCAATAAAAATGTCCCAAAAGATCTGGATACAGGCTACGGTGCCGGTATTGTGGATGCCAGAAGTGCAGTTATGCATGCAGGACTGCTCCGAGGATTTGTAAAACTTCTCTTCGGTCTGTTCCTTCTGACAGGCTTATTCTATGTATTTCAGAATAAATATAATGTGAAAAGTGCTCCTTCATCTCCTCTGTATTTTATAGGAAATATTACAGGTTCGAGCGGACTCTTTTTCCTTCCTTTCTTCGGCATAGCTGTACCTTTTTATAAACAGATAATATGTTCGGGATTTCCTCAATGGGAAATAACATTCTTCGGAGCATCATACCATATGACACCGCTCTTTTACAGTGCCCTTGCCCCTCTGATTTTAACACTCCTTCTGGGGAGACTTCCTCTGGTTAATAAATTAATTATAGGATTTAATGCAGGTGTAGCAGGTCATCTTCTCTATGCGGCGCTGAGCAATGATGCCACAATGCTCTGGATACCGCCGGTAATTGATAAGATATGGCTTCTCATCAATTGTGGATTATGTCTCTTTATGGCATGGTTGATTGTAATTCTCTCAAACGGCCAGAAGGTTAAAGAATCTAAAGAATCATAGGTGAATTATTAAGAATGGTCAGTTTCTCTCTGACCATTCTTAATATGTAAATACATGCCAGGCTTATTATTCAGAATTGATAAATAATTTACTGACCTGAGCATGAACATATAAGAAAGGTTTTCCTCCCGTCACGCATTACGCGTCACGAGAATATTATGTTTATTATTGTGATAAAGAGGTGTTGAGCGATGGATCAGTTTCAGGAAAATGCTCTTAAAAGAGTCTATTTCAACGCTGTTGTTATATGGGGGATATTTCTGGCAAGTATATTTTTATACGGTGTTTTGATGTATGTATGGGAAAAAAAAATCTTTCCTTTACCACCGGTCGAGAGTATTAAACAAGATATGAAAAACACCTTTGTTATAAGTTTTGCCTTTTTAAGCATCTCTCAGATGTTTGCCGGTGCTTTCCTCCAGAAAATGCTGTTAAATACGGAAAGTATTGCACAAAAAATAAAAGCCACTCCTGACACTGTTACAGTAGGAGGGGCTTTGATGAGTTCTTTTATTATTAATCTTGCTTTCCGGGAATCTATTGCTATATACGGACTTGGTCTCTATATGGTTTTTCATTCAGTAGAACTGTTTTATTATTTTGCAATACCGTCCTTTTTTCTGATCCTCATCGTCTATCCTTCTTTCAATTACTGGAAAGAACAGGCAGACCTGGTTCTTCGCCATATTCCCGACGCAAGGATTTTCAGTGAGTCGTGAGTCACGACTCACGACTCACGTAAACATCACGACTTTATCTGTCCCAGAGCTTTCCTTTTTACCTATTTAATAAAAGGTGTTGTAACGAATCACACGTTATACCAAATTGCTTTAATTAAACTGAACAATTTGAATAATAGGTAAATACTGTCTGCCTGTCTGATGCTCCTCCGAAAAAAATCTAAACTGGAACGTTTATAACAGTTACAGCTTATATCATGCTACTTTACATTATAATTCAATA
>JAKPQU010000313.1 GCA_029555925.1 Bacillota bacterium
AGCAGTATATACCACAGCAGATTTTCTGTTGTTTCCATGGGCTTCATCACAGATACTTTATAATTCCTGCCGCTAACATTGATGCCAAAATCCAAACTCCTGAAATCATCTTCATCGTTTTCTGAAGAATCGTTTGCCTCAAATGTCCGGTATTTTACTTCTTTGAATGGCTGACTTACAGCCAGAAAGGTGATCACCTGGTGCCTTACCGGCATTACTTCAGGAAGTTTGTTATACTCTTTTACATAGCTCTCTATTTCTTTTTTCTCTATGTCCAGGTTGTCATCAAGTTGTTCGATGAGGGCTGCCCTGATAAAGAAATAGAAAACCACACTCGCCACCAGGAATATACCAACTGTTGCAAGCAGGTTGAGCCGGTTGTATTTGGTAAATAGTTTCAGAGGTTTCTTTTATGCAATACTGAATTTGTAGCCAAGGCCATACACAGATACTATATAATCTCTTCCCCCGGCACCGATTATTTTTTTTCTTAAGTTTTTTATATGCGAATAAATAAAATCGTAGCCACCGCCACTTTCCATACCATCTCCCCAAAGATGTTCTGCTATTGCATTCTTTGTAATCACTTTATTTTTATTACTTATAAAATAAACCAGCAGATCATATTCTTTGCGGGTAAGATCAATAGATTTATCATTAACAGTTACAGTCTTCTCATTTACATTTAATGCCAGTTCGTTAAGATAAATAATATTTTTACCTTCAAAAGATCTTCGGCGGATAATAGCAGCGACCCTGGCGGCAAGTTCTGTCAGGTGGAAAGGTTTAGTAAGATAATCATCAGCTCCCAGCCGAAGAGCAGACACTTTATCGTCGAGGGCATTACGGGCAGAGATAATTAGCACACCATCTGCTTTGTTTTTTTTCTTTAATTCTTCAAGCAATGTAATTCCACTGCCATCCGGGAGATTAATATCAAGTATAATACAGGTATAATCATGCTGCTGAATTTTACCCAGGGCCGTTTTAAAATCCTCTGCTTTTTCGCAGGTATATTGTTGCCCTGAAAGAAAGGTATAAATGCTTTCTCCCAATTCCTTTTCATCTTCTATTATGAGGAGTTTCATTGCTGGTGAAGATAAAGCTAATCGATATTTATTCCACAGAC
>JAKPQU010000319.1 GCA_029555925.1 Bacillota bacterium
GACTTAAAATACTTACAGATAAAGAATTATATAAAAACATGAGTGAAGCAGCAAGAAAACGGGCCAGAGAAAAATTCCATACAGATGATATAGTTACACAGTATGAGAAACTTTATGAAAGAGTCCTGAATAATGGTTAAGTAAAGGAGAAATCCATTATCTTTAGAGCCAGGCACTATACTTAACAATATGTACAGAGTAGAAAAAATCCTCGGCAAAGGAGGGATGGGCACCAGGTATAATAGGTCTGATTATAGCCTTTATTATTTTTTACGGTATTGCTTTCACACTTTATATGTCAGGTGCCCTGCTTCTATATGCACTTACAGGTAAACAGTATAAAACTAATAATTTTATCATTATAGTTATGACTGTTCTTCTTATAACCGGCATACCTTTTTTCCTGTATCTTTTAAACACCGGATACAGTAACACTCCGGGCAAGCTTACCGCCTGTGAATCAAATCTGAAAAATATTGCCACAGCCCTTGAGATGTATGCTACGGATAATAAAAGAATAATTTCTCATCCTTGACAGATATATTCTTTTATGTTATCATATTAGTGTAAAAATTACGCTAAAATTAGAGTCAAAAAAACACTATCTAAAATAATATACTGACCTGAGCATAAGCATGTAATAAAAGATTTCCTCCCGTCACGCGTCACGAGAGCAAATATGTATTATTTATGCTCACTACAGTAAAAGCAGGTGAAAAACATGTTAGGTTATTTTAAAGCTCAGCCGGCAGAATATATAATCAAATACAGTTCGGGGAAAATAGTAAAACAGGGAAAAGGTCTCGCATTTTTCTACTTGAAATACAACACTCAGATCGTTGTGATACCAACTACAAGCATAGATTCTAATTTTGTATTCAATGAGACTACAAATAATTTCCAGTTGGCCACACTTCAGGGACAGTTTACCTATCACATAGAAAACCCTGTTCAGGCAGGTAATCTATTGAATTTCACCATAAATCCCGTGACAAGACTTTATGTTTCGCAGGATCCGACAAAATTACAGCAACGTATAGCAAATGTTATACAGATGGAAACAAGAGGAGAAATACAGAAGAGAACACTGGAAGAAACACTGAGTCAGTATCAGGACATTGCTCTGTCTGTTCTTAAACGTATCAGAGAAGGGAAACTCCTGGAGAATCTCGGCGTAGAACTTTTAAATATTTATTTTCTTTCTGCGAAACCCACTCCTGAAGTAGGGAAAGCACTGGAAGCAGATTACAGGGAAACCCTGCTCCGTAAAGCAGACGAATCAATTTACAGAAGGAGGGCTGCCGCAGTAGAAGAGGAAAGAAAGATAAAAGAAAATGAACTGAATACCCTGATTGCCCTGGAGCAGCAGAAACAGCAACTCATTGAGCTAGAAGGAATAAATGCGGAGCAGAAGGCCCAGTATGAGGGGAAAGCTCTAGCACTGGAAGCTGAATACAGATCTAAGGCAATTGAACTGGAACTTGCTCCTTATAAGACAATGGATCACAGAACTGTTCTGGCTCTCGCCTTGAAAGAACTGGGAGAAAATGCCGGCAAAGTGGGAAATCTTACCATTACGTCGGAAATACTTGCTGCATTGCTTGATGGGAAGAAGTGAGGAGTGAGGAGTGAAAGGGATGCTTACCTGTCACGCGTCACGCGTTACGCGTCACGTAAATCATGCATCACGCATCACGATTACGGAGTGATACATATGCCTGAAAAATTTGAAAAAATAGTAATTATCACAAAAAAAACAGCTCTCGAAGAACTGATAGAACGATTCAATACAAAAGATCAGGCTCGATTTTATATTGAACATATGAATCTTTCCTTTGATGAATATGAAGATTCTCACAATACATATTTAGATGGCCTTGAAAATTTAAAAAAATTCCTCCCGTTATCTATGCCGTATCAATTTATAGAAAGAGCTTTTTTACCTTCCTTTACCTTCGGAGAGCGTGATCTTGTCATCACACTCGGCCCTGACGGTCTGGTTGTAAATACGGCAAAATACCTGTCAGGACAGAAACTCCTTGCTTTCAATCCCGATCCTGGCCGTATTGATGGTATCCTTGTTCCTTTTTCTATCTCTCTATGTAATGTTATACTGAAAAAAGTAATATCAGGTAACTTTAACGTCAAAAATATCTCTATGGCGAAGGCAGAACTAAATGACGGTCAATCTATATACGGCCTGAATGATCTCTTTATAGGCCACAGAAGCCATGTGTCTGCCAGATATTACATATGCCATAAAAAACGGGGTGAACATCAGTCTTCAAGCGGTATAATAGTATCTACAGGTGCAGGTTCTACAGGATGGTTTCGCGCAATTATTACCGGTGCAGTGGGTATGGTATCGGCTTTTTCAAAAGAGAAAGACATCAATCATATAAAGGGGAAATATCGCTTCAACTGGGAAGCTGATTATCTCTACTACAGTGTCCGCGAACCTTTTATAAGTAAATCATCACAGGCAAACATGGTTTTTGGTAAAATAGAAAAGGGGGAATCGCTGGATATTACATCTTCTATGCCGCAGAACGGTGTTATCTTCAGTGACGGCATTGAAAAAGATTATCTGGAATTCAACAGCGGCTCCATTGCCAGAATCAGCCTGGCAGAGAAAAAACTTCATCTTATTTATGGCTAGATTTTCAATAAGGAGTAATAATTATGGAAAAAATATCCCGTTACAGAGGTTGTCTTCTGGGTCTTGCCACAGGTGATGCCCTAGGAACAACCCTTGAATTTCAAAGGCCCGGTTCTTTTAAAAAAATTACTGACATGTCCGGAGGAGGGCCTTTTCGTCTGAAAGCAGGTCAATGGACAGACGATACCTCTATGGCCCTGTGCCTTGCCGAAAGTCTCATAAAAAAGAAAAGCTTTGATCCTGTAGATCAGATGGAAAGATATGTCAGATGGTTCAGAGAAGGACATCTAAGCAGCAATGGCATATGTTTTGACGTAGGTATAACTGTGGCCTCGGCTCTGAGGCTCTTTGAAAAAACAAAAAAACCGTTCTGTGGTTCTACAGATCCTTATTCTGCGGGGAATGGTTCCCTCATGCGTCTTGCACCTGTACCTATGTTTTACGGAAGACATCCGGAAGAAGCAATCGAAAAATCCGGTGAAAGCTCCAGAACTACCCATGGAGCAAAAGCTGCAGTAGACGGATGCCGATATTTCGGCGGACTTCTTGCCGGAGCACTTGACGGAGCAGAAAAAGAAGAAATACTTTCTGAAAGATTCAGTCCTGTGCCGGAATACTGGGATAAAAACAGTCTTGTTCCTGAAATAGATGAAATTGCCTGTGGATCTTTTAAGAGACGGAATCCGCCTGAAATAAAAGGAACAGGTTATATCGTGAAATCCCTGGAAGCTTCTCTGTGGGCTTTTTATCACAGTAACAATTTCAAAGAAGGAGCCCTTATGGCAGTCAATCTCGGCGATGACGCAGATACAACAGGAGCCATTTACGGCCAGATTGCCGGTGCTTATTATGGTATGGAGCATATACCGAAAAAATGGCTGAAAAAAATTTCATACTGTGAACTTATTACATCTTTTGCAGATCAAATTTTTCAGTTATCCTCTGAAAATTAAAAAGATATGCAAGTCGAAATTGCATTTGTAAACAAATACAGCGCGTTTACCAGGTTCCGCCACTCATGTTGCCACGAGGTGGGATTCGAACCCACAGGACTTTTCAGTCACTATATCCTCAGATGTTTGTAGGCAATTTCTGTCAGAGCATATCTTTTGTCTGATTATATCACAGAGAAACATTTAATACAATATCGGTCGTGACGCGTGACGGGTGGGTCGCGATGCGTAATGCGTAATGCGTGTTATCACCGGTACCGGGCGACCACAGTGGGTCGCCCCTACTGACTCACGGCTCACTTTTCACTCTAAATATTCTGTGATAAAATTCTTTTTCCATTTTATACCAACAGACATGACCGGAGCGGTCACAACCAAATATGAAAATCAACATCCAGTGAAGGTGCAAACTTCATCATTTTCATATAAAATTGCTTTAATTAAAC
>JAKPQU010000437.1 GCA_029555925.1 Bacillota bacterium
ATTACGCAATAAAGGAGAGTGAAAAATGGATAAAACTTTAGAAAGAATAGAAGAACTGATTGACATTATAGAGGAATACCCTCCAGCAGGAAACTGCGACACAGTAGAGGATGAAGAAGACTGGTCTGACGCCATCAGCGAACTAAAGATATTACTTGAAGACCTGAAGGAGAATTACTTTAAAAAAGGAGTATGATATGAACAAAAATTTGAAATACAAAGACTGGGAAGATGTCAATAAGGAACTTAAAGAAATAGGAGAACTTGAGCTTATGGCATCAGAAATTAAAAACAAAATCAAAGAAAAGAAAGAAGATATAGAAGCTTTCTGTATCACCAAAAAGAAAGAATTAAAAAAAGGTGATAAGATCCTGCAATTCGGAAGTATAGTTTATTCAGCCACTGAGAAAATACTCTTAAGGAGTAAGGCGGCATGCGCTACGGCTCTAAAGAGCCTTGGACTTAAAAGTTACGTAAAAGACATTGAAGAACCTGATAAAGACGCCATGCTTAAGCTGGATGACGAAATACTTAAAAAAGTCGGGGCTTCAAGAAAACTAGACGAAGAATACAAGATTAATTTAAAGAAATGAGGTTACAGAATGGATAACATAGCGGACTTAAGAATAATCAGCCATAACGATCTAAAAGCTTATCTTTCGGAAAATGCTCCGGCAGACTCGCCGTTTAAAGCAGAAAAGCGGGAAGGGTTAGTTGTAGATATTATGGCAGCCTCAAAGAAATATCAGATTAATCCGGTTTATATTCTGGCACACGCAATACTGGAAAGCGGATGGGGCAGGTCTAAGATTGCCAGAGAGAAGAGTAACCTCTTCGGATATAAGGCGTATGATAGTTCACCATACGAGAGCGCCATGAGTTTCGTCAGCTACTGGCAGTGTATAGATACAGTCATGAAGCATGTCCATGATAATTACCTGACACCGGGAGGAGTATATTATAACTGCCCTACCCTGGGAGGTATAAACCAGAAATACGCATCAGACAAAGAATGGAGCGCTAAAATCAGGAAGTTAATGAATGATATTTACAAATTTTGTAGTGAAAGGAAAGGGAAAGATGGAGCAGGAAGATGATAAATATTTTAACAGATAAAACAATTATCGAATTACAGGAATTTCTTTACACAGAACAGACTATAAAAGTAAAGATATACTCAAAATGGTTATTTGTTCTCTTAATGTTTCTACTGGCCACATTCGACCTTGCAGGAAAGAAAGCTGATGGCAAAAGCAACGTATCCCATAAACTTACCCCCAAAAGCCGCAATTGAATATTTCCAGAAAAAGAAAAATGCTCCGTCATGGAACTGGTACGACACCTGGCAGGATGCGCATGTAAGGGCTTTTGTCGTGGCAAAGGTTACAAAACTGGACATTCTTAAAGACATTCGGGGCATGGTAGAGAGATCCATTAAAGACGGTATTACCTTTCATCAATTCAAGAAAGAACTTCAACCGAAACTTGAAAAAGCCGGATGGTGGGGGAAGCCTACTATCCAGGGCAAAGAGGTTCAACTTGGTTCCCCACAGAGACTTGAAACAATATACAGGACAAATCTTAAGGTCGCTTATTCTGTCGGCAGATACAAAGCCATGATAGATAATAAAGAGAACCGTCCTTACTGGCAGTACAGAACCAGAGAAGATCCGAAGGTAAGAGAAGAGCATAAACTTTTAGACAGGAAAGTATTTCACTGTGACGATCCGTTCTGGGATAATTTCTATCCTCCTAACGGATGGCGCTGCAGGTGTTACGTAGTGGCATTAAAGGAAAGCGATTTAAAGAAAGAAGGATTGGCAGTAGAGTCATCACGGGGAAATATTACTTCTAAAAATGAGCTTATATCTAAAAAGTCAGGCATAGAAAAACAGGTTGCAGTCTACAGAGACCCTGTCACGGGAAAGAAAACTATCCTTACGCCGGGATGGAGTTATAATCCGGGAGAAGCCTCATGGAAGCCGGATTTGAAGAAATACCCGAATGAACTTCGTATATGGTTTAACAAGGACGGGACTTATCATTTAAACTCCGGAGAGAAAGAAAAGATTGACAATCATATCAAATACATCAGGGATACATTCAAAGAATGGAATAACTGGGAGTCTGAGGTAATATTCAATTACGATCCCACAGATGAGGATTTTAACAATATTTACAGTAAAAATAAAGACCAGAAGAAAAATATTAGAGCTTTTCACAGAGGCAAGAATATTTATATAAGAACAGATGTAACCCTTGACGCTCTCGGAATAGCTTCTCCAGAGGCACAAACGCGCGGAGCACTTACTTTTATCCACGAATTCATTCATAGTTTAAAAAAATATAAGAAAAAAGACATACAAATTAACAACAGTAATGAAGAAAAAAAGAGAGTGAAAAATATAGAAGAAGGTTTGACGGAATTATTAACAAGACTATGGGGCGTAAAATACGGAAAATTGAAACCAGAGGATGTAATTATCAGAGCATATCAAAAAGAAAGTTCTGATTTACTTTTACATATAATAAAAAAAGCTAAAGAAAGAGGTGTTAAAAAGGAAAGTTTAAAAAAAGAAGTAATTAAAGAGTTATACACAATCAGAACGGCAGAATTAAAAGAAGTAAAGGAATGGACTAAAGACATAAACCCTATAGATACATACGAAGATTTCTTGTCTATAGCAGAAAATTATGGTATAATAGTAAAAAAAGAAGCAATAAAAGAAGGTGTTTTATCGTGGCTTTTGACAGAAAAAAATTAGAATGGGAAGTGCTGAATAAAATATCTGAGATGTCCCCTAAACTCTGTAAAAACTTCGATATTAAAGACACTAAAGAATGGAAAGACGAAATAAAGAAACTCAGAAAAAAAGTTGATATTCTTGGCGACAATTACGATTACCTTCTGATTGATATAGAAAATTTAGAAGATCCATTCTACGGATTAACCCCGGAAGAATTTGACGAGATAGAAATAAATTAGTTCCTTTAATTACCTCACTTTGAACTTCCCCTAAAATATGAAAAAAATAAATGCATTTGCTTACATTGGCGGCAAATTCAATAGCGTAGAATGGCTATTGCCATTACTGCCAAAATGCGGCACATACGTAGAACCATTCGGGGGGGGATGAACATACTACTTAACAGAGAGCCTTCGCCCATAGAAGTCTACAACGATTTGAATGGTAAAATTGTTAATCTATTCAAAGTATTAAGAGAAAAACCACTGGAATTCTTATCGTTAATATATCTGACACCTTACTCCAGAGAAGAATATAACACTTGCCATGATAAAGAATACACCTCTAATAAAGACTCGGATGTGGAAAGAGCGAGAAGAACCTTAGTTTTAATTTCTCAATCAATAATGGCAAGGGGATTAAGAGGTAGCAAAGCAGGATGGGGTTATACTATAACTGCAAGCCATTCAAATCAAGCGTTAAGATGGAATAATATAATAGCCAGGCTCTTGCCAGCGATTAATAGAATTAAGAATGTTCAGATAGAAAACCTTCCCGCGTTAGAAATCATCAGGCGATACGACACAAAAGATACTCTGTTTTACTGTGATCCTCCATATGTATTAAGCACCCGGCGAGGTAAAGATTACGAGTTCGAAATGACAGACGAAGAACATATAGAGTTATCAGAAACATTACATAGGGTGAAAGGGAAAGTCGCTTTATCCGGTTACGACTGTGAACTATATAGAGATTTATATTCCGACTGGGAATGTATTAAAGATAAACCAAGACCTTGCCCTTCCAGTAAAAAGAGTAAGAAACCTTTAAGGCAGGAATGTCTATGGGTCAACTATGACACAAAGGAGCAAAAACCATCATGAAAAAAATATTTATTGACCCCGGCCATGGCGACCAGGGCGGAGACTTCGGAGCAATCGGGAAAAACGGAACCAGGGAAGCAGATATAGTTCTTGAGATTGCAAAAATAGCAAAAGAATATCTACAGGAAAAAGGTTACACCGTCTTATTATCAAGAGACAAAAAGACTTCAACTTATCCCATCTACAGCGAGAGCCTCGGCGATCTGCCTTACAGAGTAGATAGAGCGAATTACCTGAAAGCAGATCTATTTGTTTCTATACATTGCAATGCTGCTGTAAGTTCAGAAGCAAACGGAACAGAGATATTTTACACTTCAAGCGAAGGGCAGAAGCTTTCAAAATGTATTTTAAATGAAGTTCTCTATCTTCAGAAGCAGAAGAAAAAAAGATACGCAGCAGATAAGAATAAGGTCAACCTATGGAACTTCTTAAACAGAGGTTTAAAACAGGGAAGTTTTTATGTTTTAAACAATACAGATATGCCTGCAGTTCTTATCGAAACACTATTCATGTCAAACCCTGAAGACCTTGAACTGCTTAAAAGTAAAGAGTTTCAGGTGTTCTATGCCTTTGCTATAGCGAACGGGATTGAGAAATATTTCGGGAAGTAAGATAATGCTTGGCTGGAACATAGACATAGAAAACAAAGAAGTAAAAGAAGTATTCAAAGAGCTTCAGGGGAAAGTGAAAAACATGAGACCCGTCATGGAAGAAGCCTCTGAAACTATGTATAACGCCGTTATAAAAAACTTCGAAACAGAAGGAAAGAGGCTTGACGGAGTAGGATGGAAAGACCTTTCTCCAGCAACAAAAGAACAGAGAAGCAAAACTAAAAAAAGAGTCAGAGATAAAGACTCCGGGGAATTCAGAAGATACAAAAGAGACAGTAAGAAAACCGGCGCAAAGAAAGGCGATTATGTAAATAGAAATGTCAAACCCTCCTGGGTAGAAACATTACTTCCTTCCGGGAAAACCGAAAGAGAATCCGGGAAAATACTTCAGGTGACAGGACAATTAATGGATTCTATAAATACAGATTATGATGAATTTTCTGCAGTGGTAGGAACTAACGATATAAGAGCAGGCACTCATCAATTCGGTAATCCGGGTATGAATATACCGGAAAGGTCTTTTTTAGAATTGACAGATGAGGATCTGGATAAGATTGAGAATGATGCTTTAAAATGGCTTGAGAAATAAAAACAGGCGGGATACTCTCCCGCCTGAATTTCTTCAACCACAATCAACTAACAAATCTTCTCTTATTTCCATTTCTCAAGCAGTTCTTTAGTCTCTTTCTCAAGTTCAAGTTTAAATTTTCTATACTCCTTTGCATAGAAGATTTCATGCCTATCTAAAAGGTTCAATAACTCCTCTCAAATAAGGTGGATTACCTTGGAAACGATTAAACTGTCTAAATAATGCAGAATGTAAGTTTTCTTCTGACTCAAAAAATTTATT
>JAKPQU010000335.1 GCA_029555925.1 Bacillota bacterium
TCTGTGCGTATAGGTGCGAAAGGATTGATAGCAGATACTTCTGGCGGCCGCACTATAAGAGATATGGCTGCATTCAGAGGTGCAAATATTATAATGGCACAGTGCTATAAAAAAAGAACTATGAGAGAACTCGCTCTATCATACGGAGTTTATGCCGACTGCCAGGAGAAAAAGAAATCGGTCGACAGATTTATCCATACCGCACTAATGAATCTTTCGAAGACACACGACTTACTCGAAAATGACATTATAATTATTCTTGCCGGAAATTTTTCCGGCGGTTCTGGTTTTTCTTTCATAGAAATCGGTTCTGTTAATTATCTTCGAGACCGTGTAACAATTAACGATTAAACTGGCCTTAATGGCTTGATTTTTGTAGTTATTATATGTTTCCTGATGAGATGGTGAGGCTTTTAATAATATCTCTATTGATTACATTTCACCCTGTTCATGTAACTTTACTTGGTATTGATTATTCTTCTGAAAAAGATATCTTTAATGCTACTCTTAAAGTATATTACGATGATTTTATTCTTGACTATGAACTGTTGACTGGCAATAAACCAATATTTAATTTTTCAGATAATAATCAGGAAGTGAGAAAACTAATTTCCATTTACCTTAAAGAAAAAATCGTTCTGACTGCAGATGATAAGATCCTGAACTTTACAATTACCGGAATCAACCTCGAAAATAATGAACTGACCGTAAAAATGGAATATAAAAACAATTCTTCATCACTCCTTTTCCGCATTAAGAATTCAATACTCGTCGATATTTATAACGACCAGTCAAATTTGATAATTTTCCGATATGGAGATTTTGAAGAAGGTGTAAAACTTACTTCCGAAAAAAGAGAATATATTTTCAGTATAACAAAGGATTCAGGATAAATTATTATGAAACGATTAACATTCATTGTTTTACTAATTTTACTTTTCTTACCTTACGCCTCCGCTACACATAACAGAGCAGGTGAAATTACGTATGTTCAGTTATCATCCCTTACTTATGAATTTACTATAACAACATTTACATACACTCTTAGTTATGCTGACCGGCCTCAGCTTCCTATTGAGTGGGGCGACGGTACTTCATCAATTGCAACCAGAATAGAAATGGTCTCTCTTCCGAACTATTATCGTAAAAATGTTTATAAAATACAACATACTTACCCAGGGCCCGGCGTTTACGACGTTGTTGTTCAGGACCCAAACAGGAACTATGGTGTTCAGAATATTCCAAATTCGGTTAATGTAGTCTTTTCGATACGAACCAAACTTATTGTAAATCCTGCTATGGGGTTAAATCGAACCCCTATATTGTTAAACCCGCCTTACGATAAGGCTGCACGAGGTTATCTTTTTATTCATAATCCTGCTGCTTTCGACCCAGATGGCGATAGCCTCTCTTATAATCTTACGGTTTGTACAAGAGAAGACGGTAAACCGATAGAAAATTATAAATTTCCCTCTGCAACACACAGGTTCTATGTAGATTCTATAAGCGGAGATCTTGTATGGGATACTCCTGCAGATACAGGAAAATACAACGTGGCAATGGAGATTAATGAATGGCGGAACGGGAAAAAAATAGGCACTATTGTAAGAGATATGCAAATTGAAGTTTATAATACAAAAAACCAACCGCCGGTAAAC
>JAKPQU010000366.1 GCA_029555925.1 Bacillota bacterium
CTCCGGCATAGCCGGTCAGAGAATCAATAGAAGGGAGAAGCATATTTGATTGAAATACTACAGGAAGAGTTTCTTCTAAAAAAGTATTTGAAAATTCCAGAGGATTTCCGCAGGAAGAAACAAGTAATTTACCTCCGGCCAGAACCCATTCCGAAAGAGCCTTCCTCTGAAGTTCATCCAGACTGTCATTAATAGAAAAATTATTGATAATTATTATACCCACACCTTCATAACCGATCCACTCACGGGGAAGATTGGAGCTATCAGGATATAAAACCATTAAATTACTTTGATGCCAGAGATTTGTCTGAGGGCCGTTTAAATAGTTCAGTCCCGATTTATCACCTGAAAGTACCAGAAGGAGTGTCTGTTCCTGAGTTAACTGTTTAACAGGCTCAGTTCTTGAAGCACATAATTTACCTCCTGTATCTACAAGTTCTACAATGAGTTTATCCTGCCAGTTAGAAGAAAATCCAGGAGACAGGTAAACCTGTATTTTCTTCGGTGTATTTCCCGGTAATTCGACGTATTTCTTTACAATGAGCGGGGTCTGAGTGCCATAAGTAATGGTTTTTACAACCAGATCACCTTTAAAATAAGCTCCGTTATTTCTCGCCACAACAGTAAGGGGAAACCATTTCTGAAATTTATAATACCCTTCAAAACCGGGATATATGTCCAGCATAATATCTTTTTCAAAACGATTCGGGTCCTGCTGAAGCTGACTCAGAGACATAGCGGGACATGTTATAGTAATAAATATCATTATAAAAAAACATAGATATTTATACATTATTATATCCTTTTCGTAACGCATGACGCGAGTGTTCCTTACTCTAAAATCTCTAACAGTATTTGCTCTATTATATCATCTGTTCTGATACCTTCAGCCTGTCCTTCGAAATTCAGTATTATTCTGTGCCTGAGCGAAGGACGGGCTACGCTTTTAACATCAGAAAAACTGACATTATATCTGTTATCCAGAAGGGCTCTTATTTTAGCGGTAAGTATAATGGCCTGGGCACCTCTGGGGCTTGAACCATAAAGGACATATCTGTTTGTCTTCTCCCCTGCAAAGGAACTGCCCGGATGAGTGGCAAGGATTAACTTCCCCACATACTGTTCAAGCTTTTCCGATAGAATAACTTCTCTTACAAGGTTTCTCATTTCAATTATTTCATCACCATGAAGGATTTTTTCCGGTAAAGTTTCATCTTTGCCGGTCGTTCTTCTTATTATTTCCACCAGTTCATCAAGTGACGGGAAATCAACAATGAGTTTAAAAAGAAATCTGTCCAGCTGGGCTTCGGGAAGAGGGTAAGTACCTTCCATTTCTATAGGATTCTGTGTGGCAAGTACAAGAAAAGGTTCGGGAAGAGGATGTTTTACTCCTGTACAGGTAACTGTTCTTTCCTGCATGGCTTCTAAAAGTGCCGACTGGGTTTTAGGAGTGGCACGATTAATTTCATCTGCCAGTAATATATTGGCAAATACCGGCCCTTTATGAAACTGAAAAGAACGATGTCCCTGATGATCTTCACCTACAATATTCGTACCTATTATATCTGCAGGCATGAGATCGGGGGTAAACTGAATAC
>JAKPQU010000374.1 GCA_029555925.1 Bacillota bacterium
AATTGAAGAAATATTTTGATGATAACAATGCAGTTCATTTAGATGAAGGTTTAAAACTGGCTTTCCAGGCAACACAGATAATAGCCCAGGTCGAGGCTTTCTCTGCCGATGTGGAAAAGACTCTGAAAGAACTGGAAGCAAAACAACAAAAAGAACAACCAAAAAAGTAACTGATTGAATTTTTATATATTTACTAAGGGGGACAATAAGTTCTCCTTTTTTATGTTTAAAAAATTTTTATTTATATGTTCTCTGGTTATTATTCTTTTGCCGGGCCTTTACGAAACAGGTTGTTTTTCTGCAAAGAAGGAAGATATAGATTTACTCTTTGAAGAAGGCCAGAGCTGTGTTAAAGCCAGAAAATGGCATGAAGCTATAAGAAAATTTAAAAGATTGGTAAAATTAAAACCTGATAGCGTACCGGGACATTTTTACCTGGCCCTGTCTTATTATAATGCCGGAAAAACAGAGTTAGCAATCGAAGAATATAAAAGAACTATAAAATTAGATCCTAATAATTCAGAACTCTGTAACAGGCTTGGTTATATATATTATGAAATTAAAGACTATAAAGACGCCCTGAAATATTTTGATCTTGCTATCACTATAGATAAAAATAACGGAGATGCGTGGATTAATCTCGGAAATACTTACAAACAGACAGGTGAAGAGGAAAAGGCTAATAAATCTTATGAACAGGCTGTGAAATTAAACCCGGCAAAATGGGAAGCTCATTATAATTTAGGTGTAGCCTCAAGGGAAAAAAAACAGATATATAAGGCCATCAGTGAATTTAAACGAGTCATAGAATTAAAACCTGATAACAGTAAAGCACACCTTTATTTAGGACAGATATATATAGAACAGGGCAAATATACACCTGCAATCAGCAGTTTCAAAAAGGTACTTGTTTTTGAACCTAAGAACGCCCTTGCTCTTATATATCTCGGTTCTGCTTATATAAAAACAAGGAAGTATGATAAAGCTCTTCAGGAACTAAATAAAGCATATAAAATCGAACCTGATAATGAACTTTTACACAGGAATCTTGCCGAACTTTATGAATACCAGGGTAATCTCACTAAATCCATAGAAGAGAATAAGGCAGTTATCAGATTATCTCATAATCTTGCCTATAAGGGCGATGCTTATTTTAATCTTGGAAGAATTTATTACAGACAGAAGAAATGGAAGAAAGCTATAGCTGAATTTAAATCAGTTATAGAGGTATTCCCGAATGACCTGGAAACTTACAGATTACTTGCAGCATGTTATATGGCTGACGGGAAAACAGGTTATGCCATAGAAAATTACAAGAAACTTTTACTCTTTAATCCGAAAGATGCTTACCTCCATTATAATCTTGCAGGAGCTTACTGTAAAATCGGACAGGAAGAAGCTTTTGTAAATGAGTTGAAAAAGGCATATGAGCTTTCTGTCTCTCAGGGGGATACTTATCTTCAGGAAAAAATAGAAAGGCATGTAGAGCAACTGACAAAATGATGATAAAATTATTATTTTTTATTTTATGTATATGTTTATCTTCCAATACGTTTGCCGGAGAAAATAATATATCCGGCCTGGAAGGAACAATCCTGGGTAAAGTATATCTTGACGAAAATAATAACGGGTCTCAGGATGAAGGGGAAAAAGGTATAGAGGGGGTTGTAATTATACTGGAAAATGGCATAACAGTAGTTACCGGCCCTGAGGGGAAATATTCAATCACCGGCATAAAAGGAGGATTTCATGTGTTGAAACTTGATGACTGGACCCTTCCGCCCGGCATAGTGTTGATTACTGAAGATGAAAGATGTAAATTTATAAATCTCCCTGCCGGAGGCAGCGGACATGCCGATTTTATAGTTAAAGAAGATTTGTGAGGTGTAAAAAATGATATCAAATAGAATTATTGAATGCAGACAGATTATACAATCTTTTGCAATAGCAATTGCCGGCATTGCAGCCATACCGATTCCTTTCTCAGACTTTTTTTTGATGACTCCTCTTCAAATTGCTATGGTAATAACTATAGCAAAAAAATACGAGAAAACTATCAGTTATGACACGGCAAAAGCATTGATTGGCACAATAGCCGGCGGTTTTTTAGGCCGTCAGCTCTGTTCTACTGTTATAAAGTTAATACCTGTTGTCGGGTCTATGATAGCTATGCCTTTTGCCTATGGGTGGACCTTTGGTATAGGTGAAATGGCAATTTTGTATTTTGAAACTCAGGGGACTGTAAAGCCTGAAGATTTAAAGGAAGGATTTAAGAAAGTTTCTAAAGAAGCAGAGCAGCAATATTCAAAAAATAAGATAACACCTGATGAAGCACTGGAAAGTATAAAATCACATCTTTCTGAAGAAGAATATCTTAAAATTAAAGAGAAAATAGCTTCAGATGAGCAGTGATTGGTGAATGGAAAAGAATTTTGTTAAGAATCGTGAATAGTGGAGGGAGGAAGACCTCCAAAATTATTTTTAGAAAAATTATATTGACAAGTATCAGGTAAATATGATACACTGTGTTTCGATAAATTCGGGCTCTTAGCTCAGTTGGTTAGAGCGCATCCCTGATAAGGATGAGGTCTCTGGTTCGAATCCAGAAGGGCCCATAAGGGAAGTTTTATATAAAAATTTCTGGTTCATTCGGGGGTATAGCTCAGCTGGAAGAGCATCTGTTTTGCACGCAGAGGGTCAGCGGTTCGAATCCGCTTACCTCCATTATCAGGGGCGACGCAAGTCGCCCCTGAACTTTTTGGCATAGTATTTGCAATATAAATTACTGCAGGATAATATAAATTAATCTAGAATAAAATAATACTATCAATAAGGCAGGTGTACATATATGAATATAAACATATTAAGGGTTTTCTCTTTTTTATTTCTTTTTATTTTTTCCTCAGGTTTATTATATGGTCAGGAAAAAACAAAGGTTCAAAACTTTGATGATCCCAAACACAGATATAAAATAACTCTCCCTGATGGCTGGGAAGTATATCAGGAAAATAATGAAAATATTTTCACTGCTCTTAAGGGAGAAAATAATTTTGCCAGCTGTTATGTTTATGGTTTCCCTGTGGAACCTGGAATGACTATTGATGAAATAGCCAACTGGGTTCTGGAAGGGTTCAGTCAAGAAAGCGAAGGTCACAGTATTAAAAATACTGCAAGAAGAGCTACAAAAGTGGCAGGATCTGATGGACTTTTTATAAAAATGGAAGAGAAATATAAAGAAGGTGAACAGGAAAAAGTCCTTATAGTAGATGAATATTTCTTTATTAAAGGCAATCAATGTATAATATTGCATTTTGATGCGGCAAAAGAAGCTTATAATAATTTTAAAGGCGATTTTGACAAGATAGTCTCTTCTTTTTTACCCGGTGATAAACCTTTTGAAGATATTATAACATCCGGTAAAACAGGAGCGTCTCAGGCCGTTAAGCCTTCTCCGTCACCTAAAAAATAAACAGTGAGTCGTGACCAGTGACCGGTAAACAGAACGTAATATTATCTTGATAACTGTTAACTGATAAGGGGGTATATATTTATGAAAATAAAATTTCTGGCGATAATGCTTTTGCTTTTTATCGTACCTGCTATAGCTCAGGTAGAACAGACTGTAGGAGGATATAATTACAAAAGTGGTCTTTTTAGAGATCCTCTCAATAGATATTCTATTAATTTTCCTGCCGGATGGCTGGGACATTCAGAAGAAAAAGGCGGGCCTGTAGAGTTTATTACCTGTAAAAACAGTCATTTCGGTTCCTGTTCCATAAAAATTCTGAAAGAAGAGGATTATACGATGGAAAAACTGAAAAAACGTGTAAGTACCGAGGGAGTTGATCCTAAAAAAGTAACCGTTCTTTCAGAGACAGACGTAATACTGGACGGGTATCCTGCAAAATGCCTTCGTCTTACACAGGAAGGTATGGTGGCAGATGTCTATTATTTTATTAAGGATAAAAAATCCTATGTTATTCAGATGGGGACAGATAGCAAGGGATATGATATATTTAAAAA
Source organism: Bacillota bacterium (assembly GCA_029555925.1). The sequence goes on from JAKPQU010000374.1 coordinate 4,024, forward strand.
AGAGTTTAAATCTATAATAGATTCCTTTAAATTTTAAATCCCTGTCAAAAGTCGAACGAATATTTTTTCAAGTTTTTTTCCAGGAGTAAGAGGAATTTTTTTTCTTTTTCTCTGTCAAGAGTAGTAAGAGATTTCTTTTTTTCAGTTTCAGAAGATAAAGCTTTATCTTCTATGATAAAAGAGGTATATTTCTTATAGGTTTTTAACAGTGTGTTTATTACTGACATATCTTTCATAATTAATTACCTCTGATATTTCTTTCAATGGACCGGTATAATTCCGGTATAATGATAGATGAAATATTCTAGGCTTTTTATCTATATCCTTGTTATATAAAAAAACTCTTGAATTTTATTTTTTTTTATGATATAATCGTTCAGTTTAGAGAAAAATCACAAATGTTGGAAGGTGAATTAGATGCCAAATACTAAGTCTGCTATAAAGAGAGAGCGCGTTGAAAAAAGAAAAAGAATCAGAAATAAAATGATAATTTCTTCTATGAAGACTGTATGTAAAAATGCTCTTGATGTGCTGGAAACTAAAAACAAAGAAGAAGCTCTCAAATCAATCAAGATTGCGGAAGGTGAACTGGATAGAGCAGTATGTAAAGGTAAAATACACAGAAATAAAGCAGCCAGAAAAAAATCAAGACTTATGAAAAAGTTAAATTCTATAGAATAGAATAAAAATAAAATAACCAGGCAATATTTTGGACTGTGTCAGAAATTTTTTGTAAACCTCTATGAGAGTTTCATTCCGTTTAAGTTTACACAAAGCTTTCTGTACCTTTATGTTCTTGCCTGGCTTTATTTTTTTATATACTGCTTTTAGATATTTCACAGGCCAGTTTTACATTTTCTTCCAGCAGTATAAGATTGGCTCTCTGGCTTTTCCCTGCTGTATTCAGGTTTAATTCCTGTAATAGAAAAGGTGTTAATTTATTTCCTGTAATTCTGTTATCTGTAGCTTTGTTAAGAGCTTTTCTGTAGGCATCTGAAAATTCCTGTTCTGAAAGACAGTATTCATCTTTTAACGGATTAACTACAAGAATACCTCCCTTTATGGAAAGTTCCTCTTTTGCCTTCATTATTTTTACTATGTCATTTACTGCAGAAGCATTTATAGTGACCGGATATTTGCTTTTACCGAGAAAAAAATGAGGACAGAAGTCAGTTTTATATCCTATTACAGGAACACTTGAGTTTCAAGATATTCAAGGGTAAGTTTTAAATCTATAATTGATTTCGGCCCTGCCGATACTACCACTGTATCGGTCTGAGACAGTTCCTGGAGATCTGCCGAAATATCAAGGCTATGTTCTCCTCCTGTATGGACTCCGCCTATACCGCCTGTGGCAAATATTTTAATACCTGCTTTTGCTGCAATAAAACTTGTAGCTGCAACAGTTGTCCCTCCGGAACCTTCCTGTGCTACTACCAGTGGTATATCTCTTTTGCTTATTTTGAAAAGCCCCTGTTCTGTAGCAAGTTTTTCTATATCACGTCTGTTCAGTCCCACTTTTATCTTACCATTTATAATAGCTATTGTAGCAGGAGTAACACCGAGACTTTCTGCCAGGTCTTCAAGTATTTCTGCCACTTCCAGATTTACCGGAAAGGGAAGACCCTGGGCAATTACGCTTGATTCCAGTGCAATTACAGGTTTTTTATTATCCAGAGCCTCTCTGACTTTATCTGAATATACTATATGAGAAGACATAAATTTTACCTCCCTTTAAACAAGAGTTTTTCTCAGAAGCATTCTGCTTTCAAGCTCTCTGTATATAGCTTCAAGTCTGGCAGGAGTTAATTCAGGGCTTACTGCCTCCCTTGACGAAAGGGTAATAGTGGCAGTTGCGACACCAGAAGCAATTGCAGAAGCTTCTGACTGTCCTTTCATAAGCCCGTATATGAGTCCTCCTACCAGAGCGTCTCCCGCACCTATTGCATCTACTACCAGTGTTGCCACAGATGGTATGAAACCTTTCTGATTGGCAGTCGCAAGATAGACCCCTTCCGGCCCAAGGGTTATTACTACCATTTTTACTCCTTTCTGGAGTAAAATTTCTCCTGCATGTCTTACTCCTTCCATATCATCAATAGATATATCTACAAGCATTTCCGCTTCATCTTTGTTAGGAGTTATAATATCTATTTTATCGAGTAAATCCTTTACATATTCGCTTTTACTTACAGATACAGGTTCCACGCAGAGAGGAATTTCGTATTTCTGACACATGTCAATCACGGCTTCGATGGTTTTTCTCGGTGTACTTACATCTATTACTACAATAGCAGCTTCCTGAAATAAATTTTCTTTTGATTTTATATATTCAGGTGTTATGAGGTCCAGTATGACCATATCAGAAATTGCTGTTTCCAGGTCACTTTTTTTATTTAACACTGCCATAAATATACTTGAACGATGCTCTTTAGAAGATATAACTTCTGACATGTTGACTCCACTATCTTCAGTACGTTTTCTTATGAGTGTGCCATATTCATCTTCTCCTATAGCTGTCAGAAGAGTTGTATTTACCTGTAATCTTCCGAGATTTTCTGCAATATTTCTTGCCACTCCTCCCACACTTAGTTCTATTGTGCCTGGATTTGATGTGTGAGGTATGAGAACCCCTCTGGAGCGACCTTTGATATCCACATTTGAACCGCCTATTATGAGTACTGTTTTTTTATCCGGTTTTACAAACATTTATATATTCCCCTCTCTTTTTTATTAATTTATATTGGAAGCGTGACGCGTGACGCGTCAGGCGTCACGCGAGGAACAGATTTTCTTTTCTGGTTGATCCCGAACTCATTCATAATTATTACTTATAAAAAGTAATGTATAACATTATAGTAAATGGTGAAAAGTGATAATAATATCAGTGAAACTGAGCACCGATCACCGGTCACTGTTTATCTGGCCTGTAAAGACCTGCTTCATTGACTCCGAGTAAGCCTGCATCATAACTGCGTTTATCCACGGGTGAAAGTATTTTCACTATCCCTTCAGGCATAATTGGATAATGTCTTGATTTTTCCAGTTTATCTATAACAGGTTCAATACTGCTATCATCTGTCATCCAGTTTATTTTATCAAACTGTTGAAGGGATAAAAGACCGGAATAGCCCCTCAGGGTTTTTTCCGCGTCAACATTGTAATAAAATTCAAAATAAGAAAGAACCAGTTCTCTGAGTGTTTTAAACACCGGTTCTCTGAACCGTATGCCAACAAAATTGGATTTCGCAACAGCACCCATAAGCCCCTCTTTTTTATATATGGCAATAACATGATCATCATCTCTGAACGCAGTCATTTCCATAATAACAGGTGGATAGCCCAGTCTTCTGAGGGCAGCTGCCGCAAAAAATGCTCCGTCAACACAGTGAGCTTTTCTGTCTCTCAAAACACTTCTGGGAGAGCGGTAAAAATGATCGTCACTGTAAGCAGTACTGTCGATAAATTCCTGTATAAGATAAGGACTTTTCAGTTTATCGAGTATGAGTAATTCGTCGTCTGTCCATGGATTATTATTTGAACCGGTCATAGTTGTCTCCTTAAATCGTGATGCGTAAAACGTGATGCGTAATGCGTATTTTTACCGGGCAATACGCATCACGCATCACGCATCACGCATCACGCATTAAAAATTACCGATGTGAGATAGTCACGGGCGTTGGCTCTGAAATTCTCTTCCATTAGATTTTTATAATATCTGGCCATATGTCCATGTTCTTCCTTTGGAAAATCACTGTAATGTATGGCCATATTGATTATTTTATCAATATTTCTGTCATAAAAATCTATCATTTTATCTTCCAGACCTTTGAAGTTTTCTTCACAGTATTCCTGGAACTTATCAATCTGGAAGTATTCTTTATTCATTTCAGCACAGAATTCATACTTCTTTAACTGCGATATCTTCGGGTCATTCAGAATCTTCTGATATCGTTTCTGTTCCATATCAACTCTTAAATCTACGTCTGTTACGGCACAGAAGGTGCTCCATTTCACGAGTGCACATATGAGCCACGGGAAGTGGGCATGGAGAGAAGTAAAGAAACTGTCAGGACATGCATTTGC
>JAKPQU010000394.1 GCA_029555925.1 Bacillota bacterium
CAAATGGCAAATGACGAATGGCGAATTACGAATTACGCATCACGCATCACGCATCACGCGTCACGACTAAAACAATATGGACAATAAAGAAATTCTAAAAACTATCAGATGGAATCCTCTCATGGAAACAGGAAAAGGATATTATCAGGATGGTAATAATCTTTTACTAAAAAGGCAATAGAAGAAATGCTCCACGTTTATAAGTTCAGAGTCTTATCTTTTGCCCAGGTAAGCGTTGTATCACAGTGGATGCTGGATCAATATATACTCGGAAGAAAATTATCTTTATTAAAAAGGATATTATGTAAATTATTTGATATAATACCCTTTAAACAGGACACATGTATTTTTTTAATTAAAAAGGAGAAATGTTAAAAATGATAGATTTATCAAAGATAGAAATGAAAGACCGTATGATTATGGAATGGTCTCTGGAAAGACTCAAATATGCGAAAGATATTAATAACGGTCTGTGCAGGGAAATAGAACGTGTCTTTACTCCCGAAATTATCACTTATATTTTAAATGAATGTGATGATATCTTAAAAAGGGATCTTTTTCTTTGCCTGCCGGCGGAAAAGTTTTCATCCAATCTTAATGAAATTCTGGATAAGTGGGAAACTATGGATGAAATGGTTATTGCTGCCGCATCTCCTGTCATTACCTCTCTTGATAAGGAAAAAGCGGTAAAACTTTTTTCTTCATATCTGGAAAAAGAAAGTAATGTCTGGACAGACAATTTCAGATTATCAGGTATATTGAAATCTCTTAATTTTCTGGATAAAGAAGGGGGCAGGAAAATATCGGAATTACTCATTGATTCTTATATGAAATCATCGTTCTCTGATGTGGAAAAGACGCTTTTATTTCCCAGAATAGCGGCACCTGCTCTGAAATATGAATATCGTGATTTCTATAGTCTCCTGAAAAACTGTCTGTTAATAAAATTTGAAGAAATGGAGAGAGATTACACCGATATACTGGCTGAAATATGCGAATTATTTGTTTCATCCCCCGAGGATTTTGAACTTATAACCGATTATATCGACGGGGATTCGGAGCAGAAATATGTAGATATTTCAATGATTTTTAAAGATGACACACCTGTCGAACAGTTTGATTTATATATTGAAGAATTAAAAAATGAAGAATATAAAAATATCCGGTCTTTTTTAAGGGAAAATCTCATAAAGATTGATAATGAAAAAGTCAGAGAGTTACTGATAAGGTTACTGGGCGATGAAGAAATTACGGGACGGTTTATCGAAGAAGAACAGGAATATCTGTTTTATTCCTTTATACTCGGATGTTTTATCACATCTATGAGAACAAAAGAAGTAAATCCTCAGAACCTTAATATTGAACAGGTCTTTGACCTTATAGCTTCGGACATGGATATTGACGAATTACCTTATATAGATGAGATAGTAAATTTTATGAATGGACTGGACAGAGGCATGGTTGTAGAATTTCTTGAGGATAGTATGAGCCTCTCTTCTTACGGACATATAAATGCAATAAACCTTATGGGAAGACTTCTTTATGAAGAATTTCTGCCTCTTCTGGTAAAGGAAATGTCAAATGGCATGCATATCGCTTATGAAATACTTATAAAGTATAAAGAACAGGCTCTTCCTTTCATAGAAGAAAATATTGAAGACATGAATAAAGACGTGCAGTTTCTGGCTCTCTCTGTCATTGAAACCATGAAAGAAGAGACTGTCATTGATTTTATAAACAAACACTTTCTCTCATTCTGGCCCTGTAATAAAGAAAAACTTCTGAATATTATGATACTTTATCCCGATGATAAATTTATAGAGAAACTTATGCCATATGCCGGTAAAGAACAGGATTTTATTGATTATATGTATCTGCTTCTTAACAGGATATATGGCATTAAGAATTCCGACCTTGATTTAATGGAAAAGAAATATTATGAAAAACGTGACGATAAACGTAAATATACGGAGGCCTTCTTCGGAGGTAGAATTGAAGAAGTCATTAAACCCTATCTTGATGTAGAACTCAGGTGTGAAAACTGCGGTGATGAATCTTTTTACAGGTTGGAACATATAACAGTGGAACTATGCTGTCATGACGAGCCTGTGCCTCATATAGAAGATGAAATTACATGCCTGAATTGCAAACAGGTATCATCTTTTGAAGTTACCGAGGAAGGCAAAATGAGTATTATGTTAACGGTTTTCGGTATAAACAGTTGTAAGAATGACGAAGAAATGAAAAGAGTTATGGAGAAGGGGCCCATAAGATTTGTAGAACATGACCATGAACACGATGAACTGGACCTGGAAGAGCTTGAAGATATGTTTTTGGAAGAAATAGAAGCAGATCCTTCTGACATTTATAATTATATATCTTTAGGTAATCTTTATATAGATGAAGAAAGATTTGATGATGCAGAATATTATCTCAGACGGGCTATGGAGATAGACCCTGAATATATAGAGGCTTATTATATACTGGCTTATATATATGCCATATACAGGCAGAATTATGAAAAAGCATTGTCTCTTCTTGAAAAAGGGAAAAAATATATGGGAAAGGCGAAATATACAGATGATATTCAGGAGCATAAAGATGAATTTGAAAAAAATTACAGAACTTTTTATAATGATATGATTATAGCCATAGCCCATGAAGGTCTGGAGTTTGAAAAAAAATCTGAAGAAAGGACAGGTCGTAATGACCCGTGTCCCTGCGGGAGCGGGAAAAAATATAAGAAGTGCTGTATGAAGTGAGCCGTGAGCTGTGAGCCGTGAAGGGTGAATTTTACGCGTCACACGTCACGCGTTACGCGTTACGATTATAGTATCATGCATCACGCATTACGAAACCACCCGTCACGCGTCACGATTCTTATATAAATTTTAAGAAAAGAGGTTTTGTCTGTGAATGATAATGAAGTTCAGATCAAACTTGAAGTAATGGAATCTATAGATAAGGAAATTGGCAGGCTTGAAAAATTTAAAGAAGAGAAAGGTAAATTGCTTGCAAAAATAAGGGTAATAGTCAGATCATGTCTTATGCTTGCAAGGAGTGACGGAGAAAATTTTGAGGAACTGGAAAAAATCAATAATTATATTTTTGCCAGATACTGTCTGTCCGGCAAAACTGTAAGGAAATATTGCCGTTCCATAGAAGATGTTTCTCTTAACGCCATAAAAGAAGATATAGAAAAATATGAACTGGATAAGGAATTTCTCACAGATTTATATAATGACCTTTTTGCCGTAGCCTATGCAGACGGAGATGTGAGCACAAAAGAAGATAAGATGATTTCTAAACTCCAGACAGTTTTTAAATTACCTTTTATTACAAGATTATGATTCCAGTAAAAAAGGATTTATAATTTTTAAGATATTTTCTATATTCTGGCTGTGGTGCATATCTTCCGTATAGAGTGTATTACAGTTATTTTCTAGTGCACTGGCTATTATTAAACTATCATAATAAGAATATTTATATTTTTCTGAAATATCCAGTGCTTTTCTTACTGTAATAATATCGATTGAATGTATAATGCATTTTTGAATAATAAAATCTATAATTCTATGAATATCCTGATAAGATAATTTTAACTTTCTTATCATAATATTTGGAATTTCATTTAACACCTGAACCGTTATGACAGGTGTTTTTTTGATAAGTTCTATAGATAAACTTTTTTTATACCTATCATTTCCTATTGCATATAATAAAATATTTGAATCTAAAAATATCTTATCTTGCATTTGCTTCCTCTCTATTAAATGTAAAAGAATTCATGTTGACAGAATATTTGCCGAAAAACTGTTCTATATCGTCATTTTTATCGGATTGTTCATTACATATCAATATAACTTTTAAATTTTCTGAGGTTACCTTAATATATTCATCAGGTATTTTTATGAAGCCATTTTCAGGTTTTGTTTCGAACTCTATATACATTCTATTCACCCCTTTTTTATTTTATCACACATAAATCAGCCCTTCAATCCATGTAATTCTTCATATATTATATTCATAATAGAGCCTTCGTTTATGTATTCTTTTTTTATTTTTCCCTTATTTAAACAATTCTTCCGCATTTATAATCTCTATCTCTTCTGCCTTTAATTTGAGATCATATTGTAACACTGCTTCATCAACACGTTTGTCCTCTTCGGAAAGGGTTGTTTCATAAACAGGGTTCGATAAAATTTCTCCCAGAAGGCGTTTTTTCATCTTTTCTGGATCAGACGTTACAAATACAAATTTCATATTTTTGACATCCATTCTTCTCTGTAAAGCAGCAGTTACATCTTCATTTTTCATGGCGTCCATCTTTTTCTCTATATAATCAATGTAATAAGGTGTTTTATAGAAATCCGAATCCATTTCGAAACCAATTTTCTGGAACGGGTCGAAAGCCCACAACTTTGAATTATTCTTAATAAAATCCCTGTTTAACTCGAATGTTTCTTTATCAAGACCTTCTTTTATCATTTTATCGAGGTTGAACATGGTAAATTTCGCTGCAAAAGTGGCATTTTCATCGGAGAGATTTCTTATCCATATATAGAAATACTGACTCTGTCTCGCTATTCTGGTCTGAGGCATTTTATCCTGAGAGCCTTCTGTGAATTTTTCTATATAGGAATAATCTCCGTAATTAAATCCCCTTATTGAACGTAACTGTATAAAGAGAAATCCCTGCATATAACGGTGGAAACCGAAACGGGAATTTGCTACCAGTAACGGATAATAATCGTCATCACTTCTGGTAAAATCTACGGGGAAGCCCATTGCCATTGCTGTGGTGCCTGAATCTTTTTTTATGATTAATACTCTGGTCTTAAAGGGTTCCGGCTTTTTTATAATTAAATCTTCAGGTTTCCCGTCAGGCAACTGTGCCAGATCTTCTGCCAGTCTATCAAGGATTTCTTTACAATTTTTGGAACCTATGCCGGCTCTGAAATTGTCTTTTCTGTAAAATTTAGCATGAAAATCTTTTACATCATCTATAGAAATAGTTTTAAGAGATGAAAGTGTGCCGGAGTCTGCAGTTCCATAGGAATGATCCCTGTATAAGAACATTTCCAGGCCATGAAGAGACATGTCTTCACAGTCATTTATAAGGTATTCCCTGACATTCTGTGCCTGCTCTATCGCTCTTTCAAAGGAATCTTTGTTGATGTCAGGCGATATGATTTCACTTATAAAGAGCGGGTAAGTTTCGTCGAATTTATCCCTGTGGACTTTAAAGAAGTATGTTGTAATTTCTTTATCGACCTGTCCGTAAAATTCTGCTCCCGATGTGAGAGATTTTTCGTTGAGGAGCTTTTTTATATTATCTTCTATCAGGGTTGCTGTCACAAAATTAAGCCCTTCTTTTCCTTTAGAATCTCTTACAGTGCCTGTATTGAAAGAAATTACTATATAGACAATATCCGAATTTTCAATTGTCATAAGAGTATAAGGAGGTTCTTTATGGAAATCTGCGGCATAACAGCAGGTTATATTCATCAATATAAGAGATAAAATTATAGCAAACAAATTGGATTTATTCTTCATTTTTCTGTTCTTCCTTTCCGTAAAGTGTTACAACGGTTCGATTCTTTTCAATAAAATATTTTCCCGCCGTATTTTTTATGTCTTCAGGAGTTATGGAGAAGTAATGTTTGAAATATTTATTCACCCCGTCAGGATCTCCCGACAGAAAATAATAATTCGTAAAAGTAAATCCTGTTTTTTCCAGAGAATCCATGCCCGTAAGTATATCATAACGATTTTTTTCCCTTATTCTATCAAGTTCTTTATCGGTACAGAAATTTTTTCGGATTTTATCTATTTCTTCAAAGAAGATTTCTTTGACTTTCTCCATATCCTCTGCTTTTTTTAATTTCATAGTTGTAGTAAAAAGTGACGGATCTTTGCAGAAATAATATCCTGGAAAAGAAATATAATAAACAAGTTTTTCATCATATACCAGCCGTTTATAAAGGGGAGAACTATCAGTGAAATACAGTTCTTTTATAAGATCTATAGACGGGATTTCCCTGTTATTTACGTCATATCCCGGGATTTTATAGGCTATAAGTAAATAAGGAGATGTTTTCCCATCATATTTTACCTCACCTGTGATTTCCCCGGTCTGAAGAGGTTCCTGCTCTATGTCAGGTTTAACATTACCTGCCTTCAGAGTACCGTAATATTTTTCTATAATTTCTTTTGCTTTTGTCGTGTCAAAGTCACCTGTTATGACAAGTCGGCAGTTGTTCGGTTTATAGTAATTACGGTAAAAATTCATCACTGCTTCCTGATTCTCCGGCATTTTCTTCAGGACTTCCAGATGTTCTGGCACATCTCTGTAGGGATGAACAGTAAAGGCTATCTGATAGAGTTTCTGATAGAGTCTACTCCATGGTGTCTGATAATGTCCCTGATATTCACCCAGTACCGCTCCTGTTTCAGCTTTATATTCATCTTCCGTAAAGGAAAGGTTTTCCAGTTTGTCTGCCATAATCTTTGTAAGATCTTCCATGGCATCTTTCGGGAATATTCTGTAATAACAGGTAAAATCACTCGCTGTAAAGCCCTGGTCGTAAACACCGTATTTTGTATATATTTTATTTACATCGGCAACTGTATAATTTTTCGAGCCCCGGAACATGAGATGTTCCATCAGGTGTGTGTATTCTATTTCATCAGGCTTTTTCTCATATCTGCTGCCTGTATCAACGACTAACATGTCAATCACTGTGCCGTCTGTGCCGTATTTGATTAAAACTACTTCCATCCCGTTCGGAAGTTTATAAGATTCTACGGGAAAGGGAAACATATCAGGAATGTCTGCTGCCAGAGCAAATCCTGATAGAATAAACAGAAACAGAAATATAGATGATATTTTTCTCATAATGGATCCTCCTTGTTAAGACGTGATGCGTGACGCGTCACGCGAGTATTGGCCATTTGAAATTACATTTTACCATAAATATTAATAATATACTATGATTGCGTTAAAAAATGACAGGTGATTTTATATAAAAATGAACGGTGGGAAAAATTGGATTTTACATGCTTTTCATTAACGGCCATGACCGGTTCAGTCATAACAAAGAATGGGAAGCTGTTTCTCCCGTCACGCATCACGCGTTACGCGTCACGATTCTCATATAAATTTATTTTCCTGAAGGATTCTTGAGAAAAAAAAGTGAATTTTATAGAAGAGATAAGTAAATAAATTCAGTTTATTCCTCGCGTCACGCGTCACGCGTCACGCGTCACGATTAAAGAAAGTAAGGTTTAACACATAATGAACACTTTAAGAAAAACCAAAATAGTATGCACCATAGGACCTGCCAGTAATAAAAAAGAAGTCTTAAAAGAAATAATCCTTGCAGGTATGGATGTGGCAAGACTTAATTTTTCTCATGGAACCTATGAGGAGCATAAAAAAGTTATTCAATTGATAAGGGAACTCTGTCATGAAACAGGCCGTTCCGTGGCAATTCTTCAGGATCTCTGCGGGCCTAAAATAAGGGTGGGCTCTATTCCTGCCGGTGTTATACTTAAAGCAGGTGAACTTTTCACCTTCACAGGTGAAGAATGTGCTGGCACTGATACAAAAGCCCATATATCCTATTCGAATCTTTCAAAAGAGGTTCAGCCTGGCACAAAAATCTTTATAGATGACGGTCTTTTAAGGCTTGTAGTGGAAAAAGTGGAAGGTTCTGATGTTATATGCAGGGTAATTACAGGAGGCCCTCTGAGCTCTCATAAGGGAGTGAATTTCCCCGGCACTGAATTAAAAATTCCTGCACTGACAGAAAAAGATAAAGAAGATCTTGACTTCGGTCTGGAACAGAATGTTGACTGGGTTGCCCTTTCTTTTGTTCAGAGACCTTCCGATATAGTGGAAATAAAAGACATAATTCGTAAATCAGGCAAAACCACTCCTGTTATAGCCAAGATTGAAAAGGGTGAGGCTCTGAAACAATTAGCCAAAATTATTGATATTACTGACGGATTGATGGTAGCCAGGGGAGATCTGAGTGTGGAAACACCGGTGGAAAAACTTCCTCTGGAACAGAAACATATGATTTCACTCTGCAGAAAAAAAGGGAAACCTGTGATTACCGCTACTCAGATGATGGATTCAATGATCAGAAATCCCCGTCCTACCAATGCAGAGGTAACTGATGTGGCAAATGCCATAATTGACGGCACTGATGCAGTTATGCTTTCAGGTGAAACTGCGTCAGGAGCCTATCCCGTTGAAGCGGTAAAGGTCATGGCTCTTATCGCAGCCACTGCTGAAACTGCCCTGCCTTACGAAAAGGTCCTTACAGAAGAAGCAGCAGAAAAAAGAATCCTTGAAGTTATAAGTCGTTCTGCCTGTGAGATGTCGGAAGAACTGAAAGCTTCTGCTATTATTGTGTCCACTTCATCAGGAAGAAGTGCCAGGAAGATTTCTCTTTACAGACCGAGAGCCCCTGTAATTGCCCTGACAGAAGATCAAGTAATTGCCCGTCAGTTAAAACTTTCATGGGGTGTTTTCCCGGTAGTTATAGGAAACTATAACGATACAGACAGTTTTATAAGGGAATCTGCAAAATCTGCCGTAAGTACCGGCCTTGTAAAAGACGGTGATCTCATAGTGATTTCTGCCGGTTATCCTATAGGAGGCACAGGCAGTACAAATACACTTCAGATACAGGTACTGGGCCATATATTTTTAAGAGGAAAGAGCCTGGGAAAAAGTAAAGAAAAGGAAGGTAAGCTTCTTCTTTTACAGGATATTAAAGATTTAGAGGAAGTAGAAAGCGGCACAATACTGGCAGTTCCATGTTATTCCCATGAGCTTCTCACAAAATTACCTTCTCTGACAGGCCTTGTGGTGGCAGATGAAAATTTATCACCTGATGAAGAAGATTTACTTGCCAGAGCCAATATCCCGGTTCTTGCAGGGGTGCCGGGAGTGTTTACAGCCTTTTCTTCCGGAGATTTCGTGAAGATAGATGTGAAAAGGGGCATTATATATAAGTAACACAGGACATCACCGGGCAGTATATTGTCGTGAGTCGTGAGAAGTGAAAAGTGAGAAGTGAAAATATGTGATTGATAAAATAATCGCTCACTGAATATTATTTCGCCAGTTCCTGGAGCAAAAATCCTGCTACAGAGGATTCTATAGGGGTTTCACCTTTCGCCGATGCCCTTATGGCATCAATTACTTCATCGACTTTGTATTTTATCATATATCCTTTTGCTCCTGCTTTAAAGGATTCTATGACAGACGTTTTATTGCATAAAACAGTAAGCATTACAATTCTCGCTTTAGGATAAATTTTCAATATTTCCCTGGTTGTTTCTATACCATCCATTTCTGGCATCATAATATCCATGAGTATAACATCGGGGAACTCGTCTGCATGATATAATTTCTCCAGAGCTTCCAGTCCGTTTACCGCCATGTCTGTAAGCTCCATATCCCTGTTTACTTCTATTAAATTTTTAAATAGTGCTCTGATACCGTCTTCATCATCTACAAGAAACACTTTTATCTTTTCGTTGTGTTCTTCTTCGTTCATATCTGAAGATAAACCAATGGAATCTTTGAATTTTTTACTCAATTTACTTGTGCTATCTTTTATTTTATTCACCAGGCTTGATTTTGTTGATTTTATACCTTCATCTACTTTTAGAAGTTCTTTTTTTAAGTGATTGATGGATTGATATCTCCTGTTAATATCATGTTCTACAGATTTCATTATTATTGCATCCAGTTTTGGCGGGATTTCCGGTTTCAGTTTTTTTAACGTTTGAAATTTAAATGGCACCATAGGTAAGATTCCAGTTATCAGATGATGTAATGTTGCTCCCAGTGAATATATGTCACTTCTAGAATCATGTTTACCTTCATACTGCTCGGGAGGAGCGTAGCCTTCTGTTCCTACTGAGGTTTTTTCATGACTGTGTTCTTTATCCATTACTCTTGCAGCGAGGCCGAAATCTACCAGCATTATCTGATTGTCGCTATCTCTTACCATAATATTTGATGGTTTTAAGTCTCTGAATACTACAGGATGTTCCTGACTGTGGAGATATTCCAGGACATCACAGATCTGAATTGCCCAGTCTAAAATATTCTCTATATCCAGTCCTTCATTTCCTGCTTCATTTAATATCGTTTCCAGATCTTTACCTTTTATATAATCCATAACTATATAATATTTACCGTTTGTGCTGAAATAATCTATAACATAGGGAAGGTTTTTATGACGGAGTTTTGCAAGTATTTCCGCTTCTGATTTAAACTGTGATATTATATAGTTTTTATCTTCATCCTGAAATCCGTCCAGAACCAGTTCCTTTACGGCACATATACTGTTTAAATTACCGTCTTCGGCTTTATATACTCTGCCCATGCCACCTGTCTTCAGGAGATCTGTTATCTTGAATCTTTCCCTGAGTATTGTATGGGGAGGTAAAAGACCTTCTTCCTTGAATTCTATAAGGGCTGAACCGCAGTGAGTGCAGAAATCCAGTTCTGCTTTTTCAGATTTTTTGCATGCAGAACAATAAATTAAATCCATCGAATTCTCCTTGATTGGTGACGCGTAACGCGTGACGGGTAGTTTCGTAATGCGTAATGTGTGATGCGTGACAGTCGGGTTTTATTATTCACGACTCACGACTCACTATTTATCATTTCCATATTATAATTTAAGATAGAGCAATTTGCAATTATGAAATATACTATCTTGACAGAAATATCTCTATGAACTATACTATGTCTACGAAAAAGCCGGAGTGGCGGAACAGGTAGACGCGCTGGTCTCAAAAACCAGTGGGGGTAACTCCATGTCGGTTCGAGTCCGACCTTCGGCATAATAAATCAGCCGGTTTTCACGGCTGATTTATTATATTTATAGAATGTTCTATTTATCTTCTATTTATCTGCCTTAAACGTAGGCTTCCTCTCCGTGAAGGGCAGCATCAAGACCTGCTTCTTCTTCTTCTTCCGTTGTTCTGACAGGTATTATCTTATCTATTATTATAAGAGCTATATAGGAGAAGGCGAGAGCATAAACGGATGCGCCTGTAACGGAAAGAAGCTGTTTTACAAAAAATCCTCCTCCTCCGAAGAGTAAACCATTGGCTCCTGCAGTATTTACTGCAGTGGAAGCAAATAGACCGAGCATTATGACACCTATTGTGCCTCCGACACCATGAACTCCCCATACATCCAGAGCGTCGTCCCATCCCATTTTATTTTTGAGCCCTATGGCTCCATAGCAGACTATACCTGAGATTATGCCTATTATAACAGCAAATGGTACAGATACATACCCTGCAGCAGGTGTTATAGTGGCGAGTCCGGCTATTGAGCCTGTAAGCAGTCCGAGAAATTTCGGTTTTTTCTCGAAAATCCAGGCCATAATAAGCCATGTAATGGCAGCAAAAGAAGCTGCTGTATCTGTGTTAAGAAATGCCAGAGCAGTTATGCCATCTACTTTAAGTTCACTCCCTGCATTAAATCCATACCATCCGAACCAGAGAAGCCCTGTTCCGAGTGCTACAAGGGGGATACTGTGAGGTCCTTTTTCCTCTACTTTTCTTTTACCTACAAAAAATACGGATGCAAGAGCAGCCATACCTGCAATGGCATGAACTACAATACCTCCAGCAAAGTCCAGAACTCCCCATTTCTGAAGTAAACCTCCTCCCCATACCATATGAACCATAGGGAAATATACGAAGATTAGCCAGACAGTTAGAAATATCATGTAAGCATTGAATTTTATTCTGTTTGTAAAAGCTCCCGTTATAAGTGCAGGAGTAATAATAGCAAACATCATCTGATATGCTATGAATACCAGAACCGGTATATTGTTGCTCGGTGAAAATATATCTTCTGGTTTTACTCCATGAAGAAAAGCTTTATCCAGATTTCCTATTATTCCGTAAACATCACCTGAAAAACAAAGAGAATAGCCGAAAACGAACCATAGAACAGATGTCCATCCCATGGACACAAAACTCTGAAGCATAATTGAAAGAACATTTTTTCTTCCTACAAGACCTCCGTAAAAAAAAGCCAGCCCCGGTGTCATCAACATTACAAGGCTGGTAGATACAAGCATAAACCCCGTATTGCCCGTGTCGAACATTTGTTATACCTCCTGATTGTTTTTATTTTGCTCATAGACTCGTAAGTGCTTTCATAATTTTCTGTAATCGGAAGAACCTGTACAGAGTGTTATGAATTACACTACAACAATATACAACTGTACAGCATATAATTATTAAATCAATCAGGAAAAATCTGATTACCGGCTTCTATAAACCTTAATGTTCGTGACGTGTAACGCTTAATGCGTGACAGGAGGACAGGTTTTCATTCCTGGTTGCGGTTGAACTATGTTCGCCGAACCGGTTTATGTTTGAGGATAGAATTTACTGAAGTGAATAGTGAAAAGTCAGAAAACCTTATCTATTACCGCTACAGGTAAATTTATATGAAAATGATGAAGTTTGCACCTTCACTGGATGTTGATTTTCATATTTGGTTGTGACCGCTCCGGTCATGTCTGTTAGTAACCATTTATCAGCTTCTGCCTGACAGGCTCTTACGAAGA
>JAKPQU010000400.1 GCA_029555925.1 Bacillota bacterium
AATAAGGGCTAATTTATTGTCTGTAAAACAAATTAAATAAGGCAAATTATTTTTCTTCGTAAGAGCCTGTCAGGCAGAAGCTGATAAATGGTTACTAATTTACCTGTAGCGGTACTAAGGGCTAATTTATTGTTTGTAAAACAAATTAAATAAGACAAATTATTTTTCTTCGTAAGAGCCTGTCAGGCAGAAGCTGATAAATGGTTACTAATTTACCTGTAGCGGTACTAACGATGTAAATCAGTCTAAAAAATATAGTTTACCGACATTTATAGTTAGTTTCATAACTATCCATAAATAATTACCTCGTACTGCGTAAAGCGTAATGCGTGATGCGCTGGGATTAAACGCGTCACGCGTCACGCGTTACGCGTCACGACGACTTAAATTCTAATAAGTTATGAAATACACTATATTATATAAATTACCATAAAAGCTGGCTGCTGATAGCTGAATGATTACAAAATAAATAATAAAAAAGGATCGTAAATGGCTGACAAATCAAATTCCTTCGAAAATATGTATTTTGAAGTTCCGGAAAAGATTCTGGATCAATTCCATATAGTTCTTGTAAATCCGAAACATGTAAAAAACATAGGTTCCGCAGCAAGAGCCATGGTCAATATGGGTTTTCACAATATGACAGTTGTCGGGAGAAAAGACATGCTTGACGGAGAGGCCTATGCTCTCGCAAGAGACGCAAAACATGTTCTTGAACATGCCTGTTACACTGATACCCTGGGAGAGGCTCTGAAAGATATGAACCATATCATAGGCACTACAAGAAGACCCATGAGATATGAGTATGAACTGTTCACACCTGAACGGATCATCCCTTCTCTGCTGGAAAGAGCCAAGAACAATAAGATAGCCATATTGTTCGGCCCTGAAGACACAGGACTTCAGATAGAACATCTTACATTCTGCAATCAGCTTGTAAGAATCCCCACGTCATCGGAATATGCATCAATCAATCTGAGTCAGGCAGTGCTTATTATATGCTATGAAATTTTCAAACATGTCATAACATACCCTCTTCCGGAAAAAACACATGATAAAACAGCTACATCTATTGTCATAGAAGGTTTATTTGAACATTTAGAAGCTTTCTTCAATAAAATAGATTATTTCCCCTATGAAGAACACAGACATACGATGCAATTATTCAGACAAATGTTCAGACGCTGTAAACTGGATGATTATGATCTCGGTTTATTAAGAAGTATTCTTCATAAAACTGAAAAATATATCCGCCAGATTACATCAGAAGAAGAAAGTAAGTAATACTATTTAGCTTTAGACATAGTAGTCTGCCTGCCTTGTGTTCCGGAGAAAAAAATATCACGGCAGCACAGGTATATTTTATTGAATTATAATGTAAAGTAGCATGATATAAGCTGTAACTGTTATAAACGTTCCAGTTTAGATTTTTTTCGGAGGAGCATCAGACAGGCAGACAGTA
>JAKPQU010000401.1 GCA_029555925.1 Bacillota bacterium
TGGAACGTTTATAACAGTTACAGCTTATATCATGCTACTTTACATTATAATTCAATAAAATATACCTGTGCTGCCGTGATATTTTTTTCTCCGGAACACCAGGCAGGCAGACTACTATGTCTAAAGCTAAATAGTATTAAAATTATAAAGACAAAATAAAACAGGGGTTTCACTGAAACCCCTGTTTTAACTCTTACAGAAAACTACCGGTTACTAGAAGCCCATGCCTGGCATCTGCATACCCGGCATCTGCTGTCCGAGTCCCTGAACCTGCTGTCCCATTCCAAGACCTGGATTCATACCGGCCATCTGTCCGCCACCCTGGCTCATCTGAAGTGACTGCTGGCCTAACTGCTGGGCAAGCTGACATTTCTGAGAGGTCTTAGGAGGCATATTTCCTCCCTGTCCCTGAACCATCTGAAGCTGCTGTAATGATGTTTGAAGCATCTGAGGGTTCTGTGAAGCCTGAGCTCTTGGAGGCTGCATAGCCTGTATCTGCTGCTGGCCACCCTGCTGCTGGCCCTGCTGGTTAAGATATTGATCTACCTGCTGTGGATTTACGCCGCTGAGCTGTAATACCTGATTGGCAACCTGTTCTGCCTGCTGTGCTGCCTGTGCATCCTGAGCCTGGTTGGCTTTGCCTGCTTCCTGAGGTTTCTCGCCGCCGCCGCCTTCTCCGCCGCCGCCGCCGGCTTCTTCAGGTTTCTTTTCTTCTTCTCCTTCTTTTGCTTTCATAAGCTCTTCGAGGGCTTTCTTTATCTCATCCAGTTTCTGATCTGTACTTGCATTTGCTCCTGATGCATCTGCGCCGGAAGCATCTTTTGTTTTTGCATCGTCGCTGACCTCAGCTTTATCTTTAACCTTTTCATCAGGTTTTGTTTCATCAGTTTTTTTAGGATCTTTAGTCTCCTTGGTATCTTTCGCGTCTTTTGTTGCCTCTGTCTTCTTTGTATCCTTCTGGGCCTCCAACTTTTTCGGGGCCTGACTCTTCTTTGCTGTTGATGTCTTACTTACACTTTTGTTTGAGCTTGAACCTATTTTACTCATTAATAAACACTCCTTTCAATTTTTAAATCTGATGTTATAATTCCAGGGAACATCCCCTGATTTCTATATTTAAAATCCCATTCCCATAGGATTGGCACCCATCATATTTCCCATACCTGGAACTACCTGTCCCGGCTGCATGCCACCCATTCCCTGCTGCTGCCCCATTGCGCCTCCACCTGCCTGCTGTGCCATCTGTAATTTCTGTTTTAACTGAGGTGTCTGAGGCTGCCATCCCTGTGACTGGGCAGACTGCAAATCTGTCTGTAACTGCTGTTTGGCCTGAACAATATTACCTCCGCCCATACCCTGCATTCCTCCCATACCCTGCATTCCTCCCATGCCCTGCATTCCTCCTATGCCCTGCATTCCGCCGCCTATGCCCTGAACTGCCTGTCCCGGCTGCATTCCGCCACCCATCATATTATTCATACCGTTCATACCCTGCATACCGGGTATCATACCGCCCATACCTGCTGCCTGAAGTACTCTATCACAATCTGCATTAATAATCATATCCCAGTCCTGTTTACCCTGATTCGGGTTCATCTGAGCTCCCTGTGCACCACCGGCTCCCGGACATGCACCACCGGCATCTTTGGCTTTATCTCCGCCGCCTTCGCCTTTTCCGCCGCCTTCACCGCCGCCGCCACCGCATTTCCCGCCGCCTTCGCCGCCGGCTTCCTTTGCCTTATCCTGGTTAGCAGCATCCTGCAGGGCTTTCAGAATATCATCCAGTTTCTTGTCATCAAGGCCTGATGCCTGTCCTGTACTTGCATCTGCTCCTGTAGCCTGAGTTCCACTGGTATTTGCACCTGAAACACTGGCACTTGAAGCGCTTGCCCCGGATGTTTCACCCGGTTTTGTCTCTGAACCTTCTTTTCCTTCTTTGATTTCTTTTTTAGCATCATCGGAAAGCTTCGATTCTTCACCTTTTTTAGCTTCTTTCCCTTCTTTACTCTTTTCTGCCCCTTTAGTTTTTTCTGCCCCTTTAGTTTTTTCTGCCCCTTTAGTTTTTTCTGATGTTTTAGGTTTCTGCGTTTTTGATGTCTGAGATTTCTTTGAAGACGAAGATTTTGATCTACTGGCTGAACTTGATGATTTACTTCCGCCTATTTTACCCATTAAAAAACACACTCCTTATTAATGTTTTATCCTTTGTAAAAATAGCTGCTGTTAAAATATTGCTTTTCCACTTGTTAATTATTATCACTACATTAACTGAAAATGTAAAGGGAATTTTAGAAGATATTTTTTTTAAAATTTATTTTACTTTTATGAAGCAGTATATATAACCATTGGTACAGGTGACCAAAAGAAGACTTTTATATTCTGATGAAATATCAAAATATTTAACACTCCATAAAAGTTTTGTTAAATCAAAACTATAGGATTCTATAAAACCGCAATTATTCAATATATATATTTTATTTTCATAAATATTAAATGATTTTTCTTTAAAATCCGGAAAAGGAAATTTCAAATTATGAAGAGTTTTGCCGGATAAAACCATAGGAGACGATCTGACAGGACTGCCTGTGGAAAAACTCCACATCACATGACCGTTTTCCAATTTTAAAACAAAAATCTCTCCCGTACTGTTAGAGGCATATACCCTGTCATTAAATATGGCAGGATAACCGCCCATAGACCAGTTATCTCCCAGGCAGGTCTGCCATAAAATTTTGCCTCTTCTGTCAAAACAAAATATAAAATCAGATGAAGCAGAAGCTACAATTTTATCATCTTTTATTACAGGAGTGGAATAGTAAAGAGAAGAAAGTTTTCTCTTACATAATTCAGTGCCATTAATTATATCAATCGAATAAAAAGAACCGTCAGAAAAAAAACAGACAGTGCCTCTATTATCATCAAGAGCCATGCCATTTATAATGCCATAAGATAATCTCCATTTAATATTACCGCCCATATCCAGACAATAAACACTTCCGTCCATAGAGGCACATATTACAAGCTTATAAGCCGTGGAGATTACAAGAGTAGCTCTGATACCGGACTCGGGAGTAAAAGTCCATATAACATTTCCTTTCATGCCATCCAGGGCCCATAAAAAACCGGTTCCGTCACAGCATAATCCGCCGGTAAAAATTATCTTTCCGTCCTGTGACATAACAGGAGAAAAAGTATCTGAAAGAAAAACTTCTTTAAATTTCCACAGGAGATTTCCATTTAAAGCGTTAAGACAGTAAAGAGAACCGTCACAGGAAGAGAAATAAACTCTCCCTTTTCTGACCAGGGGGTCTGTAAAAACAGGGTTTCTGTCAGGGGTATCAAAAGACCATTCAAGCGTTCCTGACTCACTGATTGCCAGAAGATTTCCGAAATCACTTCCGAGAAAAATTTTTTTATCTGAAAAAACAGGAGAGCATGACGGGATCCTGTTATATATACCTGAACTAACGGCACCTGCCTGCCAGCACATAGAATAAAGCTCTGGTTTATCAGGGCACGATGGTTTCAGAGACAGTTCTTTTACAGTAAATATATAATGGAGAGGTATATTTAATTTCTTCAGACTGGAAAGGCCTTTACTTTCAAAATTCACTATGGAAAGAAAGGCAACTGTAATACATCTTTCTTCGGAAAGAAGTTTTATGGCCTCCAGTGCTGAATCTCCCGAGTTGATGGCATCGTCAACTATAACAACAGTAGAGTTTTTCTTCAAAGGCCCTTCTATCTGTCTCTGAAGACCGTTTATTTTCGGTTTTTTCCTTATATAAAGTCCTTTCACAGGGGAACCTCTGAGATGACTCAGAAGAACTAACTGGGAAGCAATAAAACCTCCCGTTATGGCGAGACCTGCCACATAATCAGGTTTATAGCTCTCTATCCATTCCATAAAAATTTCTGCTATTATATTGGAATAATAAGGATCTAACATGTCTTCCCTCATATCAATAGTCCAGCCTGCAGGCCTTCCGGAACCCCGGAGAAGACCCTGATTCCATTTAATACTGTTATTTAATATTCTTTCATAAAGTATTTTCTTATTTTTTTCTATGTCCGACATATCTCCAGATACACGTCCTATCTATAAGGTTCCACAAAGCAGTAAAGATAACCGTCATTTGAGCTTGCCAGCAGAGTATTACAGTAAGGAGGTATTTCCTCCTGGAGAGAATAAACACTCCACAATAACCCTGTGGCATCCCGGTTAAATATATGTGTAAGACCTCCCGGCCCCGGATAATAGAGCCTGTCACCTCTGATATTAAAAGCATTTTTTTTCAGTTTTCCCTGTGTAGAGACAGGCTTATTCACATGTATTTTAGCAGACGGGAAAACTCCGCATGGTGCCATAACGGGTCCTCCTGTTTTAAAAGACCAGAGAATAGAGCCATCATAAAGGCTCATTACATATACGGTTCCCCCGTAACTTCCCGCATAAACTCTGCCATGTTTTATAACAGGGTAGGCGCACATTCGCCATTCATCGGACATACACCTCTTCCATATAATTTTCCCTGTCATTTTGTCGAGAGTGAATATATAATCCGCTTCAGTTGCAATGACAACCCTGTCCTGACTTATGGCAGGACGGCTGTAAAGCCAGTAGCCAAGCTTTCTCTTCCACACGATTTCGCCCGTATTATTCAAACAGTAGAAATAGCCGTCATAGGAAGTAAAATAACAGTAATCTGTTGCAGGATCGGCCGTGATACCTCCTTTAATATGTCCCTCTGTTACAAATCTCCATTTTTCAGTTCCATCATGTAAATCAAGAGCATAAACGGTTTTATCCAGAGAACCTGCAAAAACAGTGTTTCTATTGCTGTTAATGCCCGGCCCACATGTAACATATTCACCTGTTTTAAATCTCCATTTAAGGGTTCCGTCATTACCGTTAAAAGCACAGAGATCACCTCCGTGAGATCCGTATTCAATACCAATAAAAAACAGTTCACTTTTCGGATCAAATACAGGGGAAGAACATCCTACCCAGTCGCCCCATTTCTGTTTCCAGAGTAACTTCCCTGAAGAAGCTTTCAGACAGTAAATGTACCCGTCATAAGCTCCGAAATAAACCCTTCCTTTCCTATAAACAGGCGAAACCTGTATACCTCGATATGTTTCTCCTACAGGGAAAAACCAGTCAGGGGAGCCGTCTGAATGAACAGATATAAAATATCCTCTGTCACTTCCGAGGAATATTCTTCCTTCTCCTGTTACGGGGCCGGATTTGGGCGCATAATAGGCTCCGCTGTTAACAGGCCCTCCTTTCCACACAGGTAAAAACATAGTGTTATCTTCCGGTTCGGGAGGTTTCATGTGAATATCACTGAGAGTAAATATATGATGAATGGGTATTTTGAGTTTCTTTATGTCCTGCTCTCCGGAGGCCTGAAAATTGAGTATAACTGCAAGAGCAACAGGTATGCATCTGTGTTTTACAAGCTGTTCTATACATTTTAATGCCACATCGGAGGAATTTATAATATCATCGAGTAAAAGGACTTTAGAATTTTCTCTGAGCTGTCCTTCGATCTGTCTCTGCATGCCATCCGCTTTTGGTTCCCTTCTTATATAGAGTCCCTTTACAGGAACTCCCAGGATATGGCTTAAAAGGACAAGCTGAGAAACAAGACATCCTGCGGCAACAGTCATACCTGCAACATAATCAGGGCGGTATCTGTCAATAAGAGGCATAAAAAGCTGTGATATAACATGGGCAAGGTCAGGAGTGAGTATGGCTTCTCTCAGGTCAACAGTCCAGCCCGCAGGACTTCCATCCATAAGAATGCCCTGGCCCCATTTAATCGCATTATCCACTATTTCAGAATAGAGGATTTTTCTATATCTTTTCAGTTCTTTTTCAGATGGCAATTTCACAAATAATACACCTCTTTTTCAGTGACCAGTGACCGGTTATCAGTTATCCTATTATAATTACTTCTCTGTTCCCTGTTCCCTATTCACTGGTTACTGGTCACTGATATTTACTTCCTCTGTTTCCTCTTATTCTTCTTAATACTCATAACTGCTTCTATTTCATCACCGTTTTTCTCTTCAAGAGCCTTTACGGCTTCTTCGGGAGTAACTTTGGTTCGTCTGCACACATAATCTATTTTTTCCTGGTCATAAATCTTGCCGTCTGAAGCAGGAGGAGCAGCAGAAGCAGGTTTTTCATCAGGAGGCGGCGGAGCAGGTGCTTCCTGTGCTTCTTCCAATGGTACTGATTTACGTTCTGCTCTTTTCTTTTTCTTCAAACTCATTACAGCCCTTGCCTGATCGCCATTTTCTTCTTCAAGGGCATGGACTGCTTCTTCAGGTGTTATACCTTCAACTCTGGAACATATATATTTAATGGTCTCTTCATCAGGTCCTGTCTTCTCAGGAGATGGTGCCGTTTCTTCAGCCTTAACTGGAACAGCTCTGGTTTTTACATCTTTATCTTCTGCGGGCACCGGTTCGTCTTCTTTTTTCTTTTCCCTTTCCTGTCTTCGTCTGGCAGCTCTTTCTCTTGCACTTGTTTTTTCTTCCTCTTTCGTTTCCGAAGGAGGTACAGTTTCTTCTATTTTCTGTTCCGAAGGAGAAGCCACTTCTCTTTTCCTTTCTCTTCTCGCAGGCACTATATCCTCGGCCAGCGGTAAAGGATTTTCATTTAATACCATCTGTTCTGCAGGCATAGTGCCGAGATGTTTCAATGTCATCTCTGCATTCTTTCTAAATTCAAAGGCATCTTTCTCAAGAAGTTCAAAGGACAGGTTAAAATAGAAAGAGGACAACATAATAAGAATAAATATGATAGCTAAAGGGAAAATTAAAAAATTGACAAAAAATATAAGAAAAGGAATAAAAACCAACAAAAATAACCATAGAGAAGGGAAAGTAAATAAATCTTCTTCATTTTTACGTATCACCATGACACCGTTGACCAGCCTGGTCAGCAGACTATCATCGGATTGAGTCTCATTTTCAGGATGAAACATATCTTCCTTTAATAAGTCTTCGTCAATATTGATATCCAGGCCTTTTCTTTTTGAGGCAATGATTTCAATGGCTTTTAAAGAATCCCCTCGTGCCTGAATAAGAGCATCCTTTGCTTCCTTATATCTTATGCCTGTTCCCCGGCAGATTCTGTCAAGGGCACGAAAATCCAGTTTTATCTTACCGGGATCAAGTTCTTCAACGGAATATTTCTCTGCCGTTTTTTTCTCTTCTCTGTCAAAATTCTTACCTGCAAATGTTTCATTCAGTAATTCTCTGCCAGGTAACAGAGAGGATAAATCCATATCAGGGAAAAGTTCCTGAATAACAGGTTTTAAACTCTTATATTTAACTTTACAGATTTCTCTCTGGATTTCATCTGAACTCTGGAATCTTTGATTCATATCCCTCTGTATCATCTTTATAACTATAGCTTCAAGGGATTTAGGTATATTTTCATTATATCTTCTTAAACTTCCCGGATCTTTAAAATGTCCCGGACTCTGTCCCGTAAGCAGTTCGTACATAATAAGTCCCAGGGAATAAATATCGGATCTGAAATCTATATCTTCTCCTTTAATTTGTTCCGGAGATTGATAGGGGTTACATTCCCTGTCATCTTTTAACGGAGATAAACCTGTTTCTTCATAAAGTTTTCTGAGGCCGAAATTATTTAATTTTATTGTGCCGTTATTGGCTATCATAATATTATCAGGTTTAAGGTCACCGTGAAAAAAATAATTGCTGTGAGCATAATTCAGAGCCTGGCATATTTGAAAAGCAAGCTGTACCGAATAAATGACAGGATCTTTAAGGCTGTGATTGCATAAAAAATCTTTGAGAGTGAAGCCGTCTACATATTCAAGTATAAGATAAAAAAAACTGGATTCGGCACCGGCATCATAAAATTTAACTATATTTTTATGATTCAGAGTATATAGAAATTGAACCCTGTCGAGAAAAAAATCCAGAGTTTTTTCAGGACGTTCCTGCAAAATTTTTATACTTACAGATTTATCAAGTTTTCTGTCGCGCCCCTTATAAATCGTACCAAAACTATCGTGTCCCGCAGTTTTCTGAATTTCATATCTGTTCTGGATTAACATTCCTAACATAAGTTTCAACTTCTTTTTTGTGTCAAAATTTCGACTGTGTAATAAATTCGGGTCAGTATTTCATGGGACGTTTACAGAAAACATCTTACACGTTCTTTGTTCTTCAGAGACAGTATTACGTTTCCTGCTCTTCTTTATGCCGCTTAAAATTCAATGTTTCAAGATACCCCTGAAGTATTATTACCGCAGAAACCTTGTCTACAACTTTCTTCCTTCTTGCCCTGGACATATCTGCTTCTATAAGGGTTCTTAAAGCCTGTCTGGTAGAAAGTCTTACATCAAAATAATCTATTTCTTTATCAGGAAACAATCCTTTAAGTGTTTCCCCGAAATCTGTAACTTTCCTGGCCTGAGGGCCCATGGTGCCGTCCATATTTTTAGGTAAACCGAGTATGACAGTGGAAACCTCATGAAGTTCAATTATTTTCTTTAAAGAGGCAAATATATCGGTACCATGACCAATATTGATCACTTCAAGTGGATTGGCAATAGTTTTTGTAACATCACTCAGAGCCACTCCTATTCTTCTATCGCCTATATCCAGTCCTAAAATTCTGTTATTCATTTTCCGGTGCCTTTATCAAACTATCCAGCATTTCAATAGATTTTATATTTTTGCCGAGATGATAAAATAATAAGTGTCTCAAAATCCACCTGCTTTCCCTGTAAATCCTGGTAGAAGGAGAGAGTTTTCTGAGACTGACAGGGATTATGTTCTCCAGTTTTTCAAGAAATTTTATAGTTTCTGAAGAAACAGCAATATAACCGCTTAATTCTCTTCCGGCACATTTCTCACACAGGGTTCCTCCGAGAGAGATATAAAACTTTATGGTTCTGGTTTCAGAAAAAATCCCGCATTTCTGACATCTATCCAGAACAGGACTAAATCCCAGAACTGTAAGGAGTTGCATTTCCATATAACGCAGAATGAGTTCCATATTATCTTCATATTCCAGAAGAGACAGAACAGACAGAACCAGGGAAAATAATTCAATATTTTCCTGGCCGGGCAATATGGAATGCTCCACAAGTTCAATAAAATAACTGGCACATGTAAGTTTTTTCAGGTCTTCTCGCAAACCGTAATGAGGATTTGAAACCTCTACCTGAGAAATTCCGTCCAGACTTTTACCTTCTGAGAGCATCAGATAAACATGAGAGAATACTTCCAGACTTCCGCTGAATTTGCTGGACGGTTTTCTTACACCTTTGGCGACTGCATCAATTTTCCCGTACATAGGGGAAAAGAGAATATATATTCTATCAGATTCCCCTAAATTACGGGTTCTTAATATCACTGCATCTGTCTTATAAAGACTAATAGCCATCACCTTTAGCAGCTTTATTTTCCACTATGGCAACGCTTGCGCTGGCGCCAATTCTTGTTGCTCCTGCTTTTACCATTTCCATAGTTTTCTTATAATCACGGATACCGCCCGATGCTTTCACACCCATATATTTACCGACGACTTCTCTCATAAGGGCAATATCTTCTGCAGTGGCTCCGCCGGGGCCGAAACCGGTAGAAGTCTTTACAAAATCAGCACCTGCTTCTTTTGAAAGTTCACAGGCTTTAATTTTTTCTTCACGGTTAAGAAGGGCTGTTTCCAGAATAACTTTGACGAGCCTTCCTCCTGCCGCATCTACTACAGATTTGA
>JAKPQU010000444.1 GCA_029555925.1 Bacillota bacterium
TATATTAAATAAAGATGGTAATATGGCAATTCTGGACAGACTTCTTAATTGAGAAGATCTGGAGAAAAACATCATCATTACAAGACTCAAAGTCGCCCCCGAACCTCCTATCCATACAAACCACTGGTAAAATGGCAGTGATGTAATATGAGGCAGTACAGTACCTGCTGCTTGGGCTGCACTGTTATCTTCAAGATAAGTGAGCCAGAAAGGAAGAGCTACGGCATTAACAACTGATGTACCATGAATGCCTGTAACCCATATGAGCTGTATGAGCAAATTTATAAGTATTATGGCAATAAGACCGTCTCCCGTTCTGACAAGAGGTCTTAAAATCCAGGATATTAAAACATGGACATCTACTATCATGCTAAATGTCCATATGAGTGTTAATACGGCTATACCGGGTACAAGAGACGTAAAAGCTCTTATCACAGCCGGAGGAACACCTTCAGGCATAGAAAAAAAGAGCTTTTTCGACATAATAAATCTTGTTAACTCTACCGTAATAAAAGCACAGAATATAGCGACAAAAAGACCTTTTCCTCCAAGTTTATCGACAGGAATTACCCATTCAGGTTTCTCTCCTATTGGAAGAAGAACTTTTTGAGGCACAATTGTAAGAAGAAATGAAGCTGCAGATAATATACCTGTAGCCAGGCTATCCATTTGATATGTCTGTGAAAGACTGAAAGCAATTGCAAAGGATGCATAAAGAGCCATAAATCCCATTGATAATCTGTATGGTATCAGAAGACTGGGACTCACATGTTCCTGATAAAATTTTACCTTATCTACAATCCATCCGCTATAATCAGGTTCTTTAATAAAATCTACAGGGATCTGACCGAGCAGGAGAAAAATACTCCCTGTAATTATCATAGGCAGAACTGAAATAATTCCATCTCTGACAGCACGAAGATGTTTTTGCTCCGAAAGTTTTGTCAGAGGCGGCATCAAGACTTGTTCTATAATTTTTAAATATTTTTCCATAATCATTATCCGGGTGAAAATAAAAACATAAGAATAATCACTACTGCGATAAAGGCAATTACAAGAAACAGGCAACCACTGAGACCATAAACAATCCACATAGGATTGAAACCTTCACCCTGCTTCTTTTCCAGAGCACTTACAGGAAATGTTGCAAGAGGTTTGGCGCACTCAGGACAGGCTATTGCACCATGGGGAATTTTACTTCTACATCTGGGACATTCCATAGATAAAACACCTCTTTTTCAGTGACCAGTTATCAGTTACCAGTTACCATAGATTTTAGTTTAATCTGAAAGATTAATTTTCAACCTGTAAACAAGCTTCACTGGTTACTGCTCACTACTCACTGTTTTTATACCACAGGGGATATTCCAGGACACAGCCCCTGTAAAAATATGTTATTATTTCTACAGAAGTCATCCCCCTGTCAGCCATACCTTTCGCACAGAACTGACAGAGCCCTATGCCATGCCCCCATCCTCCTCCTTTAAAAGAAATAGTATTTTCATCAGGCTTATATACATAAAATAATGTACTTGGAAGAGCATCTTTAGCAATTTTTCCTTTACTCGTAAGCCATCTTATTTTATCTTTTTCAACCCTGTATTCTCCTTCCGTTCCTTTTATAAGTAAAACCTTTACCCTTCCGTCGAAGGTTCTTTCCTCTACCGATATATCAACAAGCTCTCCGAGTTTTATCTGTTTATTAAACGTTCCAGCCAGTCCCTGAGTAAGAATATCCTGTAAATCAATTTTACTGTAACTTCTTTCCCAGCGAAACAATCTAGACTCCTGACAGAAACATTCTCCCGGATTATCTATGAACTGTCTGAAGACCTCTTCTGATTGGAAAGCAGAATATACAGGATTTATCTGTGTTGGCACTGATCTTAAATAATCTACCGGCGAAGCGAACCAGGCATTTTCTATATTTGCCGTTATGCCGCCACAGGTAGAATGATAGACTGTATCTGCAAGTTCTGAGCCATAAAATACCATTTGATGTATTGTTTCCATGACTGCACTGTTTGTCTGGGAAGTTTCATTCTCAATCCCTCCGTAAACCTGACAGTGCTGTGTTGCACAGAGGTCAAAACCTTCTTTATCATGTTTTTTCAGGTGTTTTAATGTATAGGTTCTTGCTACTATAGCCTGTGATTTCAATGCTTCCTGAGGAAAAGAAGAAGGCATTTCATTTGGCACTACTCCTGCCAGATATTCATTCAGACTCAATTCGTTCACTACTGTAATAAAACCTTTAGAATTAAGAAAAACCAGAAAGTTACCTCTGTAACCTTTCAGAGTAAAGGTACCATCGGTATTTTCTGTTATAAGTTTCAGTACATTATCTCTCTGTTGCGGTTTTATTTTTACAGGTTCTACAAAAAAATTATTCGGATCAACGGGAATATCAGGAACCTTTACAGATAATACCTGACTGCCATTTAAACTCTTTTCTCCATCCTCTCCGCAGAAAGAAAACCCCGAATCACAGCTTATATAACAGGATTTTAAATTCTGATAGATCCCCACTCTAATAATCCTGCCTCCCTGAGGAAGACTGGGAGGAGGAGCAACAGGAGAATTATAAGGAAAACTTTCCATAATATCAAGCTTCAAATTTACATTATGTTTTCCTCTATTTTCATGGCCGTTAACATCATTGATTTCCTTGCATATAAGAGCAGGATTAAATATCCTGTCCCTTAAGCAGACTTCTTCTCCCGCCGCTTCACAACCTGTGAGAGGAGAACTAAAGATAAAGTAAATTAAAAAAAAGAATAGAAATATGTTGCTTTTCATAATATCTCCTTATATTCGTGACGCGTCAACGTGTGGTTCGTGATGCGTGATG
>JAKPQU010000410.1 GCA_029555925.1 Bacillota bacterium
GTCTGTAAATCTCTATATAGTGTATTTCATAACTTGCTGACCTGAGCATAAGCATGTAATAACAGTCTTCAATATAGGATCATTCTTTTGACTGTTTAAGGAAGGATTTTTCTATTTAATTTTGAAATAAATTGAGGAGCTTGTATATTTATAGTTAGTTTCATAACTATCCATAAATAATGAGCTCGTAATGCGTAAAGCGTAATGTGTGATGCGCAGTGATTAAACCAGTCACGCGTTACCTGTTACGGGTCACGAAAACTGTTATGAAATACACTATAAATTTTAATCCGGGTGGTGTGTAATGAATCTCATATGTGCTGTCTGCGGAGCAGAACATAAAGCTACAGGAAAATTTTGCAGTGAATGCGGATCTCAGAAATTTATAGAACAGGATCAGGAGAAGTTACTTTTAGTAAGAGGAGACATTATTGCTTCACGATATAAAATCATAGATTTCCTGAAAGCAGGAGGTATGGGGGCTGTTTATAAAGCAGAGGATCTCCGCCTGTCAAAACTTTGTGCCATAAAGGAATTAATAAACCAATCACTGGAAGGGGAAGAAAAAAGGGCTGCTTTTATAAGATTTGAAAGAGAAGCGAAGATTTTATCAGAAC
The DNA here is from genome assembly GCA_029555925.1 of Bacillota bacterium. Next base: position 618 of record JAKPQU010000410.1, read on the forward strand.
TGGAACATCCGAATCTGCCCAGGGTTATAGATTATTTTACCCTGGGAAACAGACATTATCTTGCCATGGATTTTATAGATGGAGAAGATCTGTCGTCATTGCTCAGAAGCAGGGGAAGTAAAGGCCTGGCAGAAGAAGAAGTCATACAGTGGGCACTTCAGATATGTGATGTCCTCAATTATCTTCATACGAGAAACCCTGTTGTTATTTACAGAGATATAAAACCTTCGAATATTATGTTAAGAAAATCTGATAATAAAGCTATGCTCATAGATTTCGGTATAGCCAGAACAGTGGCCCCCAGGGAAGAAGAAGGTCTTACAAAGACGGCAATAGGAACCATAGGTTATATGGCTCCCGAACAGTACAGAGGTAAAGCTGATATCAGAAGTGATATATATTCCCTTGGTGCAACAATGCATCATCTTCTTTCCGGAAAAATGCCTTTGCCTTTTACTCTGGAACCTTTAAAAAATATAAGACCCGATGTTTCGTCCCATGTGAATGCAGTGGTTATGACAGCACTGAGATTGAATTTAAATGAAAGATTTCAGTCAGCTCTTGAGATGAAAAAAGCCATTGCCGGTACTATAAAAGTAGAACTTCCTGTTACAGAAGAGATAGGCAGGGTAGATCTTCTTTTGAATCAACTCGATTCAAATGATCCGGAACTGAGATATATAGTAGTTAAATCTCTCTCTTCTCACAGGGATGAGAGAAAGATGCTGCAGCCGCTCATGACCCTGGTTTTAAAAGAACCTGACCTGATCGTAAGGAGAGAAGCTTTAAAAATACTTGGTTCTATGGATAATAAAATGATACTTGAGATTTTTAATACTTCTGTTACTGATAAAGACGTGGAAATAAGGCAGATTTCCATTGAAGTATTGAAAAGATTTAAAGATAAAAGTTCTACAGACTCTTTAATAAAAGCTCTTTCCGATAAAGACATAGGTCTGGAAGCTGCTGTGTGTCTTATGGAAATGAAAGAAAAAAGAGCTCTTGAATCACTTTTTATGATCTTAAAAAAGGAGACTTCTTCCGAAAGACAGGAACGATTTGAGCAGGTTATTAATACTATAGATAGTGGTTATCTTTCCGACTGGAGAAAAGAAAGGTTAAAGGAAGAAAGGGACAGAACAAGGAAAAAAGAGATAAAAATATATCTCTTCATTATTATACTTATAATTGTATTATCTGCGGCAGGTAAGATATACATTGACACCTCGAGGAAAAACGAGGTGAAAAAACTTGTATCTCAGGGAGAACATTACCTTGAACAATTTGATTATAATTCTGCTATGGATTCTTTGACTGAAGCTGTAAATATGGCACCTGCCTCTCCTGAAGCACTTTATCTGCTTGGCAGAACCTGTTCGGCTTCTGACAGAATTAAAGCTAAATTTTACCTGGATAAAGCTCTCGCAATAAAAAAAGACTATCCTGAAGCTCTTATGGAGAAAGGTAAATTATCTCTTGTAGAAGGTAATTTAAAAGATGCCATAAATTACCTGCAAAAGGCTGTTAATTTAAAAGGTGAACTGCCTTCAGCCACGTTATATCTCGGAGAAGCTTACTATAAATCCGGAAATAAAACAAAGGCAGAAGAGCTTTTTAATCACATGTTTAAGGATGAATATGCAGCAACTCAGGCTAAAAGATGGCTCAGAAAACTGAAAGGTGAAAAGATTGAACCTTCTATAAAACAGAAAGTTGATATGTTGCTGGAAAAAGGTCAGAAATCTTTAGATAGTCTTGATTTTAGCGGCGCTGTCAGTGCCAGTCAGGAAGTAATCAGCATAAACCCTGATGATGCAAGAGGATATGCCGGTATGGCATATGCTCATTTACTTAAACGAAACACTGATATGTCATTAAAATATTTTAACAGTGCCATAGAATGTGACCCTCAATATACTGATGCCTTTTATAATATTGCTTCCATTTATATTGGAAAAGACGATTACAACCAGGCTATTAAATATCTGAATATGGCTATGGATTTTGCGCCTTCGGAAGCAAAACTTCATTATATGGCAGGTCTTGTCTGTTACAAAGAAGAAAAAAAGGAAGAGGCTCTCAGGGAATTTAAGATTTATATGACTCTTGCTCCTTACGGAGAACATGGAGAGGAAGTAAAAACTATTATAGAAAAGATTGAAAAGGAAAAAAAATAACGTTGTCGTGACACGTAACGGGAGGCAATAATCTGTTATTTTATGCATATGTCAGTGTGCTGTTATACTGAAATTATAGAAAGTATTTGTAATATAAAATACATTTGTACAGGCACAGATGTTTATAATTAAAGAATTGAAGTGAGAAAATTATCTGTCTCGCGTAACGCGTAACACGTTACGGGGCACGATTAAAAAGGAGAAGATTATGAACAATATACCAGAAAGTAAAGAACTGATTAAAGAATTGAGCGAAATTGACGGCGTATCCGGATTTGAAGGTGCCGTAGCAGATGTTTACAGAAAGTATCTGGGCACTATGCTGGATTTGAACACAGATTATATGGGAAATATCATGGGCAATCTGGAAGGAGAACATCCCAATCCCAGGGTTCTCCTCTGTGCTCATCTTGATGAACTTGGCATGATGGTCCAATCTGTCCTGGAAGACGGAAGAATTAAATTTATCAACCTTACAGGCTGGTGGGAACATATAATGATACAGCAACCTGTAATAATAAGAACGAAAAAAGGCAAAGTTCCCGGTATTATTGCATCTACTTCTTCCTTTATGGGAAAAACTCCGGAGGAATTGAAGAAGTTTTCCACTAAAGATGTTATGTTCATAGATGTAGGAGCCAGGGATTATAAAGAGGCAGTTGAAGATTTCGGCATAAAACCCGGTGACCCTGTATATCCTGATGTGAAATTTCGTCCTATGGCAAACGGCAATGTTTTTACCGGTAAAGCTTTTGATAACAGACTTGGCCTTGCAGGCATTATAGAAATAGTAAGAAATCTTTCGTCACAGAAACACCCCAATACTGTTCTGACTGCCGCCACGGTTCAGGAAGAGATAGGTTCCCGTGGTGCCATAGCCGTTACAAATTTCTGTAAACCTGATATTGCCATTATACTTGAAGGCCCTCCTGCAGACGATATACCGTTAAAGCCAAATCAGTCCCAGTGTATTCCCGGTAAAGGGCCTCATATCAGACGAATAGAGCCGGGTATGATCTCCAACGGAGGCCTTTTCAGATTTATTGTCAATATAGCAGAAGAATTAAATATATCCCACCAGATAGCCATAAGTCAGACAGGTGCGACAGACGGCGCTATTATACACAGAGAATTTCATGGCATACCATGTATTATGATGGGTATACCTGTAAGATATGCCCATGGCCATAACAGTATATTTTTCCTTGAAGATTACAGACAGACAGTCAAACTCTTAACGGAAGTTCTTCTGAGAATGAGTCCTGAAGTTCTGGAGAATATAAGGCAGAATCCTTACGGATAGGTAATAACAGTGAGCAGTGACCAGTGAGCAGTGGCCAGTGTTTACAGTGAACATTACTTTATATATTAATAATTGATAACTGGAATTTGTAAAAATTTTCATGTTATTTAATAATTTACTGATAACTGGTAACTGGTAACTGATAACTGGTCACTGGTCACTGATAACTGGTCACTGATACAGAGGTATTTTTATGACAAAACTTCATTTACTCGGCACAGGTGGGGGCCTCCTCTGTGCCGGCAGAAATCCTTCGTCGTATCTTCTGGAAACAGATGAAGGGCATATACTCTTCGACTGCGGTGACGGAGTGTCGTCAAAACTTGTAAACAGCGGTTATGACTGGACATTGTTGACGGCAATAGTAATATCCCACAGTCATGCAGATCATCTGGGAGGATTTCCTCTGTTAATCCAGCAGATTCATCTTTCACGGAGAGAACCCCCTCTTTATATTTACGGCCCTCCGGAATTTATTGAACAGATTTATAAACATCTCGGCGTATATTATCTGTTCCCCGGTTCATTTTCCTTTGAAACTAAAATTTTTTCTATTTTTCATAAGGAATCATTCATTATTAAAGAAGTGGAAATTTTTCCTGTTCTGACAAAACATCTTGAAAGGGCAAAAGCTAAAATTCCGGAAGGTTTTCCCAATAGAGGAGAAGCATTTGCTTTCAGGATAAAGGCAGAATATAAAAAGATTTTTTATTCTTCCGATTTACAATCCTTTGACGATATCTGCACATATCTGGAAGATTGTGATTATATTCTTATAGAAGTTACTCATATAAAGGCCGATACAGTAATTGAATGGGCAGAAAACCATCAAAAAACACAGATTACCGTAACACATATTTCTCCTGATTTTGACGTTGAAAACTTCAATTTTCTTCTGGAAAAAAAAGGGCTTACAAATATAAATATAGCAAAAGAGGGGACTTTTATTGATTTCGCCGTTAGATAAAGTAAAGAGTAAAGAAAGATTTACCTTCGAAGAAGGTGTGGAACTGTTTCATACAGATTTCCTGAAACTTGCCATTGCCGCAGATATGTTCAGAAGAGAAAAACACGGCCATGATTATGTAGGCTTTGTTATGGACAGGAATATTACTTTTACCAATGTCTGCAGCGCTCAATGTAATTTCTGTGCTTTCTGGAGACAGGAAAACCATGAACAGGCTTTTTTACTTTCCATTGAGGAAATAATCCGGAAAGTGGGAGAACTTAAAAAACAGGGTGGCACACAGGTAATGCTTCAGGGAGGTCTTAATGATAAATGTGATCTTACCTTTTATACACATATGCTGTCATGCATAAAATCGGCCTATCCTGATATAACACTTCATTCTCTCTCACCTGCAGAGGTTTTTTATCTTTCTAAAAGACATGGATTGACAGTAAAAGAAGTGCTTGTAGAATTAAAACAGGCAGGTCTTGACTCCTTACCCGGCGCTGCAGAGATCCTGTCAGACAGAGTAAGAAATATTGTAAGCCAGAGGAAACTGAAGACAGAGGACTGGCTATCCGTTATGAGAGCCTGTGCCGAAACAGGTATGCGTTCCACTGCCACTATGACCTTCGGTATGGTTGAGACAGAAGAAGAAAGAATTGAACATCTTCAGAATATAAGGAACCTTCAGGATGAAACAGGAGTTTTCCGGGCATTTATTCCCTGGACTTTTTCACCTGATAATACGAATATGTCTGACGTGAAAAAACTCGGTACGGAAGATTATTTAAGAATGGTTGCCATAGCACGGCTATTTCTTGATAATATAGATCATATTCATGCCGGCTGGGTTACAGAAGGCCTTCCTGTTGCCTCTCTTGCTCTTTCTGCAGGAGCAGATGATATGGGAGGTATTTTAATGGAAGAAGTAGTTGTGAAAGCTACAGGTATTTCTCATAGAGTAGATAAAGAAGCTCTTATAAAATATATAAAAGAGGCAGGTAAGATTCCTGTAAGGCGTAACACTGCCTATGAGATTCTGGAGGTTATGGGGGCGTAACGCGGGACAGGCATCCGGAGATTATAGATTATGCCAGATACGAAAGACATGTTTGCCTCCATAAGCGGCAGATATGATTTACTCAATCATATACTTTCTTTAGGCCTTGATTTTTACTGGAGAAGATATTTATTTAACCTTGCTTCAACCTATCTTAAGGGAGAACATTCTTCTGTTCTGGATATTGCTTCCGGCACAGGTGATGTAGCTCTTGCCTTTACAGAACTTGAAGATGTGAAAATTTTTTCTTCTGATTTCTGTTTTGATATGATTTCTATTGCAAAATCTAAAAGCAGAACGTATAAAAGGCCGGTTTTTTTTGTCTGTACAGACGGAGAATCTCTGAATTTTAAAGATAAAAGCTTTAATGTAGTAACAAATGCTTTTGCTTTAAGGAATATTCAGAATTTGAAAGTTGCTTTTTCCGAAATGAGAAGGGTTTTAAAGCCGGGAGGAATATGTTTAAGCCTTGAATTTGCACGACCGTCACATATATTTATAAAACCTTTCTTTTTATTTTATCTTAATGTGGTTCTTCCTTTAACAGGTTTAATTTTTTCCGGTAATTACAGTGCATATAAATATCTTTCTTCTTCCATACAGGCATTTATGAAACCTGAAGAATTATGCGGATTAATACGTGATGCAGGTTTTAGAAATGTCCGTTATAAGTCTCTCACTCTGGGCATTGTAAATATATATGTCGGTGAGAAATTATAATAACCTTCTTTTATCAGATAAAAATTATGGAGAGGCAATTTAGCTGAATAATTATAGTTAGTTTCATAACAATACATAATTAAGGATTGAAAAGTGAGAAGTGAATAGTGAATAGAATAAGACATTAATTACTTTTCACTATTCACCTTTCACTATTCACTTTAATTAAATTCTAATAAGTTATGAAATAGACTATAAAAATATTACACCCCGGGAAGCTTCTTTTGGCCACCATTATTTTTATGGATGATAAAAATACTTATAACCCATAAAAGTGATAAAAGATAGAATACTAAATGGTTTTTGAGCATGTATAAACGTAAAATAATATCGTTTCTGCTTCCTGCAACCTCTCCGTCAATTAAGCCTATTGAGAAGAATACAAGGAGGTATATTATAAAATATCGCCCCTTATATTGCAGTTCCTGTTCAATAGCAGTATAGGTAAGAAAGAGGTTGAGAAGCAGAAATGTATGATAATGGGGCCAGGATCTGGGCAGACATATAAGGGTAAGTAAAATAAATGCACTTATTTCCAGGGAAATTCTTTCCCTGTTATATATCTTTTCTGCAGCAGGCTTTAACGTTATATAAAACATAACTGCTGTTATTACCCATATGATGATGTCTCCTGTGAGAGGTGAATTTAATAATGGCTGGCCATAGTCAGTTATTCTAAAGTATTTATTTATACATGCAGATAGCGATTGATTGGTAAAATATTCATAAAAGATAATTTTGGGTGAAAGTTTTATGTAATCAATGTACATATTGATAGATCCAGTATAAATAATTACGGGAAATAAGAGTAAGAACAGAAAAAGGAAGGTTGCAATCAATGCCCTGTAGTCTCTTCTGACCAGAAAATAAATAATAAAACCTGCAGGGATTAGTTTCAGAGAAATTGCAAGGGCCAGAATAAAAGCAGCCGATATTTGTTTCCCTTTTACATAAAGTATGGTGAAAAGAGTGAGAAGCAATAACAGTATAATTGTTATTTGTCCGGAATAAAGAGAGTCTATGGATGGAGAAAACAGGAAAGCCATCGGCAAGGCCATGAGAGAAAATATTATTTTTTTATCTGGCTGCCAGTTTTCAGTTCCCAGGAAAAATAAACATGCTATAGATATAAAAAGGATAATATGATTCATGCAGAAGTTTATCCGCGTAGCCTGAACAGGGGAGAATAATACAAAAGGGCTATAGAATATAAAAAGCAGGGGCGGATAGTCATATACCAGCATAGTCTCATTTCCCTGAGTTTTACGCCATTCTGTGAATTTTTCAATATTATATACTATGTCTGCGTGGCCGGTGCAGACGGCAATTGCTCCTGCCTGATAGGCCCTGAAATCACGGCCGAAAGCCTGTCTGGGAGGGAACTTTGTCCAGAGCTTTATGTAATCAGGGCCACGGTAAAACATAAGAAGACCGATACCTACGAGGAAAATAATCAGATATTTGTTTAATAATTTTTTTCTCAGGTTTTCAATGTATTTTATTAGAATGGTCACCATTTATTCCACTTTTTTCTGTTAATTTTGTTTCCCAGGAATATCATATTGAGCTTTCTTTTCTTCAAGGTGGGCTGGCCTTTGAAATTTTTCGACAATTCAATTTTCTATGCAAAAAAGTATATCATAAAATATTGAATTATAAAAGTCTTACCACTGTAAAAATATTGACTGTCCGGTCATATATATTCATTTGCATAGATAAATATTTGTGGAATTTCGCCGATCAACCTCTTCTGAAAAAATCAGCGATGGAATAGTCACTGTTATTCTTTACTTTAACTTTATATTTTAATATAATAATAATTACTGAAGTGAGCGTAAATAATTATAGTGTATTTCATAACTTATTTATATGAGAATCGTAACGCGTAACGCGTGACGGGAGGAACAAATTCTCATTTCGCTATGACCGAATCGGTCATAGTTGTTAGAATGTAATTAGAGTGAAAAGAATAGTACCTTACCCACTATTCACTACTTACTTTTCACCTCTTTAAATTATAGATTGTCATGAAACTGACTATAATTCTCAACTCGGTATTATACTTTATTGTATAGAGAATTGCATTACCGAAGAATTTCAGAGGCCAGGCTCTGGAGAAAAGAAAATGAGGTGTTAAGGTGAATTTTAAATCTAAAAATATTTTAATTACAGGCGGACTCGGGTTTATTGGTTCCAATCTCGCTAAAAAACTGGTGCAGCTTGAAGCAAATATAACTATTGTAGATAGCCTTATCCCTGAATACGGTGGTAACTTATGGAATGTATCCGGAATTAAAGACAGAGTAAACATTAATATTTCAGATGTAAGAGACGAACATTCTATGAGATATCTTGTTCAGAAAAAGGATTATCTATTCAATCTGGCCGGTCAGACCAGTCACATAGATTCAATGACTGATCCTTATACTGACCTGGATATCAACTGCAGAGCACAGCTATTTATTCTGGAAGCGTGCCGTAAATACAACCCTGACATTAAAATAGTATTTACGAGCACCAGACAGCTTTATGGAAAACCTCAGTATCTGCCTGTAGATGAAATACATCCTCTGGCTCCTGTAGATTTTAACGGGATTAACAAAATGGGTGGCGAATGGTATCATCTTATTTATAATAATGTCTATGGTATTCGCAGTGTTATTCTGAGACTTACAAACACATACGGACCGGGGATGAGAATTAAAGATGCCAGACAGACATTTCTCGGTATCTGGATAAGAAAACTCCTGGAAGGCAAGCCAATTCAGGTCTTTGGCAGTGGTAAACAGATCAGAGATTATAATTATATAGATGATGTGGTATCAGCATTACTCATGTCTGCTTCTTCCGAAGATGCAGATGGAGAGATCTTCAATATGGGAGCTGATGATCCTTTAACACTTAAGGATACGGCAGATATATTTTTAAAAGTATACGGAAAAGGCTCCTGTGAGATTATACCTTTTCCGGGAGATAGACTTAAAATAGATATAGGAGATTATTATGGAGATTACAGAAAAATTCGAGCAAAGCTCGGATGGAAACCAGAGGTAAAGTTTGAAGAAGGCATCGGATTAACGCTGGATTATTACGAAAAATATTTAAACCATTATGTGGAGAATGAACATGAATGAAAACATTATACCTGTCTATACTTTCGCACTTTTTTATAAAACCTTTGATTTTATTGGCTCTGAAAGCAGCAGGAATATTACCGGAAGATGAAGTTATTACAGTATCTCATTCTGCTGTGTCTACAGCTCTATCCTGAAATGAATGAAGTAGATATAGAGAAAATCGTAAAGGCATTAAAAAAAATGGGAACTATAAAAAAATATAAAAGGAAGTGACGCATTGACGGTTAACAGGTAAAAATCTTCAGAGAGCCCCACTCTTATAATCAATAATCTCTGACCTCAAGATTTAAACCTGTTTTAAATAGATATTATGGAGAAAAATGTATCGATTCTGATTCCTGTCTACAACGGGGAAAAAACAATAAAACCACTTGTAGAAAAATTGCTCTCCCTGCTCGTCAGTGAAGGATTAAAACAGATTATACTCATAAATGACGGAAGCAAAGATAACAGTCATGCTGTCTGTCAGTCTCTCCAGAAAGAAAATCCCGGTGCTGTTACTTATATAAATCTTTCCAGGAACTTCGGAGAGCATAATGCTGTTATGGCAGGATTAAACTATGTCAGGGGAGACTATGTAGTAATAATGGATGATGATTTCCAGAATCCACCGGAAGAAGTATCCAAATTATTCAACGAAGCTTATAATAAAAAATATGATATTCTGTACACTTATTATCCCCGAAAGGAACACAGTTTTTTCAGAAATCTTGGAAGTTCTTTTAATTCCATGGTTGCACATTTTATGCTGAATACTCCAAAAGGTTTATATCTGTCAAGTTTTAAATGTTTGAGTAAATTTACCGTAAAGGAAATCATAAAATATAAAGGCCCCTATCCTTATATTGACGGGCTTGCCCTGAGATGCACAGGAAACATAGGAAAAATTGAAGTGAAACATGACAAAAGAAAAGATGGCAGATCAGGTTATACTCTCAGAAAATTAATTAATCTCTGGCTTAATATGTTTACTAATTTCTCAATAATTCCACTGAGGTTAAGTTCTCTGCTTGGTTTACTGTTCAGTTTTCTGGGGTTTATATTCAGTATAGAAGCAATTATTGAAAAAATAATCAGTCCCCATATTCCTATTGGATGGCCGTCATTAATTGTGGTAATTATGATCTTTTCAGGAGTTCAGCTTTTAATTCTCGGTCTTCTTGGAGAATACGTCGGACGTCTCTTCTTAAGTTATAACCAGTCACCGCAGTTTGTAATTTATGAAATTTTTGATGAATAAAGTCAGTGGTAAAAATACTGTATGAGCATAAATTTTCTCTTGTGACATGTAACTCGTGACGGAAGGAAGATTTTTATCAGGAGTTACCCATGCTGTTTTATCACATGTTTATGCTCAGGTCAGTAAAATCTGTCAGGAGAAATTTTGAGAGTGTAATATCTTTTGTGTGACTTCACCAGTACATGAGGTATTATCACAGATGTTTACACAAAATTTATAACACAGTTAAATGTATGGAAAAAGAAGAATATGAAAGAATGTATAATATAGAAGAAAACTTCTGGTGGTACAGAGGTCTCAGGGATATTCTTTTTGCATATATCGAGAAAGAACATAGTAGTGATTTAAAACTACTGGATGCCGGATGCGGAACAGGAAAATTTCTGGAATTATGCGGAGATTATCAAACCTTTGGCCTGGATTTTTCACCTGAAGCAATGCATTTTTCTCGTTTACGAAATTTGAAAAATCTTGTCAGAGCTTCTGTTACTCATATCCCCTTTGGCTGTGATTATTTTAATATTGTTACATCAATGGATGTACTGTATCATATGAGCATAGAAAATGACAGAACGGCTATAAAAGAATTTTATAGAGTGTTAAATAAAGGAGGTATTTTAATATTAAATCTCCCTGCTTACGATTTTCTCAAAAGCACCCATGATAAAGCCATCCATACAGGACACAGATATAACAGAGAGGAAGTAAAAGAAAAAGTCGAAGAAGCCGGATTTAACATAGAGATACTTACATATAGAAATTTTTTCCTTTTTCCTCTTGCTTTTATTATGAGATTTCTAAAAAAATTTTTTCTTGACAGCAAAGATAAAACAAAATCGGATCTGGATGCGCCACCTGAATTCATTAATAAAATCCTGTTTTATATATTATTTATGGAAAATATACTGATAAAGCATGGAATTACTCTGCCTGCCGGTCTTTCCATCTTTTGTGTTGCAAGAAAGATTTAGAGTGGAAACTGCGTGGAAGGCTGAACGTTTCCCCCCCCCCC
>JAKPQU010000428.1 GCA_029555925.1 Bacillota bacterium
TGTATTATTTATGCTTACCTCAGTAAATAGTCCATCGGAATTTCATATTATACTTCAAGAGATTTGCCTTGTCAACTCAATTTTATCAATCACAATCCAACCTTCATCACAATTTAACAAGATATTATCTCCTGTTTTTATCATTTTAGTGACTCCTGCAATGCCGCTTATACCGGGTATATTATATTCTCTTGCAAGAATAGCGGCATGAGAAAGGACGCCTCCTGTTTCCGAAATCATTCCCAGTGCCAGAGGAAAAACTACAGACCAGCATGGCTCACATCCCGGGACAACAAGAATTTCACCATTCCGGAAATCAGCGAGTTCTTCAGGTTCTATAATAACCCTGGCAGGCCCCTGAACTATACCTCTGTGCAATATTTCTCCTTTTATCTTCATTCCGTAAAGCCTCTCTGGCAAAACAGGCTTTATCTCCTTCGGTATTGAGCCTGTAAATTCATCGGGGAACACCGAGTCAATTAAATCTTCATATTCTTTCTTTATGTTTCTTACATGGTCACACCAGTATTGTGTATTACAGGTCAGATCTTTCAAAAGCTCTATTTCCTTTACAGTTAAAAAGAATATATCTTCTTTTTCCTGTAAACAACCTTTTTTTACAAATAAAGAACCCATATGTAAAAATAATTTCCTGAGAGCTTCCGTTAAAAGGAGGGTATATTTCCTGTGTGTCTCTCTCTCTTCTGAAAGGCAGACAAGCCGGTCAAGAAGTGTATTGAAATGGTTTACCATAAGAGGGTGGCAATAATATTTTTCATAAGTTTTCTTAATTTCTGTTATTATCTTTTTATCTTTTAATATCTTATCTTCTATTTTATTACATTCCCATGCGCATTTAAAATCTTCCTGTTCCATGGCTCCGACCATGCCGAGAATATACCTGTCATCTTCTCTGTACCTTTTTCTGGCTAATTCCAGAGGCATATCTGTCCAGTGACCGTATCTATCGATGAATTTTTGTAAATCTTCCGATATATATTCCCTGTCCCCGCCATCACGGTATATCAGTTCCATCAGATCTTTATTAAAACTATAATTCTCTAGATTGCTATCAAGGGGTTTAAAATCCTGGAAAAAAGTCTTATATCGTTCTAGTTCATCGGGAAGAAGTGATTTATAATATTCATTAAATATCTGATAAATATAACCTGTATAAAATGTAAGATCTTCCCTGTACATAAGCTCCCTTATGTTTAAAAATAGAATCCAAGGATCGTCTTTTTTTTCTACAGCAGAAATCAAATCTAATACCTTTCTCCTGTATTCTTCAAGTCTTAAGGAAAGCTCTGACGACATATTCCAGATAGATTGAAAATAAGATTGAAACAATGCCTGATCATATAAAATTCGCCACATATGATTGTAAATATATTCATTAATATATATCCTGCCTTTATAGTGTAAAACGAGAGAACCACCGGGTCTTTTTATACCGAGTTCCTGATGAAAAGAAACAAGTCTTTCTTCAAGGTAATTACCAGAAAAATCTGCAGAAAGAGGAGTTAACACAGACGGTATGAAATCGCTCACAGGAATTCTGGACCATCTGTCCGAAGAGGTTACAGGTCTTGCCTGGAGAATATAAATCTGTCCTTTATCACGGGCCCATTCAATATCCTGAGGACAGGAAAAGAGATTCTGAACAGCATCTGATATCTGAAGAAGATCATTAATAAAATTCTCAGGACATTCGATATCACCTGTTTTGTCTTTTATTTCCCGTGATTTTTTATCTATAACCATCATAAATGGGATGTTCTTTCCCGATACAAGTTCATCTATTCTATTAAAAGTCAGATTTATTACCACTTCATCATTACCTGTCAGGGGATTACAGGTAAATATAACACCTGACATTTCAGGTATAATCTGCTTCTGTATTATAACAGCCATGTTCAGTCTGTGAGTAATATGCCTCTCCTGTCTGTAAACAAAAGCTTCTTCCGACCATAGAGAAGACCAGACACTTTTAATGGCTTCAGATATATCGTAAGGTGATGATTTAATATCCAGAAGTGATCGATATATACCTGCAAAAGAATAATTATGACTGTCTTCCATAGTACAGGAAGAACGAACAACAAACGTTCCGTCGTAAGAGGAAATTAAATCCCGGAGTTCATCTGTAAAATCACCGGGAAACTTATATTCTGATATAAAAGATCTGATAAATGGAAGTTTCTTCTTTTGCTCTGCCGGGGGGAGTAAATAAAAATCGGCTAAATATTCCAGGAGAACTTCCTCATAAATTCTGCCTGAGAGACAGAACCCATAAGGAACAGCAAAGCCTTTTTTCTTTAATATGGAAATATTAAAAGCTTTCCCGCCGGAAAAAGAATCTATGTCATGGAAATGTGTAAAATATTTCATACAAAAATATCTTTTCACTCTTTCCTATTTTCAATATCAATTATGGTTAGTTTCATAACACTCCATAAACCTCGTAATGCGTAAAGCGTGATGCAATGGGATTAAAGCCGTCACGCGTTACGCGTCACGATAACTTAAATTCTAATAATTTATGAAATACGCTATATTTATCCTCACTTCAATAATATAATACTCTGAAAATATAATAATTACCATATAAAAATTAAATAAATTTTTCAATTGACCATGATTTATTATTATGATAAAATAAGGAGTCAAATTTATGGCAGACGGCTGTAGCCGTATGAACAATGATATACAGGAATACTCGCGTCACGCGTCACGCGTCACGCGTCACGATTTTCGATATAAATTCTCTGAGGAGTACCTCCTGGTGAAGCTGGGTATAAAAATTATTAACGTACTGGTTGGTCTGTATCATTTTATAATAGCTTTAATCACTTTCTTTATTGGCTTTTCCTATCACAAAAGTGGTAAACTTGACCTTGCAGTAGAAAAATACAAAATAGCAGCCGAAAAAAATAAAAAGATCCTTGAATTAATACCGACCCATATTGAATTCCCAACAGTCCATATACAGCTCGGAAAAATATACATGTATCAGAATAAAACGGATGAGGCCATAGATGAATTTAAAAAAGCCATAGAAATAAATAATAAAGACTCTTATTTTCATGTATGTCTCGGTCTGGCCTATGAAAAACAAGGGAAAATCTCATGTGCAATCGAAGAATATAAAAATGCCCTTTTCATAGAACCTGAAGATTCATATATCCATAACAACCTGGGACTGGCCTATTATAATCAGGGAGAAATAGAAATGGCTGTTGAAGAATATAAAAAAGCCCTTGCCAATCCTTCTTATGCCACGCCGGAGTTTGCCCATAATAATCTGGGCCTGGCCTATTACAATCTTGGTAAATACGATCTTGCCATAGAGGAATATGAAAAAGCTCTCAATTTTTCTCCTGATAATCCTGTCATATATTACAATATAGCCGAAGCTTATAAAGATACAGGCAATATGCAGCAGGCCATAAATTTTTTTCGTAATACCATTAAACTGGAACCGGAAGAATTACCTGCTATAATAGGGATAAGTAAAATCTATCAGGAAATAGATGACCTTCAATCTCTGAATAAGGAATATGAAGATATAATAAAACATAATCAGGAAAATCCGGTAACATATTTTAATATAGGATTAACTTATATGGACCTGGGAGATTTAGATAGAGCCATAGAAATGTTTGAAAAAACAATCCTCTATGAGCCGAATTTTGCTCCTGCTCATACTACTATGAGTATAGCTTTTGCAGAAAAAGGAGAGTTTGGCAAAGCTATATTATGCAGCGAATATGCTTTAAGCGTAGAACCGGATTTCCCTCAGGCCTATTATACACTGGGACATATATATGAAGAAAAAGGGGATATGGAAAAATCAGCTTATTATTATGAAGGCTTCCTGCAACTGAAAAAAAATTGCGAAGAAATATATGAAAAACTTGGAAACATATATATGACTCTGGGAAAAAATAAAGAAGGAGAAGTCGCTCTCAGGAAAGCCTGTGAACTTTCTCAAAAAAACCATCCTGTAGAAAAGAATAATTTAGATTTAAATAAAGTAAATATAAAAACCTGTATAGAAATGATAGAAGAAGAATTAAAAAGCAGCAAACGGTAATTTTCACTTTTCACGACTCACGACTCACCATTCACTTTTCACTCTTCACACTTCACTTTTTCCACTTTTTACTTTTTTCAAAAAATTCACTTCTTCAGGCCATCCTATATATATTAAAATATGACAAATAACAGCCAGGACACAATAAAAGAGTATAAAGAAAATAGGATCAATATCTGTCACATTCCATATACCTTTAAGTGCAAGAAAAGGATCGACTACATTCAACACAGCTGGCGGAGCGGCATTATAATTTACACTTCTTATAAGCCATGATAAAATGGGAAGAAGCCAGAAAAGAACTAATAAACAGATAGTAAACGTATCTTCAGTTACAAAAAATCTTGACACCCACTTACCTGCTACGGTCATTGAATAAATAAACACGGATATGATAAAAGAAGCACTTACGATTTGAGCAAGATTGCCGGCAGGACAAAAATAAATGAACAGAAGAGATGATATTGTCAGACCTGAGGCTGCTAAAAAGGGGATAAGAAATATAGATACATCTGTATTGGGCCGGAATATACAGAAGAAACTCTTTTTTTGAGGCACAATATCTGAAGAAGGCCATACAAAAAAAGGAGTAAGTAATAATAAGAAAAACATAAGCCAGTAAAAGAAATACTCTATGGTCCATGAAGACATATTGGCACACCACGCAAGAGATAAAAGTACTGTATTCAGCATATAAAATAAGCTGAATAATTTTCTTATATGTGTGACAGTATCTTCCCTGGCAGGTCTTTCTATCAGAGAAGCAGTAGAAATAAAAAGTAACAGTAAAATAAATAAAGCTTCAAGGATAAACAAAATACTGAATGGTATTTTAAATATATGAAAATCCACAGAACTGGTAAAAGGAGAGAAGTTGCCGGAATATCTTATGGAATCCATAGAGGCCATAAAAAATATAAACATTACAAAGGCAACACCATAGGATAATCCTACAGAAGCATTTGTCTTTTTTGTTTTAGCCGATATAAAGAGACTTATCATACTTATTAATATACCGGTAAGTAAAATGAATATATAGGCCAGCAATAAATCTATATATGATATACCGCCGAAGAAAAAGACCGTACAGCTTACAGGAAGAGAGGAACATAGCAACAATGCAGTATAAACAGTAATAGAATTTAATTTCCCTGCCACTATTTCTCCGGGACTCATGAGTGAAGTAATGAGTAAATCAAAGGTTTTTTTCTCCATTTCAGAAGAAATAGAACTGCAGGTAAAGGAAGGGCATAGAATCAAAACAGACGTAAAAAGTAATGTCAGAAGTGCATAGAAAATTCTCTGACTTATATAAAAAGGATTATTATTATAATAATTATATCCTTCACTCCATGTAATATAAAGTGCTACCGAGAGAACAATCAGATAAATAGATTGCAAAATAACCATTTTATTACTCCTGAGTCTGCGGAGTAACTCGGTTTTAAAAATAGGATTTGTCCATATATAATGCTCTGTAAGCTCAAATATTTTCTTCGTAAAACTGCTCATGACTAAAAAGTTCCTCCCGTTATGTTATTACTGTGGTGAGCATATATTATAGTGTATTTCGTAACTTATTAGAATTTAAGTCGTCGTGACGCGTAACGCGTAACGCGTGACGCGTGGTTCGTAATGCGTGATGCGTAAAATATAGCAGATTACCTGAATCACTACTCTCACTACTCACTTTTCACGATTCACCGGTCACTGGTCACTATTTTACTGTCCTACGCCACTACTCCCTGAGTAATTTTCATAAATACACTTTCCAGGTCCACCTTTTGCTCCTGAAGTGCTACAAGTTTTACTCCTTCTGTAACCAGTTTTTTCACAAGTTCGGAAAGTTCATCATCTGTACCTTTAAACTCAAATTGTATGGCCCTTTCTTTTACATCAATCTTATTTACAAGACATGATTGTTCCAGTATTTTTACTGCCATATCTGTTGACTCAAGGACATTTAGTTTCATAACCTTTACAGGAGCCAGTTCTTTAAGTATCATGTCAACTTCACCAAAAGCCAGAAGCTGTCCTGCTTCAATGATACCTATTTTGTTAACAAGATCTGCAAGTTCTGTGAGAATATGAGAGGATATAAAAATAGTCTTTCCCATAGTTCTCAGTTCTTTAAGTAAAGCCCTCATTTCAATCCTTGCTCTCGGGTCAAGACCTGATGCAGGTTCATCTAAAAGCAAAACCTGAGGATCATGGATTAAAACCCTTGCAAGACACAGACGTTGTTTCATACCTCTCGATAGATTATCGACATAATCATTTCTTTTCCCGTAAAGGTCGGTAAGTTCCAGCACATCACTTATAATAGTCTTTCTCCTTGTTTTCTCCACTTTATAGGCAGAAGCAAAAAAATCCAGATATTCCCAGGCTTTCACCTGATCGTAAATGCCGAAAAAATCAGGCATGTATCCCATTATTTTCCTTATTTTTTCAGGATCTTTTCTTACAGAATATCCTCCTATAAAGGCATCTCCTTCTGTAGGAGACAGAAGTGTGGCAAGAATCTTTATGGTAGTGGTCTTCCCTGCGCCGTTCGGTCCGAGAAAACCGAAAGCATCTCCCGGTTCGAGAGATAAAGAAATATCTTTTACTGCTTTAAAATTTTTGTAATTTTTAACGAGATTCTTTATTTCTATCATTTCACTGTTCACCTTTCAATAACATATGAAAAATAAATAAATTTGCATATTCATACCTGGCATGCCGATGTAAGTTTATATCAACAAGGGGGTCATCATTCCAGCCACACAGTATAAGACCTCTGGATTGACCGGAAAATAAATATGCCATAAATTCTTCTGTAACCTTCTTTTCTATCTCTTCCCCGTTTTTATCCTCTTTAAATGTACTACTATTAAGCCAGTCTTTAAAAAGCTCATCTGCCGAATAAAGAGTGATAAAATTAACCTGCACATTGTTTTTCCCTCTGGCAAGCTCTCCTATATAACCAATCTGATGTGAATTATAAATAAAACAGGCATTATGCACAGTTTTTCCTGTATTATTTACAATTATACCACCGAGACTTTTCATATCATCTCCCTGAGTATCTATTTTAATATCCATTCCTTCTAAATAAAGTCCACCGGAAAATTTATTTATAAAAGACCCTTTAAAACCAACCATAGACCACATGTTCAAAGAGATATTTTCAATAGAGTTTTTCTCATCTTCTCTTGTCACCATTTCCATACGGTCATCTTTTAATATATTATATACCCATAGATTATTACCGGGGAAACTCATTCTGTAATTACTTTTATTAGGAGAAAAGAGACCTGTAAAGGTATCTACGGAATATACCGGAGAAGAGGAGTTCATATGTACGATTGAAATCTCCCTCAATATGACGGAACCTCCTTTGGAAGCATAGCCTATTATATAGGTGCCGACACTGAACAAAACTACCATGACCGGAATTGTTATTACAGCAAATTCTCTTCTGTCAAATTTTTTTAAAATAAAATAATTCAATGGCCCTGCAAGGAGTATATAAAAGAAGAGATAAAAACCTATAAAATTAAAAGACGGAGGTTTCATTGAAGGAATATTATAAAGAATATTATTGATCTCATCTGAGGAAGGATGAAAAGATGGTAAACTGTAAAAATACAGATCAGACAGAACTTTCCCCCAGAATTTCATTTTCCAGTTCCAGTTTTTAAATGGTTCTTTAGATATATCAAAAGCAAGGAATGTAATTTTTCCGTTACCGGCATAAGAAGTGGTTATAACAGGAATATTCTGTTCTTCAATAATAA
>JAKPQU010000429.1 GCA_029555925.1 Bacillota bacterium
TAATAAATTTTTTGAGTCAGAAGAAAACTTACATTCTGCATTATTTAGACAGTTTAATCGTTTCCAAGGTAATCCACCTTATTTGAGAGGAGTTATTGAACCTTTTAGATAGGCATGAAATCTTCTATGCAAAGGAGTATAATATACAATATTAATACACTAATTTAGAGGATTTATACTGTAAGTGTCTAATATAAGTGTCTAATATCTAAATATAATAAATTATATTGAACTATACAGGCTCAACTCAAAAGGAAAACTATCCACCCGTGACGCGTGACGTGTCACGATTAATAAAGAGAAGAGGTATTACAGTGGCTACAAAGAAAATCTTTTCATTTACTGCTCTCGGCATATGGGGATGTGCTTTCGGTTATTTTATATGTTACTGGCCTTACAGTGCTCTTACAAAAGCTCTGTCAAAAGGGCTTTTTATGGGAATGAAAGAAGGAATTCCAAGTTTTGAATTACTTCCTATTTCAGCTATAGGCGCTGTTCTTGGCATGTTATTTTTCCTTACAGTAGAAGGCTGGTGGCAATATGCAGGGAGAAGAAAGGTTTTTGGCATAGAAATACTCTGCCCTAACAGATGGACCTTTATGTCAGGTATATGCAGCGGTCTTATAATAGCCACTACCACCCTTGCCTATACCTTTTCAGGTGTATCCATTGTATTTATTATGTTATTGATGAGAGGCGGCGTATTAATCTTAGCACCTATCGTCGATTTCCTGAGCAAGAGAATACCTAAATGGTATTCCCTGGTAGGTTTGGCTTTAAGTTTTGCCTCTTTACTGGTAGCTTTCTCCAACAAGGGAGGATACAATATTACTGCTGCCTGTGCTATTAATGTCGGAATTTACCTCTTCGGTTATTTTGTCCGTCTCAGATTTATGAGTAAAATAGCAAAATCTGATGTGGAAAATGCCAATACAAGATATTTTGTTGAGGAACAACTTGTTGCAAGTCCATTTATGTTAATTATGCTTATTATTATTGCCTTTATAGATTACGGAAAAGGTATGCATGAAGTTCAGATGGGATTTACCCATTTAATATTCAGCCCCTATGTAATCCACGGACTTATACTCGGTCTTCTTTCTTCAGGAACCGGATTTTTCGGCGGACTCATATTGCTCGACAAAAGGGAAAATACCTACTGTGTCCCTGTTAACCGTTGTTCCAGTGTTCTTGCAGGAGTACTCGCTTCATACAGTTTGATGTATTTCTTTCATGATAGAAAGCCTGAAACATCCGAACTGATAGGAGCAGGCCTGATTGTCCTGGCTATTATATTCCTGACGGTTCCAGCCCTTCTCAGTAAAAAGAAATAATTTTATTGAATAAATTTAATTATACCACTATTTAATTGAAAGGTGGGTTTTATTTTTTATGAACTCATTGGTTACAAATCTCATTATGATATGTATCATAGGAGTATCTGTTCTGATTTATTTCATGAATAATCCTGTCGGTCATTCCAGGAGTTACCGAATAAGATGTTTTCTGAACTGGTTCCCTCTCGGACTGACCTATGCATTTCTATATATGGGCAGATATAACCTGACTGTTTCAAAGAGCGCTCTTGGCTCTTTAATGTCAAATGAACAGTTCGGTACAATCTTCGGAGTCGGTGCTCTAATATACGGCTTTGCATTTCTCATAAACGGACCTCTTACTGATAAAATAGGGGGCAGAAAGGCCATACTGATAGCTTCTCTCGGTGCTTCCGTAATGAACTGTCTTATGGGTATTGTTACATACCTGGTATTGAACGGTAGAATAGACAGTCATAACCTTACGATAATATTCAGTATTTTATATGCACTGAACATGTATTTTCAGAGTTATGGTGCAGTAGCAGTAGTTAAAGTCAATTCTTTCTGGTTTCATGTAAAAGAGAGAGGTATTGTAGGAGGCATTTTCGGAACACTTATTTCTCTCGGTCTCTATTTTGCTTTCGACTGGGGAGATACTATAGTGAGGGCTACAAAATTGAAACCGGAAGAACCTCTCGGTATTCTTGAAAAAATAATGAGACCCCTCATGTTATCTCAGAATGCTACAATGGATCCTACATGGTTTGTATTTTTTATACCATCAGGCATTTTATTTTTATTTTTTATTATGGATCTATTCATAGTAAAAGACAGGCCCGGTCAGGCAGGTTTTGAAGATTTTGATACAGGTGATGCGTCATCAGGGGAAATGGACAAACAGTTCACAGCACTGGAATTATTTAAAAAACTTCTTACAAACCCTACTGTTCTGACTATAGCCTTTATAGAATTCTGTTCCGGCATACTCAGAAACGGTATAATGCACTGGTACCATATATTTATCAACCAGATGGAAAAAGGGTCTGATGCACACCTATATAAAGGAGCAAAATTCTTCATAGACAGCTGGGGTCTACTGCTCTGTTTTGCAGGTATTTTCGGAGGTTTCGCCGCAGGTTTTATATCTGATAAATTATTTCAGTCCAGGAGAGGGCCATCTGCCGTATTTATGTACATTATTATGCTTCTCGGAATAATTGTCATGAATTTCGTTCTTACAACAAATCAATTTGCCCTGGGTATAGCAGTTGTACTCATATCTCTGTGTGTCATAGGTGTTCATGGCATTCTCTCAGGAACAGCGACGGCAGATTTCGGAGGAAGGAAAGCAGCAGCCGCAGCAGTAGGGCTTGTTGACGGTTTTGTATATCTCGGAACAGCCCTTCAGAGCACTGTTCTAGGGTACCTTACGACAAAAAACTGGCATTACTGGCCTTTATTTTTAATACCTTTTGCCATAACTGGTCTTATCCTGGCAATCAGAATATGGGCAGCCATGCCTGACAGTAAAAAGGGACATCATTAAGTAAGGCAAATTATTTTTCTTCGGCAGAAGCTGATAAGGAATGGCAGTTAAATAAATGTCTCAAATATATTAATCGTGACGCGTAACGCGTGACGCGAGGAAAGAGACAATTAATAAATTTTCATTCCTAAAACGGTTACTAATTTATCTGAATTGGTATTAAGTAGTGAAAAGTGAAAAGCTAGGATATTTTTCACTTTTCACTCATTTAAAGTTTTTGTAAAAAAGCGTCATCACAGTAATCCGGATACTGTTCCCGTAAAAGTTCACGAAGTCTTCTCTTTCTTACCTTTTCCTTTTCTGCAGGGCTTACCCCTGTCTGAGTAGTATCAGGATTTATATCAATCCCGGGAGGAGATACCTCTCCCGAAGCAACAGGAGGATTACTCTTAATATAATCTCCCAGTGCATCGAATACAGTTCCTCTGTCCTCTATTAGCTTACTTCCTTTTAATATTCTCGAATTATAAAGATAACTGTCTATTGAAACAGTAAATTCTGTCCTGAAAAATTCTGAAGGAGAGAACGTTCTGTCTCCTACAGTAAGGGACGTTATTCTCTCCCCTTCCGGCAATGAACTATCATATTCATAATTTATGCCGGGAGTGATGATATTTTCAATTCCTTTATATCTGTCAATCACAGAATTTTCCAGGAAAGAAAGTATTTTATTTCCTGGCATGCTCACAGTGTAAAGTTTATTATCAAAGGGAAACATCTGTTTCAATGAGCCCTGAAGAATGTCTCCTGCAGGCAGACCGGCTCTTATGGAATTACTGAATGCTAACGCCATATGAGATTTACCTTTTATGGCATCTCCGTAGAACTTCATGGCAGGACAGAATACATTCGGTTTATATGCAAGTTCTCCGGCCAGGTTGCCAACCTTTACATTTGCTACAAGATCCTCATCAGGTACATCAGACACTATTTTGCCTTCCGGTTCATCAGAGAGATTGTTCAGGGGGCCGCTATTCTTCAAATAATCTTTCAGTACATCAAAAACAGGGCCATATTTTTTCGTTACTACTCCGTCTTTGAAACAGGATTTTCCGTACGTATAATTATCCATGCTGACAGTTAAATACTGACGGGCAAACTGGTCTCTGTTATATTTCTTTCCATTAAAGGTAACAGAGGTTATACGACGTCCTCCTACAAGATCGGGATTAAAATCATAGGTAAGTCCTGATACCATGGAAGAAATGTCCTTACCGGGAGTGTAGAATTTAAGTCCTGATTCTAAATAACGAAGTATACTTTCGCCATTTGTCCTTACCTGCAATAATTCATTATCGAAGGGATACATATTAAATAGATCTCCATAGGTTATATCACCTTTATCAATTCCTTTTCTTATACAGAACATAGATGCGGCAGCAAGATCGGAATCCTTTTTCTGGGCATCTATAAAGAATCTGGAAAGGGCTGTTCTGTTTGTCATACTGTAAGGAAGATTTATATCGGTTTTACCCAGAACCTCTGTATTTATAGCTTTATATTTCTCTATATAGGGAGCGACTAATGCGGTCACCTCCGGATCAGGTTTTATATCACCTGTCACAGGAATAAGTTTACCGTCATAACAGGAAATACTTTTATTATTTTTGTCAAAGACTATATCCAGATTCCCGACATATTCGCCATCATGACCTGCCTCAACAATGAGAGTGTTTCCTGCTTTCATAGGCTCTTTAATAGCAGTATGACAGTGAGCTCCTACTATTATGTCTATACCTTTCACATGTTCTGCCAGTTCTACATCGGCGGCATTTCCCAGATGAGACAGGACGACTACCATATCTACATTATGCTGTTCCTTCATTTCCTTTATATATTTTTCTGCCGTTATTTCCGGTCTTTCTATGTCTACTATTCTTTTTCCCGGCGTTCCAACGGCTGTCATAAAGGTAGTAAGGCCGAGAATACCTATCTTTACTCCCTGTCTTTCTATGATTTTATAGGGTTTTAAAAAGTCCAGATGTTTTTCCGGTGAATTGTCTATCACGTTTGCACCGAGAAAATCATGGCCTGACTCACGTGCTATCTTTGCATAAGACTCAAGACCCCACGACATATCATGATTGCCGATAACTGCCGCATCAAAGACCATATGTTTATGAAATTTACTTATAATCTCACCCTGAGAAAATTTAGTATACATGCCTC
Source organism: Bacillota bacterium (assembly GCA_029555925.1). The sequence goes on from JAKPQU010000429.1 coordinate 5,035, forward strand.
CTTCGTAAATATCACCACCGTCAAGAGTAATAGACCCTTCAGGATTTTCTATACGAAGTTTTTTTATCTCGGCGGCCACCCTGGACATTCCGCCTGTTATCCCGTCTTCATGAGCCACTCTGTATTCGTCACTGTAACCATGAAAATCATTTATATGAATAAATTTCAGATTAACCAGTTGAGATTTTACCTGTTGTTTAACGAATTGCTGTATATTCGATTCCTGAGGATCTACCTGACTGTGACCTGAAGAAAGTTCTACGGAATCCTTTACTGCAAGTTCCCCTTCCTCTTTTTTAATAGGTAATAAAAGGGGTCTCTGTATATCATTTTGTAATGTATTTATCTTCATACCAGTATAAACCTTTCTAATAATAAACTATAATTTCGCACTTTTTTATAAAACCTTTAACTTTATTGACTTCAGTTAAAACATAAAACCTAATAAATTAAAGGCTTTTTCTGAAATCTGCGAAAGTATAGTAATAAACTATTTAGATAAACTACCTCTACATAATTTTCATCTAAATCTTTATTTTACGCCATTAAAAATGAAAATTCCTATACCTTTAAATTACATTTTATCTATTTCAATAACAGCAAGTTTATTTCCCTTTGTATTTTCACAGGAAATAAGACAGTTGCTGAAGGTAAATAACTCTCCCACCTCATCCTGATTATAATCGCTGCATATAATCAAATCCAGACCTTCTACATTTTGAGCCATTTCCATACAACGTTCAAGGCTCATATAGGCCATTAAAATTATAAAGCCACACCCTTCTTCTCTGAGTTTTTTCACAGCCCACATGGCTGAATTATCGGGATGTTCAAGAAATACCGTATTTTCCATTTCAAATTCTATCTGATTATCTATTACCCCTGTAATGCCTATCTTCATGCCTGCATATTTATTTATTATTGTATAGGGTGGAATTTCTTTTACCCGTTCATCTTCTTCTGTGCTGTAGAGATTGCATATAACGGCAGGCACTCCGAGAGATGGCAACAATTTTTTTAAATTCTTCCATGTATGTAAAAAATCTTCAGGCCCCAGGGAAACAGCATCGTAACCGTTCAATTTTACAGCTTTCCACATAGGTTCACCATTAAAATAATTACATTCCTCTGTTCCCCATGACGTATTACCCGTATTTAATACTATACATGGTTCATATGTCACTCTGCCTTCTTTTATAAGAGTTCCGTACTGTGCCGCCAGTTCCAGATTACCTCTGAGATTTGTCGAATAAAGTATTTTTAAATTTTTAAACATATTACTCTCCCGGGACTAATAATGAGGGGCACGACTTATGCCGTGCCCCTGTAATTCTCAGTCCCTATTCAATTCCGTAAAGATTTGAAAATTTGGATCTTACTTCCATAGTATTATTTACTTCTCCGCCCGGGTTACTCATTTCCTTGAACATAGCTACAAATTTGTCTGTCAGGTCATCAATATCTGATTTCGGATCATTTGCGGCTATATTGTGGAGAACTATATAACTGCCAAGAGCTTCTCTTACATCGTTTATAAGCTTGTTTACCATGGAGGTTTCTTTTTCAGGATTTGCCGTATCGGCTGTTTCTACAGTTAAAATTCTGCAGAATCTATCTACCGTTTTGTCAAATTCCTTATTATCTTTATAAGCATAGGAAGCAAGCTTCTGAACAGCAAGTCTTATTTCAAGAGATTTCTTATCGTTGAAGTCTGAATAACCCAGTATATCATAAAACTTCTGCAGAGCTCCATTAAGTCTCTTTTCATCTATACCAAGGTGTTTTGATACTTCTGAGAAAGGAACATCATAATAAGGTTTTGCTGCGCCATCTTCATTTGAAGTATCAGTTTTATCATCATCTGAAGCTTCTTTGGCAAGTTTCATATCATCGGCAGTTATCTCTCTAGAATTCTTTTCCCAGTCCTCATCAAACTGTTTATCAAACACTGATACAGTAGCTTTATCTACTATATTATAATTTGCTTCTCTGTTACTGAACAATCCTCCAAAAGTCGTATTGGCACTGCCTCCGGTAATTTCATTTCCATCAAAACTGGTAACAGCAGCGTGAAGGGTATTTAATTTTCCCTGTGAGTCTTTATAAAGCTTCACTTCTATACCTTTATCCATCATCTGCTGGGCAAGCTTCTGGGCAAGGGCACTCTCCAGGAAAATACTTTCATTAAGCAATATCTGTATCGGCTTATCAGGATTTTTCTCTTTCAACTCTATAAATCTGTTTACGAGAGGCTTGGAGGTAAGTGAGAAATACTGTCCTTTTACAGGCCCGGTGGTTTCGTTAATATTACCGGCCAGATTGTTATAAGGAGTATTGAAGGATTTAACATCAGGATTGGTCGTTACAATCTTTATGGGAACGCCACCTTCAACATCTTCGTTTTTCGGATTTGCTTTAACTTCCTTGCCTCCAGTCATATTCCATGTGTTTCTCTGGAAGTTTTCAATATCATTTACTGCTTTTCCGCCTTCAATAATTACACCATAGTCATGATATTCATCAGAGTAAGGTGCCATATTTATTTTGGATACAGCAGCTTCTTTACCGTCTACACTGACAGTTTTACTGTGATTGCAGAAGATATGATCGCCAGGGTCTTCCATAACTTTTACTCCTGCAGCACGGCGTCTGTCCATCATTTCCATTCTTTCAACCAGTTTATCCGGTGTGGTATGGATATGAGGGTCTTCAATACCCCTTACAGGCACGCCGGATTTGGCTTTTGCTTCAAAAGCTGCCGACATATCCTTACTGGTATTGGTATACATAGTATAGAAGATATTCTTTGTAGCCTTATTTATCATAACTTTTTCTGCTTCGAAAAATTTCGGTGAATCTATAATAAGCTGTGTCTTACTTAAAGAAAAATCATTCACTTCTTCCGGTTTTATCTTACCCATGCCAAGCTGAAGAATTTTTTTCTTTCTCTCCTGTTCCTTTGTGCTATCAGTAGCGACGACACCGGGATTCGGATTCACATCTGTTCCGGGACTCGGAAGAAGAGGTATATGTAACGGAGAATTATCTTTCAAATAATTCTCAAGGGCTTTAAAAGCAGATCCTTTTTCTTCAAGTGTTTCACAGCCTTTAAACTTTGAGCTTGCAAGCATAGAGTCCATACTGATAGTAAAGGAACCATTGGCAAATTCCGCTCTGTCATAGGTTTTATTCCCTACTGTAAGAGAAATAATTCTCTTTCCTTCCGGTTGTGATGTGTCATATTTATAGGTTATACCAGAAGAAAGAGCCTGTTCTTTACCAAGGAATCTATCGCCTCTTAAATATTCAAGGAAATCAAGAACCTGTTTACCTGATGCTTTGACTTTAACAAGTTCGTTATCAAAAGGATACATTTTCTTCAGTGTGGCTCTGTCAATCTCTCCTTCAGGCAGTCTTGTTCTTATGGATTTGGTATATCCGAAAGACATATCTGCATCACCTCTTATGGCATCACTGTAGAATTTGGATGCGCAGGTGAATTTTGTGTCAGACGGAGCAGTTTCAGTATCTTTACTCAGTTTTCCTATTTTTACATCTGCCACAAGCCCCGGATCGGGAACGTCAGAAACCTGTTTGGCATATGTCTCTTTGGAAATATTATTAAGAGGAGAATTCTCTTTTATATAATCTCTCAATACATCGAATACTCTTCCATATTTCTGGAGCATTTTTCCTTCTTTAAAATAGGATTTTCCATAGGTATAATTGTCCATACTCATGGTGATATTCTTCTTTGCAAATTCCTGGGGGGTCATCTTCTTGCCTTTAAAGGTAACGGATGTAATACGGTTTCCTTCAAGGAGAGTCGGGTTAAATTCATAGGAAAGTCCAGATACAAGGGCATAATTATCCTTATCTCCCTCTACAAATCTGAGACCTCCTTCGAGGAATTTCAGCACTGTAGCACCTTTGGCTTTTATCTGCACCAGTTCATTATCAAAGGGATACATCTGAAAGAGTTTACCCGTTGTTATATCTCCCTTTTCTATACCTTTTCTTATGGAGAAAGAGGAAGTTACTGCCAGGTCTGAGTCTTTCTTCTGGGCATCTACAAAGAGGTTACAGAGATTTGTTCTCTTATTTGATATTAATTCCAGATTTTCAGAGGTTTTACCGAGTACTTCATTCTTAACACCTTCATATTTTTCTATATAAGGAGCTATGATTTTTGTTACAGTCGGATCAGGTTTTATATCAGCTGTGATAGGGATAAGATGTTCTTTATAAGATACAACTTTTTTAGAAGAAGGATCAAATACCAGGTTAAGATCTCCTACATATTTACCTTCTCCGCCTGCCTGAACAATTATAGAATCCCCAACTTTTTCAGCATCATGCATTGCTGTATGGGAATGGGCTCCGACTATTAAATCTATACCTTTTACCTTCTCTGCTATTTTAACATCTTCATCATGGCCGAGATGGGAAAGTATTACTACCAAATCAACTTTTTCTTCATTTCTGAGTTTTTTAACAAAACCCTCTGCAGCCTGTCTGGGATCGCCGACTTCTATAAGTCCTTTCTGAGGAGTAGACAGAGATGTCATAGGAGTAGCAAGACCTAAAATACCTATTTTTACTCCCTGTCTTTCGACAATTTTGTATGGTTTTAAAAATTTCAGGTCTCCTCCGGGAGAAAGATCTGTTATATTTGCTGCACCCAGTATATCCGTATTCATATCTTTTGCTATGGCAGCATAATCGTCAAGTCCCCATGTAACATCATGGTTACCAATGACACTTGCATCAAATCCCATAGCAGCAAGAGGTTTGCTTACTATTTCACCGTGAGTTACCTTGCTGTAAAATCCTCCGTCATAAACATCTCCGCCGTCAAGTGTTATAGTTCCCTGAGGATTTTCACTTTTAAGTTGTTTTATTTCTCCTGCAAGTCTTCCTATACCTCCGATTATGTGTTCCTGTCCTTCCGGCTTATCAAGTTCTTCTACATAACCGTGGAAGTCATTCATATGGATGAATTTTAAATTCACTCCCTCTTTGCTTTTACCGCTGCTCGCACTTTTCTTTTCTTCCGGCTCAGCTTCTACCTTTTTTCCCTCTGCCATCTTCGGCGTTTCCGGTGCAGCCATAGAAGTTCCGAGTTGTACGGAATCTTTTGCTTCTTCAGTTTCTTTTTTCTTCTTTGGAGCGGCTTTTTTCTCGATCTTGCCAGATGCCATTGATTTACCTATGTCACTTATATTCATAGTTCTTTCTCCTTCCTATATATCTATATATATTAAAAAAATATATTTCTTCTAAATTATCATTTATATAATACCATTTAATTTTTCATAATTAAATAGATTATTGTTAACAAAATGTAAACAAAAAAGCAGATCACAGATTACACGCATTCATGAATTGCACGGATTGTGGACAGGGATTTTCAGGATTTTTCAGATTGACAGAATTCTTTAAAACCTATTATTGCTTGACACTTTACCTCTTTATGAGTTAAAATTCTTATAGAATATAATATTCATGGTCATCTTCGCGTCACGCGTTACGCGTCACGCGTCACGAAACAAAATAAGGAGATGAAACAATAAATAATATGAGTGACAGGAAAATCTATGTTCTGGATACAAGTGTTCTGCTTCACAACCCGCAGGCTATGTTCTCTTTTCAGGATAATGAAATAGTCCTTCCTATTATTGTTCTGGACGAGGTGGATAAATTCAAACGAGGCTCACAGGAAGTTAACCGCAATGCAAGGGTAGTCATAAAAAATATTGATAAACTCAGAGAACAGGGAAATATTGAAGAAGGTGTGCCTCTCGGCAAAGATGGCATATTTAAAATAGCCATAAAATCTAATAATTTCGACCTGTTACCGGCTGGTTTTCAGGCAAATCATGATAACCTTATCATCGCAACGGCACTGGCAATAAAAAAAGAAAACCCTGAAAAAAAAGTTATTATGGTATCCAAAGATATTAATATGAGGGTTAAAGCACAGGCTCTGGGGCTTAAATCGGAAGATTACAGAGCAGATAAGGTCAATCTGGACGAACTCTATACGGGAGAAGATTTATGCCAGATTACAGATGAAGAAATGGCCATCTTTTACGAAAAAGGCTATCATGAGCCAAATAATGTTTCCTATTATACCAACCAGTATATCACCGTCGGAACTCCTACAAATAAAAAAGCTCTCGGGCGATATGACAGGGAGAGTAATAGAATAAATCTCTTAAAAGATCTGAAAAATGACGTATTCGGTATAAAGTCTATGAATAAAGAACAGCGTTTTGCCCTTGACATGTTACTCGATGACAGTGTACTCCTTGTAACTATGTTAGGAAAGGCAGGGACAGGGAAAACCATACTTGCCCTTGCCGCTGGACTTCAGAAGGTTCTCAATGACAAGGTCTATCGTAAAATGAGCGTATATCGCCCTCTTATACCAATGGGTAAAGACATAGGATATCTGCCGGGGAAAGAAGGAGAAAAACTTTCACCATGGATGCATCCCATTTTTGATAATCTAGAATTTTTATTGACCAGTTATACAACCAGCAAAAAAACCAGCATAGAAAGTAAACTGGATAGTCTTATTACGTCAAAACTGGTAGAAATTGCATCCCTTACATTTATTCGCGGCAGAAGTCTGCCACAGCAATATCTGATTATTGACGAGGCACAGAACCTTACCCCCCATGAAGCAAAAACAATTATTACAAGAGCCGGTGAAGGAACCAAGATAGTACTTACAGGCGATGCCTATCAAATAGATCACCCTTATCTTGATTCTACAAGTAACGGCCTGACCTTTATTGTGGAAAAATTTAAAGACCAGAAAATTTATGCCCATATTACCCTGACAAAAGGCGAACGTTCACCTCTTGCAGAACTGGCGGCAAATCTGTTGCATTAATATCGTAATGCGTGACGCGTGACGCGTGACGGGAAGACACATCACGCATTACGCATCACGCATATAATTCAAAAATGAATAAAAAACTGCCATTCCTGCAAATTACATTCCTTATAGTCATTATACTGTATGTAACCTGCCCTGCATGGCATGCCTTTTTTCACTCAGATGATTTTGAATACCTGGATAGAAGGTTTGACACAGGCAAAATCTTTCTGGCAAATAAAGAAGGAGTCCGAAACGAAGGAGGACGGTACAGGCCTCTCACAATACTTACGGTATTAATGGACAGATCTATATGGGGGTTAAATCCGACAGGATATAATATCACCAATAAAATATTTCATGTAATATGTACAGCAGAAGTTTATTATCTTACAAATATGCTCTTTCCGGGCAATAATATGAGAGGTTTTCTGGCTGCCATGTTTTTTTCCGTCCATCCTGTCTTGACCGATACAATTTTCTGGATCTCTGCAAGGCCTGACAGCCTCTGCTGTATATTTTATATTCTTTCAATAATATTTTTTTATAAAGGTAAATTGACACCGGGCTATATCAGTTTCATATTTGCCCTTATGGCAAAAGAAATGGCAGTGACCCTTCCTGCCATTATATTAATAACATCTCTCATATTACAGCCAGAAAATGAAAAAAAAGCCTGCACCCGTCACGCATTAAAGGAATCTCTTCCCTATTTCATAATTCTCTTTCTTTACATGTTATTTCGCCTCATATTCCTGGGCTCCATGACAGGAGGTACGGGAAATACAAACTTCACTTTTTTTCGTATTCTTAAACATCTGAAAGAAGCCTTTTACTTTATGACCTTCCCTGCCTCACGGTATGACCTGGTTATATTTCTGTTTCTGGCAATATTTTTATCAGTTAAAAGCCTGAGAAAATATATATTTCAAAAGGATATTCTCTACTGCTTATTATGGATCTTAATAACACTCTTACCAGTTCTAGGACTTATGGCAAGATGGTATATGTACATACCTTTCATAGGATTATCTATGGCCCTTTCCATTATATTACTCAGACTGGAGAATTTTTATATAAAAATATTTTTCGCTTTTATAACAATCATAATAATCGTAACAAATATACATCTTGTAAGAAGGGAAGCAACCCTGTGGTATCAATCTGGCAATCTGGTAAAAACCATAGAAGAAGACATTTATTCATACAAAAATAACGAGTGTTATATCTTTAATGTACCTGCTGCGGTAATGGATAACAGCTTTTTCGGTCTCGGAGAAAAACCTGTTTTTGCCTACAATCTGGAAAAAGCAGTAAATATTATTCACGGCTCAGACCTGAAGGTATATCCTGTTACAACAGTTTTTCTTACGAATTTCTCAGTCACTTCCGCAGGTGATGTAAAAAAAATAGACGATAAAACATTTCTTATACAGTTAAATGAAGAAAAAAGCCGGTTCAGTTACCACACAGATGATTTCATTTCCGGTAAAATAAAACCGGCTCCCGGCGTAAATATAGAAACTAAAGATTTTACACTTATATCAGGAGAAAAGAGCAGCGAAATTACAGTTAAATTCAAAAAGCCTGTTAAGAATTTGTTTGAATTTAACAGAGGACATATCGTTAATAGCCACAAAAGATGGATATATAGTCTACAATATTAATAATCTATTTTCATATATAGACTTATATATAGCCATTTTCTGGATATTCTATTAAAGCTGAACTTATGCCATAAGTTATATTTTCTCCATAAAATCAGTTCCTCCTGATTAAATATAGGTTTTCTATTATATCAAACTTATTAAATAAAACCATTAAAGAGGAATTTAATGACATTATGTCTTGACAATGGGGGCCACTTTACTGAACTTATTATCATCCATAATCTTCTTAGGTTTTATAAACTATTATATCGACAAATCTTTACACAGTAAGCGTGCTTGTTCCAGCACTGTTTCCGTTGCCTTTTCCCTTTTATCAGGTGGATATCCATGTTTTCTGAGTAATCTTTTTATAGCAACTTTCATTTTGGACTGTACACTTTCTTTAAGAGTCCAGTCTATAGAGAGATTATTTCTTACAGTTTTTACAAGTTCTCGTGCTATATCCTTTAATGTGTCATCGCCCAGGATTTTAACTGCACTGTCATTTACTTCCAGGGCATCATAAAAAGCCAGCTCGTCTTCTGTGAGATTGAGTTTTTCTCCTCTGTCTTTAGATTCTCTTATACCCTTTGCAAGATCTATCATTTCTTCTATGATTCTAGCTGTTTCTATAGTCTTATTTTTATATCTCTGTATTGTATTCTCAAGCATTTCAGCAAAGGAATTCCCTATTACAAGATTGCGTTTACTGATACTCTTTATTTCATCATTTAAAAGTCTCTTTAAAGTTTCAAAGGCAAGATTTTTATGTTCCATACCATTTACTTCTGCCAGGAATTCATCTGATAATATGGATATATCCGGTTTTTTAAGTCCTACTGCTGAAAATATATCCACTACTTTATCAGTTATAATAGCTTTTGATATAATCTGCCTGATTGCACTGTCTAGATCTTCATCGGTAAGAGCTTCTCTGGTCTGGGTTATCTTCTCTATTCTTTTTTTAACTGCCTGGAAAAATCCCACTTCATCTCTTATTTCAATAGCTTTTCTATTAGGTGTTGACAGTGCAAAAGCCCTGGATAAATCTGTTACATATTTTATGAATCTTTCTTTTCCATCAGAAAGTTCTAGGATATGAGTTACTGCTTTTGTTATAATACCGAGCTTTTCCATAGGTGCAGCAGTAAAAATCTGTTTATAATTAAAGCCATAAAATAGCTGGCAGACAATTTCATATTTCTCCATCATAACTTCCACTGCTTCTTCCTGATTTATAGTGGTTTTTCCTTTTCCTCCACTTTGAGTATAATCTATGAGAGCATATTTCAGTGATTCTGCTATACCTATATAATCCACTATAAGGCCGCCCGGCTTATCTTTAAATACTCTGTTTACTCTTGCTATGGCCTGCATAAGTCCATGTCCTCTCATAGGTTTATCTATATACATTGTGTGAAGGCATGGCACATCAAATCCGGTGAGCCACATATCTCTGACTATTACAAGTTTCAAAGGATTTGATGGGTCTTTCATTCTTTCACTGATGGCTTTTCTTCTAGGGTTGTTTTTGATATGCTCCTGCCAGTGTTCCGGGTCTGTAGCTGAACCTGTCATTATAACTTTAATTATTCCTTTATCATCATCTTTATTATGCCATTCCGGTCTGAGTTTTATTATTTCCTTATAAAGGTCAATGCAGATTCTTCTGCTCATGCAGACAATCATGCCTTTCCCTTCCAATATATTGAGCCTATCCTCAAAGTGAGTAACTATATCTGCTGCAATCTGCTTTATTCTCTGTTCACTTCCTACTATTGCTTCAAGCCTTGCCCATCTGGACTTCAGCTTTTCTTTCCTTTCTACTTCTTCACCTTCTGTGACAAGTTCAAACTCAGGGTCAATCTTTGGTTTTTCTTCTTCTTTCAGATTAAGTTCCGCAAGTCTGCTTTCATAATATATTCTTACCGTGGAACCGTCTTTTACTGCCTGTTCAATATCGTAAATATCTATGTAATCTCCGAAAACAGCAGGGGTACTTTTGTCTCCTGATTCAATAGGAGTGCCGGTAAAACCTATATATGAAGCATTAGGCAGGGCATCTCTCATATGTCTTGCGAATCCGTCTATAAAATCATACTGACTTCTATGGGCCTCATCTGCTATTACAACTATATTGTGTCTTTCTGATAATAGTGGGTAGACTTCTCCCTTTTCTTCAGGGAAAAACTTCTGGATGGTTGTAAATATTACCCCTCCTGAAGCTACTGAGAGAAGGTTTTTTATATGATCTCTTGATAAAGCCTGAACAGGCTCCTGCCTGAGTATTTCCGCACATCTGCCGAAGGTACCAAAGAGCTGGTCATCAAGATCATTTCTATCTGTAATAACTACAATAGTAGGGTTATTCAGAGAAAGAACTATTTTCCTTGAATAGAATACCATAGTAAGGCTCTTGCCTGAACCCTGGGTATGCCATACTACACCACACCTTTTATCTCCCTGCGGGCCTGCTGCTTTAATAGTGGTAGCTACAGCTTTATTTACCGCATAATACTGATGATAGGCTGCCAGCTTTTTTATCATCGCAGAGCCATTGTTTTCAAAGACTATAAAGTTCTGGATTAAATCAATGAGGACTTTCTTGTTCAACATACCTTTAATAAGGACATCCAGTTGAGGGGTAAACTCATCTGCCAGACTTCTACCGTCAACAGTTTTCCATGGCATAAACCGGTCTTTATCTGAAGTTATTGTTCCTGCTTTTGCATCAAACCCATCACTTATAATTAAGAGTTCATTATACTGAAAGAGTGATGGTATCTGGATTTTATAGGTCTGGAACTGATTGAAGGCGGTCCATATAGTAGCTTCTGTATCTTCCGGGTTCTTAAGTTCAATTACTGTAACAGGGAGGCCGTTGATAAAGATTACAATGTCAGGTCTTCTGTTATTATTATCTTCTATGACAGTAAACTGATTTACAGCAAGGAATTCGTTGTTTTTAGGGTTCTGAAAGTCAATAAACCAGACATTATCCCCTGCTATTCTATCTCCTTTACGATATTCTGTACCCACTCCTTCTGTTAACATCATATGGAAATTCTTATTGTTCATTAGAAGAGAAGGGGCAGAATTTCTGAGGATACTTTTTATTACTTCTTCATGCTGCTCCTGGGGAAGGGAGGGGTTAAGTCTTTTTATTGCATGAGCCAGTCTGTCTGTTAATATGACATCACTGTAGCTTTTTCTTTCTGGACGGTTCCCATCAGGGCCTATATCTGGACCGAATAAGGTAATGTAACCCTGAGCTTTAAGTAATTTTAATACTTCCTGTTCCAGTTCCGTTTCATTTATTATTTTAGACATTGTTTATTATACTCCCCTTCCTCAGTTGTTTAATAATAGAGGGTGTCTGAAAAGCCAAAAGTATGTTTTAGCTAGATTTATCAGGGAAATTATGGCATATTTAGTAATTGGTGATGAAAAATGTGTCGTAAAAATTACGCTACAGATCTTATAGATGAAGAATGGCAGATATTGAGTCAATTATTACCAGAAGATAA
>JAKPQU010000455.1 GCA_029555925.1 Bacillota bacterium
CTGTGGAAATATGGTAAATAAGAGTCTATCTATGAGGACACATATTTGTCCTGTTTGTAATCTTGTAATTCCAAGAGACTATAATTCAGCTATATATATAAAGGACTTGGGCCTGGAGTCCTTGAGCATGGAAGCTCTAGATGCCCCCGCTATAATCCGTTAGGATTTAGCGGTGGGAGCGGTCACTCAAGGAAAGATTCCACTCTTTAGAGGAAAGAAAAAAATATCTGTCGAAGTTATAATTTTCACAGGACATATACTGACCTGATCATAAGCATATAACAAAAGTTTTCCTCCCCGTCACACGTTACGCGTTACGAGGGCATGTATGTATTATTTATGCTCACTTCAGTAATGGCCGGTAATATATAAAATCTGCAGAGAGGGGATAGAAACAGTGTTGAAAGAAAAGAATTTTTTTGAGAAATTACTTACGAGATCCTATAGAAAACCCGAGTATTATAACCCTGATAAATATGATCTTGAAGAAGAGTTTGATAAATATAAAAGAAAGGTCCAGAGTGATACCCAGGAACCAACAGCTTTTTTACGTCTCGGAAGGCTCTATCATCATAAGGGAGAAATACATCTTGCTATTGATAATTATCAGAGAGCTCTTGAGATTGAGCCTTCTGATGCCTATACACATTATAACCTGGGCAATGCTTATTTCAAAGACGGAAGATTTGATGATGCACTGGTAGAGTTTTCCAAGTCTGTCGAACTTGATGCACAGGATGTTTATTCTTATAATGCCCTTGCCAATACTTATTTAAAACTCGGCCGTTACCATGATGCCCTTAACAATCACAGAAAAGCTCTTCGTCTCAGTGCAAAAGATGCTTTTGCTTTTAAGGGCATGGGAGACGTTTATATGCATCTCGGTAACTACGAAGAAGCTCTGAACTATTACCAGAAATCCCTCGAAAATTCTCCGAATTTTTCTATGGTTTATTATAATCTCGGTCTTTTGTACGGTAAACTGGAAAAATACGAAGAAAGTATAAAGAGTTTTGAAAAGGCTATATCAATTGATAAATCCATAGCGGTATTTTATCTTGCTCTCGGAAATGCCTGCAGAGAAATAAAAAATTTCAAGAAAGCTCTTGAGAATTATGAAAAAGCTATAAATCTGGAGCCAAAATCAGGTGAAGCATACAGAGCTCTCATAATATTATTATGCGATCAGGGTAATTATAAAGAAGCTATAGAGAGAGGTGAAAAACTGGCAGAAGTTTATCCCAGTGAAGGATGGCCCTTCGGTATACTCGGACTTCTTTATTTTCTTAAAAAAGACTACCAGAACGCAGTATTTTATTACGGTATGGCCATTGATTATGAGCCTGAAGAAAGTTTACACTATTCAGGCCTGGGAGATATTTATTATCATCAGTATGAACTTACAAAATCAGGGAATATGTATGAAAGAGCAATTAAGCTCAAACCTTCTCCCTGGGCTCATAAACAGCTGGCCCGTGTTTATCAGGAACAGGGGCTGTGGAATCTTTCAGAGAGAAATTATCAGGAAGCACTCAGAATGGCCCCCGGATTTTATGAGGTTCACATAGAACTGGGAAGGTTTTATGCCCTTACAGGAAAGTTGGAACAGGCAATCAATAGCTTTGACAGTGCCCTTTCTCTCAATCCTTCTTTAGTTCCCATCTGTGCGCTTGAAAAAGGCATAGTATTTGTGAGGCAGGGAAATGAACAGAAGGGGAGAGAAGAATTTTTGAAGGGAGTAAATTTTGTATCTGAGAGGATAAAATCAGAACCTGATAATATACAGAATTATCTTCAGATAGCCCTTCTCTACAGAGAATTGAAAGATTATGACCAGGTCATTGATTATCTTTCACATGCTATAGAAATCAAACCTGCAGCAGAGATTTATTATCACCTAGGCCATGCATTCCAGGAAAAAAATATTTCAGACAGGGCAGTCGAAGCTTATAAGAAGAGTCTGGAACTTAACGAACGTTTCTGTTCTTCTTACGAAGGGCTTGGAATTATAAGCCTGAATGAAGGAAAATATAATGAAGCAATAGATTATTTCAATAATATCCTTGAGATTAATCCCAGGCATTTATATGCAAATTATCATCTTGCCAAAACCTATGAGGTTATGGGAAATTACGATAAAGCTGAAGATGAATATCTTTTGAGCCTGAAAGTAAGCGATTTCAATCATAAAGCCCATCATGCCCTTGGAGGTTTATATTCAAGAAAAGGAGATTACACCAAAGCCATAAAACATTATGAAAGAGCTATAGGGTTAAATCCGGGAGAACCAATATATTACAGTGATCTTGGAGATATGTATAAAGAGAGAGGTATGACCAGAGAAGCTGCCCAGTCCTACCAGAAAGCCATGAGATACTGTGACAGGGAAACTCTGAAACATCCATATAAAAACCTTTATTCTGCTATAATGTGGCGTCATCTTAATGTAACCCAGTCTGCTCCTTTTCTTTGCCAGGAAACATCGGAACAGTTTGAAAAATCAGAAGAAGTATTTAATATTATTCCTCTTGAACCTCTTACAATAGAACTGGGTAAAGAGCTTCTCTCTCTTATAGATCCTAATTACGGAGGAGAACTGCAGGAAAGACTTTCAACCCTTCGACGTCATATAGCTCTGGAACTTGGATTTGCTTTGCCGCGAATATGTTTCCGTGATAATATGCTTATTAATCCCGGCATGTATATCTTAAAGGTTTACGATGTGGAAGCGGCAAGAGGAGAATTGAGGCCGGGGAAACTTCTTGCAACCCATAAAGCAGAACTTCTGGATATTTTAAAAGGCGAAAAATGTAACGATCCTGTTTATTCTCTTCCTTCTGTCTGGATTGAACAGTCTCAGAGATACGAAGCAGAAAAAACAGATTTTATGATCCTTGAGCCGGTGAATATTATTATAATGCATCTCTCAGAAGTTATAAAAACTCATGTAGGAGAATTATTCGGACTTCAGGAAACAGCTTCATTAATTCAGGCATTGAAAAAAATCAACCCTGTAGTGGTTGATGAAATTTATCCTCATAAACTCTCTCTTACTGAAATTCATATTGTTCTCAGGAATTTATTAAAAGAAAGAATTCCTGTCAGGAATCTGAATGTTATTTTTGAAACTATGGCAATCTATTCTTATATCAGACAGCCTGATACACTATCGGAATATGTAAGAAAATCCCTTAAAAAGATTATCTGCCGCGACCTTCTTGATCATTCAGGAGAAATTGCCGGATTTACGCTTGAGAGGGATTTCGAAAAATTCATAATGAGGCTTCTTAAAAGTGTTAAACCTTCCTCTCCTGTCATAAAAAGACTCTACGGGTATCTCTTTGAAGTTGTGAGTAAAAAGCTTGAAGAAGCAAAAGAGGCAGATTTCTTAAATCCTGTAATAGTTTCTTCTTCTGAATGTCGTCTTTCAGTAAGGAGATTACTTGAAAAGGATTTCCCCGGACTTTCTGTTCTGGCTTTTGAAGAAATTGATTCCGACATAAATTTCAGGAACCTGGGTTCCCTGGGGTTGACAAGGAAGGATGTTCAGAAACTGGAAATACAGCTTTCTCCCGATGAAGGAGATATAATAGACGGACTTGCCAATTCTATAAGAGAAGGAACTCTGGAAGTAAAGATTTCTGCTCTCACAAATATGGTGAAAATCAATAAAGATAAAGCTTTACTTCATGTTATGAGCGCCCTTAGGAGCAATCACCCGGAATTACAAATTGAAGCACAGAATATTTTAGGAGAGTTTTATAAATAACCCGCTTCAGGGGCAGTTCGCGAACTGCCCCTATAAAACATCTGCATAATGAGGTCTCAGTTTCCTGAATATGAGGGCTCCAAGGACAAATACGGTAAGTGCAAGACCCCAGAAGTAAAGCATAAGACATGGATGTTCCCAGAACCATACTTTATATATAAAAGTCTCCCTGTAGCCTTCTGTTATATAATAAACAGGATTCAATTTGAAAAACCAGTGCATTTTTTTTGGTACCATCTTGAGAGACCAGAATATGGGCGTAAGCCAGAAAAAAAACTGCAATATTACACCTATTACCTGTGACAGATCTCTTATAAAAATAACTATGGATGAAGTAATCCACGAAAGTCCCAGAAGCAGAACAATTGCTGAAAATAAATAGTATATGACCTGCAGCGTGTACAGATCGGGCTTATATCCATATACGAAAAACATAAAAAATATTACCAGAATAAAAAACAGGTGTATAAACAGGGCCGAAAGTATTCTTATTACAGGAAGGATACTTACTCTGAATACTACTTTATTTACAAGATATTTATTGTCTATTATGGAGCCTGTTGCGCTGTTAAGACTTTCGGAGAAGAAAAACCATGGCAGCATGCCACATATAAGCCAGAGTATAAAAGGGAAATTATCTACAGGCTGTGACTTGAATCCTACCTGAAAAACAAACCACATAATGAGAATATTTACGGTAGGATTGACAAAAGCCCAGAGGATACCGAGATATGAACCGAGATATCTGGTCTGAAAATCCTTTTTTGTCAGCTCAAAAATGATTCTTCTGTCCTTTACCATTTGCCATAGAAAAACACAGAACTCCCTGAAATATCCTATTTTTCTTTCTACCGGTTCGCTTAAATTCAGAATTGTGATGAGGAAATTTAATAGAATAGATAGAAGGAATGATAGAAACAGTGACGGTATATAAAGAATTGATTTTTTGTACAGAATATTTTTAGAGATATTACTGTATATATGTTCAAGTTTTCCTTTGAAGATGATAGCCGGATCTGTACCTTTAGATATAACATGAAGGGAGTTATCTTTAATGGTAAAATCGGTGAGACTGTCTCCGGGACTGAAGGATTCCTTTATTTCTTCAGGTGAAAAATTATAAAGGGTGATTTTTAAAGATAAACTGTTGAAATAATGAATAAATTTTATGGATTTTATTCTTATTTCTCCCTCTTTTGTTCCCGTATCTATCCTTATTGTACTGAATTTACCGGGAGGTAACTGGAAGAATTTTATATTATTTTCACCTTTTTTTACTTCAGTTTTAATTGAATCCTCTTCATTAAAACCCCTGCCTTTA
Source organism: Bacillota bacterium (assembly GCA_029555925.1). The sequence goes on from JAKPQU010000455.1 coordinate 5,091, forward strand.
TCATAAAACAGTTGATATACATCATCTTCAGGTGAGATTACATTTATTGTAATACAGTTCGGCTCTAAATTTATTCTGTTTATTAGCAGGATAAAGAGCAAGAATACTACTACTGCCAGGGGCAGTTTAAGGCTTATATTTGATAATATGTTCTTACTCATCATGGTTTTGTACAGGTGATTTCTATTGCATTCAGAATTTTGCTGTCTTTTCCTGTATAACCACAGGTTTTACCGTCTTTATACCACTGGGTCCACCCTGAGCCATAAAAATGAGCTCTGTAGAAAACACTTATTTTTGGTACTCTTATTTTAAAAGCTCCCCAGGGCTGTCCCCCGTTAATGAAACCGCATACATCTCCATTTCCGTACCAATCTGTCCAGGACAATCCCTGCAGATATGCTTCATAGGAAGCTATGCCTCCCCGGAACTTGATTGCCATAGCACCTATAGCTCTTTTGTTATCAGGTGTGCCGCAGACTTCTCCGTCTTTACACCAGTCAGTCCATCCGTTTTTCTCTATATGGGCGGTATAATATATGAGTCCGTCCGGATTTTCAGGGAATTTCGGCATAGTGCTGAAATATTCCATTGCCTGTACACCCGATACAATAGAAGGAACCAGTAATATACCTGCAATACTACTCCCGAGTTTAATAAAATCTCTTCTTGTCATATTCTTTTCCATCTTTGAATCTCCTTAAGATAATTATAATGAGTTCTCTAAAATTCTACAGAGTAAAGAGGAATCCTTCACTGTCTTGAAAGGTTAATTTGGAAAGAGTATAATATATGTGTGACATTATCCGTAACGCGTGACCGGTAAGTAAAAATAATAAAATGGAAAACAGAGTCGCCATGGAGATTGTTGGCTCTATTTTCAGTAAAATTATGCATAAGTAAACCGGTTTTTATTATGAGAAGCGTAATGCGTTACGAGAGTATATATGTATTATTTAAGGGTTTATATGAGAATCGTGACGCGTCACGGGAGGAACAGATTCTCATATCGTTGTGACCCGAACCGGTCATGGTTTTTATACAGAATTTATGACAGAGTCAGAATTTTATCTGCTATGTTTTTTTTGCATCAATTACCTCTCTTACTTTTTGTGCCAGTTCATATACTGAAAATGGTTTCTGAATAAAATTTACTCCTTCTTCAATTACTCCTTTATGGGCTATTATTTCGGCGGTATAACCGGACATGTAAATACATTTTATATCTGGCCTGATATTCTGCAGTTCTCCCATAAGTTCCTTTCCGTTCATCTCCGGCATTACTACATCAGTGAGCAACAGATCTAAAGGGCCATTGTGATTTTTTGCCATAACGAGCGCCTGTTTCGGTGATTTTGCAGTTATTACCAGGTAACCAAGCCTTGTGAGGCTATTCTTACAGAGATTGAGAATAAACTCTTCATCTTCGCAGATTAATACAGTCTCTTTTCCTTTAGGTATATTCTCCCCATTTCTCTTCTGTGTCCCGTGAAGGGCATTCTCTTCATGCCTTGGCAGATAGATCTTGAATGTTGCCCCATTACCAGGTTCACTGTATACGTCGATGAACCCATTATTCTGCCGGACTATACCATAGACTGTCGCCAGCCCGAGTCCTGTACCGCATCCTGTTTCTTTGGTTGTGAAGAAAGGTTCGAAAATGTGTTCCATTATATCCTTCTTTATACCACAGCCTGTGTCACTTACTGTCAATAAAACATATTCACCGGAAATTAATTCAGGGCAAGAGGCAGAATATAAATTATCAAGCGTTACATTTCCTGTTTCCATTGTTATGGCACCGATACCCGATATGGCATCGCGGCTGTTTACCACCAGGTTGGCAAGAATCTGACCTAACTGTGAGGGATCTAAGAATATTTTCCACAGATCATGACCCGGTAACCATATCAGTTCAATATCTTCTCCAATGAGTCTTCTGAGCATATTGAGCATACCAGACATGGTTTCATTTAAGTTAATTAGCCTGGGACTGACAGGCTGTTTTCTGGCAAAGGCCAGAAGCTGTCTTGTAAGTTCTGCTGACCTTTGAGATGCCTGAAGTATTTCCCTGAGCTGGTCATAAAGTACACTGGAAGGTTCAATGTCCATAAGGGCCATTTCCGTATAGCCTATGATTACACCGAGCATATTATTGAAATCGTGAGCCACACCTCCTGCCAGTCTGCCTATGGATTCCATCTTCTGTGCCTGAAGTAACTGTGCCTGCAGTTTTTCCTTCTGCTGTTCCGCAATTTTACGGTCTGTAATGTCTCTGTCTATACCCATAAAGCCATTACATGAACCATCACTTCTGTATACAGGAGTAACACGGCTTTCAAGTATAACCGATTGGCCCTTTTTGTCTATCCATTTTGCTTCAAAGGAAAAGGAAGTTTTTTTTGTTTCAATTATTCTTTGAAAAAGCTCTCTTGTTGTATCTATTGTTTCTGGGGCAAGATATGTGAAAGAACTACGTCCTATAAGATCTTCAGGTTTATATCCTACAATCTTTTCTATCTGAGGACTTACATAAACAAATATATATTGTTCATCAGTCTGCCAGACTATATCGGGCGTATTGGTAATAAGATGACGGAAACGTTCTTCACTTTCCCTCAGGGCATTCATTGTAAGTACATGTCCCTTTATCTGCTGCTGGAGTTTTAAATTTATCTGTTCCAGTTGCATAGAACGGTCTTTTACTGTTTTTTCCAGATTTAACTGGGCCTGATGAAGGGTAAGATGGGTTCTGACTCTTGCAAGTACTTCTTCCGGATGAAATGGCTTGTTTATATAGTCCACACCACCGGCCTGAAAAGCTTTAACTTTATCCCGTTCGTTTTCCAGAACACTTATGAATATTATAGGAATAGAACTGGTTTCCTCATTTTCCTTAAGTCTGCGACATACTTCGAAACCGTCTATGCCTGGCATCTTTATATCCAGGAGAATCAGAACAGGCAGTTCGACTTTTATACTCCGCAGAGCCAGTTCCCCGTCACTGGCTGATCTTACCTGGTAACCTGCACCGGTCAGGATATGTTCCAGAAGATTAAGGTTACCCGGATTATCATCAACTAATAGTATATCTCCTGAAGGGGAGATATTATCTGTTATGATATTCATCAGCTTTTCCTTTCCAACAATCTGTCCAGAATTTCAAGCAATTTTTTATAGCCTCTGTTTTCTATCATGAGACGTAGAGCTTCATATAAGTCTAATGATATATGGCGAACCTGTTCAATTACATCAAGACAGCGCTGTTTATTTAAGAGTTCTACAACATGCCTTAATTCTTCAAGTAAATCGTGAGGTAAATCCCCGATTCCCGACAGATCAGGTTCTATATAATCCTCTTCATAGTCTTCAGAATATTTAAAGCTTATACCGAGATGTTTTGTCAGGCTATCGAAGATTTCCGTATCCTTCCATGGTTTCCTTATGAAATCATCACATCCTGCTTCCAGTATTTCCCTTCTCTCTTCTTCCATGGCGTGGGCGGTGAGAGCCACAATCCTGATAGATTGCTCTTCTGCTTTGATCTTTCTTGTGGCATCCAGTCCATTCATTACAGGCATTCTGATATCCATCCAGATCAGATGGGGATGCCACTCTTTAGCCAGCGTGACTGCTTCCAGTCCGTTTACCGCTTCACGGACTTCTAAATCTACCGGTTCAAGCAGTCTTCGCAGCAATAAACGATTCTCAATCTGATCTTCAACTATGAGAATACGATATAGGCCATGTCCTTCTGCCAGGCCTGTAACATAACCTTTCCTTGTATCAACAGGAATTGCTTCATCCATGGCCGGTCTGACAGGAATTTCAAAATGAAATACGGAGCCTCTGCCAGGTTCACTTTCTACACCAATATGTCCGCCCATCAGTTCTACATACTGTTTGCTTATAGCAAGTCCAAGTCCTGTTCCTGCCTCGATAGATGTATTTTTTCCCACCTGCACAAATGGAAAGAAGATATTTTCTTTATCCTTTTCATTTATGCCTGAACCGGAATCTTCCACTTCGAATCGTATCTGTATTTTATCAGATGAAATCGGCCCGGCAGGCATGACCTTCATTGATATGCCTCCACTGGATGTATATTTAATGGCATTTCCTATTAAATTGAGCAGTACCTGACGTAATTTCCCGGAATCTACTCTGATATACCGGGGAATATGAGGAGACTGTTCAACGGTAAAAGTCAATCCTTTTTCTTCTGCCTTTACAGACATTAGAGATTTCATTTCATGGATTATCTGACAGAGATCAAGCTCTGTCTCTTCAAGTTCTATCCGGCCTGACTCAATCTTGGATATATCCAGCACATTATTTATTAAGTTCAGCAGATATTCACCGCTTCTGGTAATAATATCCAGACTTTCCATCTGTTTTACCGTAACTCCCGTGGAATTTTTCATAAGCCGTGAAAACCCGAGGATAGAATTCAGAGGAGTACGCAGTTCATGGCTCATATTTGCCAGAAAAATACTTTTTGCTCTGCTGGCCGCTTCTGCCTGATCCCTGGCACATACCAGTTCGTCTGTCCTTTCTTTAACGAGTTCTTCCAGATGCTCCTTGTGTCTGCAAAGTTCTCTGTTGCTTTCCTCAAGCCTTTTTCTGGCAAGACCTGTCTCGCTCATAAGACGGGCCAGGCGACAGTAGAAATCCAGTGCTCCTTTTATCTGGTTTTCCGTATAAACATGAACCTTCTCCAGCGAGTTCATATATTCGGTTCTGTCAAAACCGAATTCTTCTGCCTGCCTGATAAAATACTCCCTGTCTGGCGGCTCCATAAAGAACTGACCGGCAAAGAAATTTGCCATATGTTCTCCTTCTACGGTAATTGGTATGGCTGCATCAATCAGGCCATTCCTGCATTTATATATATTATACAGTTCACCTTTTTTTAAACAGCCTGCAAGGACTGTGTCACTTTCGAAACAACGGCGTGCTGTCTCCGGATGAACTCTGTGGAATTTTGTACATATATCATACCATCCTGTAGCCACGAGAACGGTGCCGTCTGTATCAAGGATGGCTGTTGCCATACCTGTAGCCATACTGAAACTTTCACATAATTCCTGTAATTCCTTTATATCTACAATGTCGGCAAATTTCATAATTATTGCTCGCTCTCTTTTTTCTTTACTGCCATGAATTTTTGAATCCTGTTATTTGTTTTATCCACAACATAGACATTTCCTTCTTTATCCAGGGCTATTCCTTCAGGACATTCAAATTCTCCCTCTTCGGAACCTTTTGTTCCGAATTGAGTCAGAAATTTACCCTGAGACGTAAATTTTTGAACCCTGTTATTGAAATCTGTTACGTAGATAAACCCTTTGTTGTCTGATGCAATACCTGCAGGATAATAAAACTGTCCCGGTCCCTCACCTTTTTTACCGAATTTTTTTACAGGTTTCCCTTCTGTATTAAAGACCTGTACTGTATGATTTGATATATCTGTTGTATAAATATAACCTTTGTCTCCGATACATATGCCGAGAGGGCCGTACAGCTGAATGACACCGTCAGAGTTTCTCAGTTTCCACTGGTTTATGAGTCTGCAGGTCGTATCAAATCTTTGAAGAGAGTGATTGAACGTATCTGCCACGTATAGATAGCCTGTTCTCGATACAGCAATACCTGATGGCCCGTATAGGGCATAAGTCTGGTTGTTGCTGTAACCTTCAAGTTTTCCTTCTGTTATGAAATTACCTTTTCTGTCATATTTTTCTATCCTCTGATTCCATCTGTCCATAACATAAATATTGTCTGCTCTGTCTGTACTTATGCCGCTGGGAGCTGCCGGTTCTCCTTTATCCGTCCCGTGACTCGGCCAGAGTGTTATAATTTTGCCTCTGGAATCGAATTTCTGAATTCTATGGTTCCCTGTATCTGTGACATAAATATTTCCCGCTCCGTCTACAGTTATCCCTTCAGGGTAGGAAAATTGTCCCTTTTTATCACCTTCGCTTCCCCAGGACATGACAAATTCATAAGCTTCTATTTCTTTATTTTCTATTTTTGCCATAGACGGAATGAGTAGTATTAAAGGCACTATGAGAGTGATAAACAGAAAAATTTTTTTGAACATTTTGTTAAAACCTCTTTCAGTCGTGACGCGTAACGCGTGACAGGTATTTCTAATGACTATCTATATTAATTATATCAGAAAATTTTTATTTCTGATATAATCATGATAATTTCATATCTATTATCTGGTAAAAGGGGTGATTATATGTTCGGCGCCATAGCAGGAGATATTATAGGTTCTCCTTTTGAATGGAATAATATAAAAACAACTGATTTTGAGCTGTTCTGCCATAAATCAAGATTTACTGATGATACTGTTATGACTGTAGCTCTGGCAGATGCAATATTGCATGGTAAAGATTATATATCTGTTTTTAAAGAATACGGACGGAAATATCCTGATGCAGGTTACGGAAGTGCTTTTAAGAAATGGTTTATGTCTAATGATATGACAGGTTATGGTAGTTTCGGAAACGGTTCTGCCATGAGGGTAAGTCCTGTCGGTTTTGCTTTCAATAAAATTGAAGAGGTTTTAGAGGAAGCAAAAAAAAGTGCAGAAGTGTCACACAACCATCCTGAAGGTATAAAAGGCGCTCAGGCCACGGCATCTGCCATATTTCTTGCCAGGCAGGGAAGAAGTAAAAAGGAAATAAAAGATTATATTCATGAGTATTTCGGATATAATCTGGAAAGGACTTTAGATGAAATAAGACCTCACTATAAATTCGATGTAACCTGCCAGGGCTCTGTTCCGGAAGCCATTATAGCTTTTCTTGAATCCCGGGATTTCGAAGATGCCGTAAGAAAAGCTGTTTCTCTGGGGGGAGACAGCGATACTATTGCCTGTATCGCCGGAGCTATTGCCCAGGCTTTTTATAAAAAGATACCGAAAGATATAATACGTAATACGAGAAGGGTATTGAATGTTGATTTTTTGAAGGTGATAGAGGAATTTAACGGAAGATTTGGGATTGACTATTGTTAAAAAAAAGTGGACACTTTTTCTGAGAAGGTATTTTTTTGCATGGTTCAACATTAAATAAAAACTCTGATTGGTAGTGTAAAATAAAAGCTGGTTTATTCATGTTTTACACTAATATTACCTTTTTTAAATTTTTTCCTACTTCCAATGCACTGCTCCTTATTGTGCTATGACTTATTCTGTGCGATAAGTTCTCTGATGCAGCTCGGTACGATACACTGCTTGATGACAGCACTCCCTGAATTTTTAATCCATCGGTTATCTGTTGATGAGGCTTTATATTCAAGACTCTTTTTAATGGAGAATAATAACTTACTTTTTTATTTATTTCTTCTTTTACCTGCGTGTAACGGTAATTTATATCACCTACCATTGTCCCAAGTTTCCCTCTTTTATTGCTATGGATCTTCGCTACCTCTTTATCACGTTTCTTTTTTATTACGTACTTATTTATTTCTTCTAAAGATTTTTCAAAAATTTCCTGACCGGCTTTTATGCTTGCTTTATAAATCTTATCATCTAATTTATTTATATCCAGATCTTTTTCCGTAATTTCTATCTCTACAAAACTTTCAATTTTTGCTATCATAGGACTATTCTTGATTTTCTCCTAAAAAATTTTTAGGAGATTTTTTTTATATTTCTGTCAAGTCCTCTTTTATTACAATACTTTTTGGCACTTTTTTAATTTTTTTTTGGTCTTTCTACTCTTACTATTATTACTTTCTTAAAAACCAGCTAATTTTTTACACAGCCACAAAAGACCGCATCTATGATGAAGTAGTTTCATCAAAAGACAAACCCCGGCGGCCTCTTTCAGACTGGCTCATAGATTATTTCTATAAAACAGAAGAAGGAACATACAGACTGCCACAATCAGAAGAAGAAGAAAGAATAAAAGAAGAAGGCAGAAAGAGAGGAAGGAGCCGTAAAATCAGAAAGAAGAAAAATAAAATCCAATCAGATAGTGATTATATGATTAAAAATCCACCGATAAACCAAGCCTGACTACTGGGATTAAAACAGCCATAGCTTGCGGCAGATTAAATTCTGTCAAAAGAAAGCAATATTACTTTTTGTAGAAAAAAACTCTCTTTTGTGATATTATAGAGACAGGAAGAAAGTAATTTTATGAACACTTTACAGCAGATTGAAAAAATGGATAAAGAAGAGATGCGTCAGAGATATGAAAATGTTATAAAAAAACTTCATGAATGGCAAAATGATCCCTCCGATTTTGAAGAAGAGACATGGCCTTTAGTTAAAGATTTTTTTAAAAGAGAAGGCTATGAGTAAAAGACATCCCCCACAGGCACTTTACTGAAAGAAAAAAACAGAGAGAGATTTTGAATAAATCAAAAATCACTGCCGGAGGTGAGTCGTTATGAAAAAATTACCACTTGGGATTCAAACGTTCAGTAAAATAATCGAAGGAAATTATATTTATATAGATAAAACCAGAGAAATGCTTGATTTAATTAATGGAGGACAATATTTTTTCCTCTCCCGGCCCCGCAGGTTCGGAAAATCCCTTCTCCTGTCAACACTTAAAGAAATATTCTCAGGTAATAAAGAACTTTTCGCCGGCCTTTATATTTACGATAAAATTCAGTGGGAAACATATCCTGTAATTCATCTGGATTTTTCACTCATTCCCAGAGATACTGATAAAAGATTAAAACAGGGTCTCATAGATAAGTTAAGAGATACTGCTTTAAGATATAATATAGAACTTTTAAGAAAAGATTATGATACTTCTTTTAATGAATTGATTGGCAGATTATCAGAGAAATTTAATAAAAAAGCAGTAATCTTAATAGATGAATATGATAAACCCATAATAGACCACATAACAGACAGAGAGAAAGCAAATAAAAACAGAGAAATTTTAAGAGATTTTTATACAATGTTAAAAGGCAGTGACGAATATATTAAATTTGTACTTCTTACAGGAGTGTCAAAATTTTCAAAGGTATCCATCTTTTCCGGCCTTAATAATTTAATGGACATAACCCTTGATAACAGATTTTCCACTATGCTCGGTATTACAGAAGAGGAACTTCTGAAATATTTCCCTGAAAATATAAGAGAGTTGAGCATAAAAGATGAAGTTACAGAAGAGAGAATTCTGAAAGATATTAAATACTGGTATAATGGATATAGCTGGGATGGAGTCAATTTTCTGTATAATCCATTTTCTCTGTTAAACTTATTTGCAACTCAAAAATTCGGTAATTTCTGGTTTAAAACAGGAACTCCAACATTTTTAATGAATTTACTCAGAGAGTATAAAATAGAAATTCCTGAAATAGAAAATGTAACCGTAAGTGAATATATACTGGATAGCTATGATATAGAAGATCTTGATATAAATTCACTGTTGCTTCAGACAGGATATCTGACTATAAAAGAGATTATAAAACATAATAGATTAATTACCTATAAACTCTCCTATCCAAATTTTGAAGTAAAAGAATCACTGATTAATTATATACTGGCAGATTTTCTGAATACTCAGGTTCCTGTTATACAACCTCTTCATATACGCATGGCTGATGCCTTGAAAAATGATAATTTAGAAGAATTTTCTAAATTAATAAAATCACTTATGGCAGGGATTCCTTCAAAACTGCACCTGAAAAGAGAAGCTTATTACCAGTCTGTTTTTTACATGATCCTGTCTCTTATGGGTGTTAGAATTGACCTTGAATTACTGACAGATAAAGGCATAGTGGATGGTGTAATTGAGTTTTTAGATAAAATATATGTAATAGAATTTAAATACGGCAAATCAGGAAGTAAGATGAATAAACTGTTAGATGATGCCATAAAGCAGATTAAAGAAAGAAAATATTATGAAAAATACTTAAAGACAGAGAAATCTATCATATTACTCGGAGCAGGTTTTATAGGCAAATCCATAGGATTTAAAATAGAAAAATTAATACCGGGAGGCAAATGATGTCAAAAACTGAAGATCTTTTTAAAATACGTAAAACTCTTGATGAAATCTGTGAAGTTCCTGAGAAAATAATTTCTGTCTATTCCCTTGAAAAACACGTCTGGTCAGATTCTAATTCTGAAAGATCCAGAAAGGCAATAAGCCCTGAATTACGCACAGTGGAAGAATTTCAGTTAGATCCTGTAAGACCCTTTCTTACAGATATTCTTCGTAATATGGCTGCCCCTTATAAAAGGGAGAAAAAAGATAATCCCAGCGGAAACAGAAGATATTTTAGAGAATATGGTAGAAGTTATACTGTCGGAAGGTTACTGTGGTGTTCTTATAGTTCTAGACGAAGTATCTCTTTTTATGAAAAACAGGGATGAGCCTCGTTGGTAGAAATAATAATTGATAAAGACGTAAGAAACATGTTATACTCAAGCAGGGGTTGAATATTTTATGAGAATATGTTCTGATGAGAAAAAAAATAAAATTAAACAGACAATTGCAGAAACAAGAGCAAAACGCAAAAGGCAGAGCTGTAAAGTATTTCAATTAAAAGTAGATATTTCTCATTTAAATAAATTGGAATGTGAGACTTTAAAAATGTTCTTTGTGGAAGCGAAATGGATTTATAATCACATATTGTCAACAGAAAAACCCTTTGACTATGATTATAAGAATAAAAAAGTTACTGTGCTGAATAAAGACAGGGAGTTAGAAGAGAGAACTCTGAAATATCTCCCTGCCAAAAATCGTCAGGATGTATTAAAAACGCTCAAGTGTAATATAAAAGGTTTATCAGCAAGAAAAAAGAAAGGCGGCCATGTAGGGAAATTAAGATATAAAAGTGAATATAATTCAATCGAGCTATCTCAATATGGAGTAACCCATAAAATAACCGGAAGAAATCGTATGAAAATAAATGGGCTGAAAAGACCTCTCATAGTAAGAGGTTTAGACAAGATAAAATCAGATTATGAGATAGCCAATCGAAAATTAATAAAGAAACCATCAGGTTATTATATAAACCTCACCTGCTACCTGGATATAAAACCTTCACAATTAAACAATTCAAGCGTAGAGAAACCTTTTATTAAAAAATAAAAACAGGTGATTTATAATTATGAAATTGATTTTTCTCGGTACAAACGGATGGTATGATACTGTGACAGGAAATACCATATCTATTCTTTTAAAAACAGATAAATATAATATAATCTTTGATGCGGGGACAGGCATATATAAACTGGACCGGTATGTTTCCTTCAATGAAAATACCGATTTATATCTCTTTTTAAGCCATTTTCATCTCGATCATATTATAGGTTATCATACAATATGTAAATTTTCAGGTTTTAATTCCCTGAAGATCTTCGGACCTGAAGGTACAAAAAAGTGTCTTTCTATTTTAGCTGAGAAACCTTTTTCCGTGCCTTTAGCAGATCTCCGCTATAAGGTAGAACTCTATGAACTTCCCGAAGATTTATCTAAGGTTCCCTTTAAGATAAAAACTCTTACTATGTTGCATGCCGATCTAACTCTCGGCTATAGACTGGAAATAGAGGATAAAATTATTACTTACTGTCCTGATACAGGATACTGCGAAAATGCCTTAACTCTTTCTAAAAACTCTGATATTCTTATGGCAGAATGTTCCCATAAGCCGGGACAGTATAATGAAGCATGGCCTCATCTTAATCCTGAGACTGCTGCCAGGATTGCTAAAGAAGGAGGAGCAAAGAAACTCTTTCTTGTTCATATGAATCCCATGTTCTATGAAACACATAAAGACAGGGAAGATGCTGCTTCTATGGCAGGGAAGATTTTTCCTGGAACAGTTGCAGCAAAAGACGATATGGAGATAGAGCTATGAAAGATTTTGCAGTAAAAATATTCAAACTCATAAATGAAAAGAAATGGGATGAATTGCTGGAATATTTTACAGAAGATTCATTTTTTGTCTTTCCCGGTTCGTCACCACTCGGAGGAACCTATAAAGGACTCAAAGAACTGAAAAGGTTTTTCAGAAAAATGGCCATAGCAGTCCCTGATATTACTTTTACTATAATAAATATAATAGATAGTGATAATTTCATTGCAGTTCAATGGCAAAATAAAGGTAAGACCCGTAAAAAAGTTGATTATGAAAATTATGGTGTAACAATTATAGAAATTGCCAATAATAAGATTGTAAGCATGAGAGATTATCTGGATACAGAAAAGATTATTTCTTCTGGAAAATAATTTTTAAGGGAGAATGGATTGGTTCCACCCGTTACGCGTTACGCGTCACGCGTCACGAACCGATAATTACTGTTATGCCTGTAGTGCATGCTATTCTGTTTCTCTTCCATATCGGACAATGGATAGGAAATTCTTACAAAAATAAATGGCCTGAAAGACATCTTGATGACACTTCTGCCCAGATGCTTGGCTGTTTTACCGCTATAGCTTTTCTGATACCTGTCGGTCTGTTTATTTCAGGTATTACGTGGACTGTAGAAATAATAGGACTTCTTATGGTGAAGTTCAGTTTTTTCTTACTCTGTAAAGGAATTTTTTCTTCAGTACTTGTTATTTTTTCGGCACTGTTATTTATTGTTGGTGTCAGTTTGGTAAATAATTATGGTAAAATCACTGACGATGATAAAGCTATCCCTGTGATAGTATCGGAAAAGAGAAAAGCAATGGATAAAAAGAGGATGTATTGTACCTGTGGCGAGCATATTAAACCGGGACAGAATTTCTGTATCACCTGCGGTATTTCTCTTAAATAGAGGTGATTTATGGATATATTTCATCTTTTAAAACTTCTTTATAAACTCTCAATGCATATGGGCTGGGGACATAGTGTGGAGACTTTCATCTTATGTTATAACAAAGTCTCCCTCGATAGTCAGATTATCTTCAAGAAAGACCTGGCAGTTTCTTTTATTCAGAATTTTTACATTTCCTTTTAATTTTATGTTTCTGCCGAATTTTACGTCTCCCTGAACTGTCAATCTTTCACATTCCAGAAGGGAAGGAGAACCGGATGGGAATCTGTCTTCTAACTGAGAAATCATTTTATAATAATGTGAATCCAGGTCTATAATTATATGAGGAAGTTTTCTTTCCGGGTTGGGTATTATCTGGAAATCTTCTGTAATAATAAATGCATCTGATCTTATGGCAAGTAAATCATTTGTTCTTTTTACAGGAGCAAATCTTTTGCGGGGAATTCTCACTGCCTGCGAGTTTTTAAATACAGAAATAGCACTCCCCATAGCTGTTTCCAGCTGATAGACAGGTGCAGTTTTACTGTCACAGGGATTAACGGTTTTTTTGTTACAGATCATGGGAAGGCCAAGAATATTATTCTGTTTATCCATCAGATTTTTTAATGATAAAAGATTGATCCATAGATTGTTTGTATTGAAATATTTATATTTTTTTATATCCTGGAAGCTTTCCTGCTCGTCAGACGGACATTGAGCCACTTCTCTCAGAACAAGTTGCCCGTCTTTCATAGCTGCAAGGTGCCCTCCTTTTTTATCTGCTTCTGTTCTATCGGCAACTTCCATCATAAAAGGAATTTCTTTTTCTGCAAAATATCCCAGAATTGACGTGTCCATTACAGCCCCCAGATTATCTGCATTTGCTACGAACATGTATAAATATCCTTCTTTTAATAATATATCCAGTATGCCTGTTGTAACAAGGGAACTATATATGTCTCCATGACCGGGTGGATACCATTCCAGATCCGGTGCATCAGGATACATGGCAGGACATAAATCTTCCTGGTTGATTTTCGGAACCCTGTTCTGTAAAAAACTCCGTGGTATATTGTTTTGAAGGTTATATTTTTTTAATACACTCAAACTGTCTTCATCTGTAGCAAAACTGTTCATAAGCATAAGAGGTATTTTACGTGTTATGGCCTGAGTAGCTATTATATCCAGAAAGGTGAGATTATTTTTAACCTTCAGGAGTGATTTTGCTTTATCAAGGCCCATACCTGTCCCGAGACCGCCGTTCAATTTTAAGAGAATTGTTTTCTTCAGAGCCCTGTTACCTGTTTCCATCAGACCTGTGGGAAAAGTTTCCGTATCCGGTAAATCTTCTACCGGTTCGATAGAACTATCAGGGATTAAACCTGATTCTCCTTCTATTAACTGATTATAGTAATATTCAAAATTTTTAATAACAATATCAGGTATCTGTTCATTTTCCATTTTATTTTTAAAATTTAAAAAAGACATGTTGGCTGAAACACCTCATATATAGTTAGTTTCATAACTATCCATAAATAATGACCTCGTAATGCGTAAAGCGTAATGCGTGATGCGCAGGGATTAAACCCGTCACGCGTCATGACGACTTAAATTCTAATAAGTTATGAAATACACTATAAAACAGATTTTTGCGTCATAAGACATTCTCTTTTCATAAATAAAAACCCTTTCACATTTTACTAATTTTACATGGATAAAGGTTGATTTTTTTTGTATAATTTTATATAAAAGAATTTATACGTGTCCTGTGACGCGACACGGGATGAATATATTTTTATACTTACTGACCTGAGCATAAGCATGTAATAAAAGTTTTCCTCCCGTCACGCGTTACGCGAGGAAAGAGACAATTAATAAATTTTCATTCCTAAGTACCGCTACAGGTAAAAGGGTATCCATAAAAAGCTTCTGCCTGGCAGGCTCTGGAGAAGAAAAATTCGTTTTTTCTATAGTATTAGAAATTAAATAAGGGCTAATTTATTGTCTGTAAAACAAATTAAATAAGGCA
>JAKPQU010000458.1 GCA_029555925.1 Bacillota bacterium
AATTTACTTTCCTGGGATTTTGTTGGATATATACGGTATTTATATGAGCTTTTCATACTTATCTTCTCCTCTATATATTATAACAGAAAAGAGCTTGTATTTATAGCTTTGAACATAATACAGGATACACGACGCAACTCCCCATTCATCTCCATCTAAGCCTTCAGCTATAGAGGGAGTATTCTGCGGTCTTTAGGATAAAATTACAATAATTCAAATAATTAATATACAGAAATACCCTGTCTGGAATCCTCATTACGGCAACTGGTAAAAGAGTGTATGGGAAACTATAAATAGCGAGCAGTGAATAATGATATCGTGATGCGTAATGCGTGATGCGAAGGGAAATAACCCATCACTCATCACGCATCACGAATTATTTAAATTCTAATAAGTTATGAAATACACTATAAATATGATATAATAAGCCCGGAGAAAATAAAATCATTAAATCTCTGGAGTAATCTGAAAAACTATGAATACAACAGCATTACTTAAAACAATACCTCTTTTTTCCAATCTGAAAGAGAAATATCTTCTGTCTCTGGCACAGAAAACCTGTGAAAAAAACTATAATGAAGATACTCTTATATTGCAAAAAGGGGAAAAAAGCGGATTCCTCGGGATAATTCTATCGGGAGAACTTAAAGTCATACTTTTAAGCCCTCAGGGCAGAGAGGTAAATCTTGCCATATTAAAACCATATGAATATATAGGAGAAATGTCTTTACTGGACGATGAACCCCATTCCGCCACCGTTATAACGCTGAAAAAAAGCAGACTTCTTATACTCCCCAGGGATGCTTTCCAGAAAATCCTGAAAGAAAACCCTGAAATAACTCTTTTTCTACTCAAGCAATATGTAAAACTTGTAAGAAAACTCAGTGAAAGAATAGCCGATCTGAAATTTATGGATATATACCAGAGAACTGCAAAAAAACTGGTGGAAATGACTATTGAAGGTAAAGAAGATACCCTTGAAATAACACATCAAGAACTGGCAAATCTTGTCGGGTCAAACAGGGAAAATGTTACAAGATCCCTGAATGAGATGGAGAAAAAACATATACTCTATATGCAGAAAGGGAAAATTGTTATCAAGGATCTTAAAGCGGTCAAGGGGATTTATAGTGAAGAGTGAGTCGTAAGTGGTGAAGCGTGAATCGTAAGTCGTGAATCGTGAGCTGTGAGTCGTGAGTGATAAACAATAATGTGTCACTGAACACCGGTCACTGAACACCGGTCACTGATTTACATCTTCTTTTTTAGCTCTTCAATCCAGGCTTCTACTTCTTTACCGTCTTTTGCTTTCGGGAAAAGCTTTAAATAAGCCTGATAATGGTTTATGGCTCCCATGTAGTTACCTGCAAATTCATAATGAAGTGCCAGATTAAAATGGGCATTGCCATAAGAAGGTGAATATTTTACTGCCTGTTCATAGGCTTTAGTGGCCAGTTCATATTCTTCCAGTTTATCATAAGCAAGGCCCTGATTGAAATACGCATATGAATAGGCAGGATCAACGTTTACGGATTCTTTGAATTTCTCCAGGGCACCCATATAATCACCGTCTTGATATAAATTTTCTCCGTCCATATCAAACAGGTGAGCTGCCATATATTTTGCGTCTTTCGCACCTGGAGAAAGAACTAAATAGTTTTTATAAGACTGGGCCGCACTCTGCAGATCTCCTTCCGATTCAAAAATAAAGCCCAGGTTATACCATACAGAAGGGATTTTATCATTTATATTAACAACTTTTTCATACTCACCTTTTGCAAGTTTATATTTTCCTTCTTTAAGGTATTTATAAGCCTGTTCTATATAAATATTGATACTGTTCGGATCCGGCTTACCGGCGGCAGTCGGAGTGATTGCAGGAGTTGCTGTTATTCCGGCCGTGGCAGAAGGAGTTGCCATTATAACGGGAGTATTTGTCGGAACAATTGTCTGTGTAGCAGCAGGAGTTACGCTTACTGCGGGAGTAATTGTAGGAGTAACAACAGGCTCTGAAGTATTATCCTGGGCCATAGCGGGATAAAGGCAATTTACAAAAATCAACAGGATCATAAAATATAACAGTTTATACATAATATACTCCCTTCATATCGTAATGCGTGATGTGTAATGCGTGACGCGTAAGGGGTAGAAATACCCTGGTTACTGCCATTCACGACTTACGAGTCACTACCCTTCACCCTTCACTTTTCACGACTTTTCACTTTTCACTCATATTTCACTTCCACAAGAAACAATCCGTGAGGCGGCAGTGTCGGCCCTGCCTGCCTTCTGTCTTTTGCTTCCAGTATGTGTTGTATTTTCTCCAGAGAAAATCGCCCTCTTCCGACCTGAATTATTGTTCCGGTAAGAATTCTGACCATCATATGAAGAAAACCGTCTGCTTCTATTTCAAATATTACCAGATCTTCAGAACGATAGCAACGGAATAAAAAAATTGTACGTATATTACTTTTCACTTCTTTCGAGCTTGCTTTAAAAGAGGTAAAATCATGGGTTCCCGTAAATATTTTACAGGCTTCGTCCATAAGTTCCACATTCAGATAATAGGGATAAAAAAAGGCAAAACCCCTTGAAAATACCCCCCTGTAAGGACGATTCAATATCTGATACTTATATCTTCTTCTTTTAGCACTGTAACGGGCATGAAAATTTTCATCTACCTCTTCGACAGATTTAACGGCTATATCAGGTGGAAGAACTCCGTTTAAAGCCCTCTGTATCTGCTCAACAGTCCGTTCTGTGGCGTGTTTAAAATTGATAACCTGCCCTGCTGCATGAACTCCCGCATCTGTACGTCCTGCACCGTAAATCTTCACAGGTTTCTGAAATATTACTGAAAGAGACTTTTCTATTTCGCCCTGAACAGTCCTGCCGTCTGGCTGTATCTGAAAACCATAGTAATCAGTGCCGTCATATTCTATGACCAGTTTAATGTTTTTTTCCATTGTTATCCTTTTTTAGTTTATACTTGAGCGTTTATAGTTATGTAGAATTAAATACTGAACCTTAATTAAACCATAAACTATAAACCTTCAAATTACCGAAAAACTGCATATATTCAGCACCGGCAACAAATAAGATCAAAAGAAATATAGCAATTACATCATTTACAGTTATCTTCAATTCCTTCATATGAGTTCTGTATTTTCCGCCTCTATAACATCGGGATTCCATGGCAAGAGCAAGCTCATCTGCTCTCCGAAAAGCACTTATAAATAGAGGAACAAATACAGGTATCAGGTTTTTCACTCTTTTTACAATACTGCCGCTCTGAAAGTCCGCTCCTCTGGCAAGCTGTGCCTTTATTATTTTTTCCGTTTCTTCCATCAGGGTAGGTATAAACCTCAATGCAATAGTCATCATCATGGCAAGTTCATGTGACGGGAAACCTACCAGTGAAAGGGGATAGAGCAAATATTCAATACCGTCTGTCAGTTCAATGGGTGAAGTCGTAAAAGTGAGTAAAGAAGAAAGCATTATAAGAAGTACGATACGGCATGACATCTGTATGCTTAATTCAAGTCCTTCTTTACTTATCTGAAGGAAATTCCATTTCCATATAATTTCTCCAGGTAACATAAAAAGGTTCAGTACAAACGTAATAAAAATAAATAACAGAATCGGCCTCAGGCTTTTCAGAACAAATAAAGGAGAAATTCTGGCACAGACGATAACAAAAAAAACAAAGAAAAAAACAAGTCCGTAAACAGGGAGGCTTTTTATGGTAAAAATAAAAACTATCATAATTATAAGCATAACAATTTTTACCCGGGGGTCAAGACGATGTATCATAGATTTTCCCGGGATATACTGGCCTATTATGACAGATTTTAATATTTCCATATTTATACGTGACGCGTGACGCGTGACGCGTGACGGGTGAATAGACCCGTTATGCGTGACGTGTTATGCATTACGCTTCCCACCTTTAATCTTCTTGATCTCTTTTAATGCCTCTTCCACTGTATAAATCTCTGTATTTACAGGAATCCCCTTTTCCTTCAGCCTATGCATAAGACGGGTAATCTGAGGTACATCGAGACTGTATTTTTCAAGAGCTTCAACCTGTGAAAAAACTTCATTCAAAGTGCCCTGAAGCACAATTCTGCCTTTTTCCATAATAAAAACCCTGTCACAGAGAAGAGCTACTTGATTCATATCATGCGTGACAAGTATAACAGTTTTTTTATATTTTGTATGTAATTCTTTAATACCTGAGAGTATATTATCACGGCTTTCAGGGTCAAGACCTGCTGTAGGCTCATCAAGGATAATATATTCAGGTTCTGTTGCAAGTACTCCTGCAATGGCAGTTTTCCTTTTTTCTCCTCCGCTTAACGTAAAAGGAGACCGGCCTTTAAGCTCATCATAAGACATACCGGCAGATGCCATAGCATGCTTTACTCTTCCTTCTATGTCTTTATCGGGAACACCGAAATTTTTTGGTCCGAAAGCAATATCTTCATAAACCGTTTCTTCAAATAGCTGATGTTCCGGATATTGAAAAAGAAGTCCTACAAGAGCGCGAATTTTTTGCATATTCACCTTTTTTCCAAAAATATCTGTTCCCTCTACAAAGACTTTTCCTGAAGAAGGTTTCAATAATCCGTTAAAATGCTGAATCAACGTAGACTTACCGCATCCTGTATGACCTACGAGACCGATAAATTCTCCCTTTTCTATTTCAAGATTAATCCCCCTGAGAGCTTCAACCTGAAAAGGGGTATCTTTCAGATAAGTGTAATAAAGATTCTCTATTTTAATAGACATAACGGTTTAGTTAACAGTTAACTTTCAAGAAAACTCCACTCTATAAATATCTTTTCATTAATAATAATTTTATTAATTAACACTCCAAGTATATTTCTCTTATCTTCAAAAGAAGCCTTCTTCCATAGAAGAGAGAAATTTTTTAATATACGCAATATCTCTTCTCTGCTTTTTGAGTTGACTTGATTGCAGTTTTCTATTTCTTTTGTTTGTTGCTCGAGACTTTGTTTCTGAGAGGTCAAAGCGGAAATCCTTCCGTTTAATTCAGTCAAAGGAATAGAATCTATCTGATATAAGTCTAATAATTTATTTATCTGTTTATTAATGGAATTAATTTCTTTTTCTATTATTTCTCTTTTATTTTTATTCGACTCCGATTTTTCTTTAGGAATTATACTATCTATTAATTCCTTGTCAAGACTAATCTTTAAAATTTCGTCTTCTATTAAAGAATTTAATTCCTCAACCCTGATTATTTTTCCCATGCAATCAGGATCTTTTATCATTTCTTTATTTATTTTTCCCCTGGAATAGCACTTGTAATACTTATATTGTCGTGCTTTTTGCACGTAGTACCTGGCTCCGCAGTTTCCGCAAAAAATCAATCCAGATAGGAGTTCTGAATACTGAAAATATTGCCTGCTTAGATCTCTTTTTCCCTTGCAAATTGCCTGCGCTTGAGAAAATTCCTCTTCTGAAATAAGAGGAAGATGGAGTCCAGGAAATTCTCTTGAGATTTTACCTGTATACAGAGGATTGTCTAAAATTCTTTTAATAGTGCCTCTATTATGCCAGGTTCCGTATTTATGCTTATATCCTTTTTTATTTAAAGTTTCCAGTATTTTGTCTGCCCCGTGTCCCTGAAGGTAGAGATTAAAAATTTCTTTTATTTGCAATGCCTCGAACTCATTAATAACGAGTCTGCCATCAATATAATCATATCCAATAGGTGAAAAACCTCCCCCGTGAAACAGTCCTTCTTTTGCTCTCTCTCTTCTCCCCATCCTGGATCTCTCCCTGATAGTTTCTCTTTCCAGTTGCGCAAACACAGAGAGTATCCCTACGCTGGCTTTCCCGAAAGGCGTGCTGGTATCAAAACTTTCATTAATAGAAATAAAATCTACCGAATTCTTCAGGAAAACATCTTCTATTAAATATAGTGTATCTTTCTGAGAACGGCTCAATCTATCCAGCCGGTAAACAAGAACTATATCGAAATTTTTAATATTCTGAATGAGCTTCTGGATGGCTGGTCTTTGAAGATTTGCACCGCTGAATCCAGGATCAACAAAAACCTCTGAAGTTACCCAGTCCCTCATTTTGCAGTAATTTATAAGTTTTTCTTTCTGGGCCGGAATACTATAGTTTTCTTCTTGTTCCTGAGTGCTGACCCTGATGTAGATTGCTACGCGCTTCATTTTGACTTCACCGGCTTTAACATAGCCTTCTTCTTTACTGTATATTGCCGGGTATATTCTTTTATTTTACCTTTCGGAGTTTTTACCTTATGGGAGCATTCCCGGACTTCCGGCGTCTCTATAATCTCTATACCAAATAGTTTAGCTATTGTAATTTCTCCCATAGAAACCCCTTTTCCCTGAGACCAGGCTTTAACTTGGTTGTATTGTTCGTCGGTACATCTAAGCCAGTATCGTTTATCTCTACTTTCTTCTTTTTTTACGCGTGGCATAATTCCCACCTCCTGGATTAATATGTGTCCTCATAGATAGACTCTTTTTTACCATATTTCCACAGCCGGAACATATCTGACTTGTGTATTTTGGGTCTACTGCTATTACTGTTTTACCTGCTATCAGGGCTTTATATTTCAGTATTTCAAAGAATTTTCCCCACGAAACATCAAAGATTGATTTATTTAATCCGCCTTTAGCACCCGCATTATTAGGAAGGTATTTTCCTTCCTCATCCTGTTTGGGTTTTGGCCTTCTTTTCATTCCCTGAATATCCAGATTTTCATGAATTATTATATCAAAATCATTGAGTAATCTATTTGCCTGTTTATGAAGAAAATCTTCGCTGACATTTTACCTTAAAGTGAGCTTTCTGGAGAGATTTCAGTATCTTATACCACTTCTTTGTTCTTTTCTGTGTAACGAAAATTTTCTCTAAAGGCACTTGCGATCTCTATAAAAGACTTGAAGGAGAAAAAAAGATATACCATAACATATTCGAATTCAGACCTTCCATGAAGGATTTTAAAAGACAGAAGGCTGTCACCCATCATCAAATGGTATGGGACAGAGGCTCTGACATATCTGAAATGAGAAGAGAGGCAATATCTCTTGCTCACAGTGTAATCTGCCTGGGAGGAAGAAAAGGTTCAAAGGAAGAAGAACTTATAGCAAAAGAATTAAATAAAAAAATTTTATATGGTTGCCGATTAGAAGATTGAACCGCAATACAGTCAATCAAAACCAGCTATTTCCAGTCACCTGTCAAAACGAACGTTTGTAAAAACTCACGAAAAATATTTCTCAAAAAAATCTACATATAAAATTCTGAGGTTCTTCATACATTCTTCATATCTTCATAATATAATTCAGAATACAGGTTAATTATGATGTTGAACAAAGGAAGGAGGAATGGAGGACGCTACTGAAACAGAGCCGGGAATTTTAAAGACGCGTAACGCGTGACGGGAGGAAAAACTTTATTACATACTTACGCTCATGTCAGTAAATATAGTTAGTTTCATAACAATCCATAATTAATAAACTCGTAATGCGTAAAGCGTGATGCGTGATGCGAAGGGATAATAACTCATTACGCATTACGCATCACGAATCATTTAAATTCTAATAAGTTATGAAATACACTATAATTTATACCAGAGAAGGATTATTATAGGAAATATTGAACTATCGAATTTTATATCAAAAATATGAAAAGTGTAATATAATTTAACATAAGTCTTTAAGAATGGAGGTAAAAGACTTAAATAACGGTTTAAATCTATCTTAATCAAAAAAATAAATTCAAGGAGGCTATAGTTATGAAATACAGGATACTTATTGCAACCGTCTTATTTATACTCCTATCTCTTTTTATAAATATATTATTAACTGGATGTGACGGGGGTACGGGAAGCGGCCCGATAATACCCGGACTTACACCTTCTGTTGTAACCATGCAGGATATAACGGAAACAGAAGTTATAGATCCTATCGGAGAAAATGCGATAAATTCGGATGATCCGAATGCTTTCAGATATGCTGCAAATCAGATAAAAAATCTGGATTTTGTGAAAGCAGTATATGCAGATGAAGATGAAATGCTTGTGGAATATGACTGGGGAGGTACGGAAATATGGATGGATCAGCCGGACTTCCAGGAAAACAGGTCGGCCAGAGGTGACGTTTCTCCTGTTTCGTCAGAGTACGGGAATTCTTTGCTGAAAGCCGTGGGAAACAAGTATGCCGTAATATATGACAGCACCTATGATGATCCCGGATTTGCCTATGACAAACCCTATCTGGACGATGTAGAAAAGGATTTGAAGGGTATAGGTTTCACCGTCGTAAGCAAACATGGCTCCCTTGCTTCAGTAGACAGTTTTAAAGAAGTGAAGGATTACGGAGTTATACTCTATACCGGTCATGGTGGACTTGATGACGAACTGGAATCAGGTGCTTACTATTCAATAATGACAGGAGAACCTTACAGTAAGCCTGATACGTCTTCGACAAAATTTGAAGACTGGAAGAATAAAAGAATCGAATCTATGACCGTAGACTGGGGTAAAACAGGAAGCAAGACTACAAAGACTTTCTGGGCGGTAACAAATAAATATTTCGATTATTACAAAACCAGTCTCAACAACTCACTTTTCTTCAATCTGGCCTGTGAGGGATTGAAACCAT
>JAKPQU010000466.1 GCA_029555925.1 Bacillota bacterium
TTATAGTGTATTTCATAACTTATTAGGATTTAAGTCGTCGTGACGCGTAACGCGTGACGGGTTTAATCCCTGCGCATCACGC
Organism: Bacillota bacterium; assembly: GCA_029555925.1. The sequence goes on from JAKPQU010000466.1 coordinate 83, forward strand.
ATTACGCTTTACGCATTACGAGGTCATTATTTATGGATAGTTATGAAACTAACTATAAATTAATCCCCTTAATACTTTATATATATTTTTGCTTAATTGATGTACCGTATAAGGTTTGGGGACAACAGCCGTAAAACCGTATTTCTTATAATCCACCATTACAGGATCATCGTAAGAACCGCTCGAAAGAATAGCTTTTACAGACGGATTTATTTCCTTTATTCTCTTCAGAGTCTCTTCTCCCCCTATGCCGTTGGGAATACATAGGTCAAGTATGATTAAATCGAAAGGTTTATTAATTTCTATTGCTTTCTTATATAAAGCTATTGCTTCCGCTCCGTTCGTTGATAATGAAACATTATATCCGAGTTCGGCAAGACATTCTCTTGCAAATACTCTTATCATTTCATCATCATCCATTAATAATATATTGCCTTTTCCCGTAAAAATTTTGAACGAATCTGTTTCTCTGATTGGTTTATCTTTTTTTGGTGCGAATATATTCTTTTTATACGGCTTTCTTATAGATTTCATTAAAACACCTCCGAAAAATCGTCTGCTTTTATTTCTTTCTTAATTCTAATATGGAACTATTACAGAAGTATTTTTTTTATGTGAAAATTTGTAGAAATTTGTAAAAAATTGTAATAACAATTAATTGGTAATGAATATGGAGAAATTCACAGTGAATATAGGTATTCTGCAGATATGAGATTATTATGCCAGTGTTCTATTATGAAATTTCCTGTATAATTTTTTTCTTCCAGACACCGGAGCACGCCATGGAAATTTATATTTCCTTCTCCGATTGTCATATGATTGTCTCTTTCCCCGAAATTATCATGAAGATGAACGTTTAATATTTTTATATGTTCCGGCACAGATTTCAGATAATTTACAGGATTACCGTATATATTGGCATGGCCTGTATCAAAGGTCAGTCCCGTATTTGAATAATCGGAAAAATGGCTTAATATATTGATTATATCGGATGGAGAGTGAAATGTTTCATTTTCTTTGTAATTCTCCAGGCCTATAAATATACCATGTTCTTTTGCCATAGAAAATATGTTTTTATATATGTTCATATCCTGTTTTCGAGGGTGAACTGTAAGAAGATTACTTCCTGTTTCTATAGTAAAAATAAGAGTTTCTCTTAAAATTTCTTCCCATGGTTCTATTCTTTCTATGGGAGCATGAATCTGTAATAAAAGGTTATGTTTTTGAGACATTTCTTTGATATGTTCTCTTAAATCTCTTTTAATATCCCATGGCCAGAAACCATCAAAAAGTATTTCAAATACTTTAAAGTCATGATTTATTGAAAAAATTATTTCCTCTTCCAGTAAAAGGTTGTTGTGTTTACAGCTCTGCAGGCCTGTTCTGTTTTTTATGTTCTTCATCTTATTTTCCGGAAGTCACCCCTGTTATTTAAATCAATTTAATTATAATTCTTTCCATCTTCTTTTTTCCCTTTATTGCCTTTATAAAGTTATTCCATAGTAAGAGAAAAAGATGCTCTTCCTCTAATACTTTGATTATGTAACCACCCCCTTTCTGAAAGTCAAAAGTTCAATATTCTTCTCTTACCACTTTGTGTCAAATATGATGCAGCTGAACAAATATTACCTTGACTATTCTTACCATAACAATTACAATTAGGATTGGGACAACTTTGTCCCCAATTTTGTGGTTTTTTCATTTCTTTCATCCCTCTTTCTTGTAATTATTTTACATTGAAAGAGGGTGAACGTTAACCACATATTTTTATATCAAAGTACTAACGGAATAGCATCAACTTTACAACGAAAGGAGAAAATCAGTCACGATATCAGTGGTAATTGTATCGTGACTTAAACATCCTATGAAAGCTTTATTGAATATTATTATTATTTTATTAATTGCTCTTATGCCTTCCCTCGGAGAAGAAAATCCCCTTTATCCTGTACCTGAAGGTGGTATGTGGGGTTATGTGGATAAAAAAGGAAATTTAATTATAAATCATCAATTTGATGAAGTATGGGAGTTTACTGAAGGTCTGGCCTGTGTAAGGATTGGTTATAAACATGGATATATAGATAAAACAGGCAATATAGTAATAAAACCTCAGTTTGATAAAGCCTCCGGTTTTACTGAAGGACTGGCACCTGTTATGATAGGGGATAAATGGGGGTATATAGATAAGACAGGCAATACGGTAATAAAACCGCAATTTATTCAGGCTGCATATTTTTCAGAAGGTCTGTCACCTGTTATGATTAATTATAAATGGGGCTATATAGATAAAACAGGAAAAGTAGTTATAGAGCCGAAAGACTATACAACACCTATGGATTTTTCAGAAGGTCTGGCTCCGATACAGGATTCTGATAAATGGGGGTATATGGATAAAATGGGACAGGTAGTAATAAAACCTCAATTTACAGAAGGAAGACTGTTTAAAGAAGATCTGGCTCCTGTTATGATAGGAGAGAAATGGGGATATATAGATAAAACGGGAAAAGTGGTAATAAAACCTGAATTTGATGATGCTTATGAATTTTCAGAAGGACTGGCTATAGTAAATGTTGCAGAGAAATGGGGCTATATAGATAAAACAGGGCAAGTGATAATAAAACCTGAATTTGATGATGCCTATAGTTTTTCTGAAAATCTGGGTACAGTGAATGTTTCAGGTAAATGGGGGTATATTGATAAAACAGGTAACATTGTAATAAAGCCGCAGTTTGATGGTGCAGGCAAATTCTCGGAAGACATAGCTCCTGTTAAGACAGGAACTGTGACAGGTTTTATTAATAAAAAAGGAGAATTTGTTATAAAACCACAGTTCGAGAAATGTACTATCTCTTCGGAAGGTCTGATAGCAGTAGAGAAAGCCCTGAAATATGGTTTTATTGATAAGACGGGAGCGGTTGTAATAAAACCTCAATTTGACGGAGTGGAAGCGTTCTCAGATGATATAGCTGTGATAAAAGTGAATGAAAAAGGAAGTTATATAGGTAAAAAAGGCACTCTTATTACAGATGTTTTATTTGATGCTGCAGGGCCTTTTTCGGAAGGACTTGCACCTGTAATGATAGATAATAAATGTGGCTATATAGATAAAACAGGAAAAATTGTCATAGAGCCGAAATATGAAATGTCAGGCCTTTATGCCGAAGG
>JAKPQU010000512.1 GCA_029555925.1 Bacillota bacterium
TTAGTTTCATAACTATCCATAAATAATGACCTCGTAATGCGTAAATCGTAATGCGTGATGCGCAGGGATTAAACCCGTCACGCGTCACGCGTTACGCGTCACGACGACTTAAATTCTAATAAGTTATGAAATACACTATAAAATTGATTGAGATTGGATAATATAAAAAAGATGGAAAGAACTGGCTACACTACTAATTACTCGGATAAAAACGGCGAAATTGCAACGACTATCTGGAATGACGGTAAAGTTCTCTCACTGTCACTGAGAGAAATAGAATTTTCCGGCAGTGATTTTGATAGTTTGAGTCCTGTGAAAGAGCACAATCCTTCGGAACTTTCTCTTTTTACCCTTAACCACAATTGTCTGTGTTCCTGTACTATTTCTACTGTTATTCCTGTGCCTGTAATTTCAAATAACAGGCTCCTCATGGGCAATCTGCATATTCATCTGGAACTGGGTGAACCGAAAGAAAACGGCGGAATAGACAGGGAAGAACTTTTTTTGAATTTATCTGTGGAAAACATATCCGTTAAAACCAGAAAAACCTTCGGATGGTTTGATGATGCCCTTGGCGATATACACAGTCAATTAGAAAAAGGAGTTTATATTAAATCCTGTTTTAACTGTGCTTTTTCAGCTTATTACCCCGGCGGATACGGGCTTTTCGGCGGCCTTGCATGTTTTCGTGGCAGCAGGGCATTATTCGTAAATACTGTCACAAAAACCGATTTATTAAAGATCTGGAGCAGTATGACGGAATGCGTTCAGGAAATATACCTGTGCCCGGAGTTCCTGAAAACTCCACCATCCAGATGAATAAAGGTTATTTTCTTTGCTTCAATTCCCCATGCACCATCAGGAGCTTCGATATTTGTAGCGAAGATGTATGTTTTATTAAGGAAGCGGTAAAATCAGGTATAACTCTTATACCAGGATACTCTTCTGTTTCCAATGATGCACAGCAGTTTCGTGTTTATGCTTCAGATAAAGATTAACCATTTTCCGCGAAAGCCCATGAAGAAATTGTTTTAATTCATCATACCGATCTGTTGAAAGGTATTGATTACTGGAAGGAAGCAGCGGAAATATTAAAAAATATCGGTTAGTTTCTTATCGCTTTTATAATTCAGAAGAAAATACCTCGTTTGCAGGATAGTGCAGAAAAAATGTAGAATAATCTCAAAACAGTGAAGATGTTTCTGGAAATTCTTGAAGGAACGTAAAATATAAATGAAATATGAACAAATGTCCAGAGATGAACTGCTGGAAGAACTTGATAGTCTTGCCTCTATTGTGAAGCCTTTTAAAACAGATAAAAATCTGAAAGAATCAATCCGGGAATTACAGGTTCATCACGATGAACTTGAGAAACAGAACAGAGAACTCGGAGAAAAGCTTCGCGAATTGCAAGAATCCCGTGACCGTTACGCCCTTCTCTATGATTTTGCTCCCGTCGGATACTGCAGGCTTGATAAAAAGGGAATTATAAAAGATATAAATCTCACCGGAGCAAACATACTCGGTCTTAAAAGAGATTCTTTAATCAATATGCCATTCAATCTCTTTATCCGGGAAGATGATCTGGATAAATTCTTCAGTCATTTAAAGACTTTTGATACAAAGTCTGATAAGAATTCTACAGAACTGCGTCTCAGGGATAAGAACGATGTGTGGATAGAACTTTTAAGTTCTCCTCTGGATGGCCCTGAAGAACTGATGTTTCAGACGATAATTACTGATATTACAGACCGCAGACGGCTGGAAGAAAACTTACATATTGCCCTGGAAAAATACAAAGTGCTTTTTGAGTCTTTCCCTCTTGGTATAAGCATAACTGATAAGAACGGTAAAATTATTGATACTAATAAAGAGTCAGAACGCTTACTCGGTATGAGTTATGATGAGCATACTGTAAGAAAATATAATTCTCCCGAATGGCAAATAATACGTACAGACGGAACCCCTATGCCTGCAGAAGAATATGCCAGTGCGAGAGCCATGAAAGAGAATCATCTCGTAGAAAATGTTGAAATGGGCATAGTTAAAGATAATGGTAATATTACATGGATTAGCGTCACTGCTGCTCCCATTCCCATAGAGCAATATGGAGTTGCTATTGCCTATGGAGACATTACAGGGCGTATACTGGCAGAGAAAGCTCTCAGGGAAAGCGAAGAAAAACTGCAGGCTATTTTTAATATTGCCAATATAGGTGTTTCTATTACTGATAAAAATGGCACATATGTTATGTTTAACAACTGGTGGCTTGAAAAATTCGGTTACGATGAGAAAGAAATGAGAAATTTAACTAACCTGGATATAACATATCCTGACGATAAAGAAACCAGCAGAGCATGGTTTCTTAAAATCGTTCAGGGGAAAATAGAAAATTACAGGCTTGAAAAACGCTTTGTAAAAAAGGATGGTTCTGTCTTCTGGGGTGATCTGTCAGTATCGTCAGTCAAAGATAAAGACAATAAGGTTATCAATGTTGTTGGAATTGTGGTGGATATTACCGAGCGCAAACTTGCGGAGGAAGCGCTGATAAAAGAACACTGCCGGACCCAGATGTATCTGGATATTGCCGGAGTAATGCTCCTGGTTCTGGATAGAGACGGACATATTACTATGATCAATAAAAAGGGATGTGCTATCCTGGGGTATACGGAACAGGAACTTACAGGCCGTAACTGGTTTGATACATGTCTGCCGGAAGGAATAAAAGACGATGTAAGAGGAGTCTTCCAACAACTGGTAAACGGTAATATTAAGCCTGTGGAATATTATGAAAATCCTGTTCTTACAAAAAGCGGTGAAGAGTGTATAATTGCTTTTCATAACGCATTCCTTCACGATTCTTCAGGTCAAATCACTGATATCATTTCATCCGGGGAGGATATTACAGACCGTAAATTAAAAGAAAAAGCACTTGAAGAAGCAGAGAGAAACTTCAGATCAATGGTGGAAACATTGCCGATTGCCATATATCTGTCGACCGGTATAGAACAGAAATGCGAATACTTAAATCCTGCATTTATTAAATGGTTCGGTTATACTATGGATGATATACCAGCAGGTGCAGAATGGTTTAACCTTGCCTATCCCGATGAACAATACCGTATGGAACTCCTGCAGGAGTGGAATGAAAAGATTACACATGCAATGGAGACAAAAACAACGGTCGGGCCATTGAAGGAAGTTATGGTTACCTGCAAGGATGGTTCGAAAAAATATATCTCGTGGGGTTATATTACCCTTGGAGAAAAAAATTACTCCTGCGGCCTTGATGTAACAGAGCGCAGACAGGCAGAAGAAGAAAAAGAAAAATTGCAAAAACAGTTGCTTCATGCGCAGAAGATGGAATCTGTAGGCCGTATGGTAGGCGGTGTGGCACACAATTTCAATAATATACTCGGAATTATTATTGGCTGTTCGGAAGTAATTATGATGGATATGGAACCTGATAATCCCTTATATTCTCAGCTTCAACTGATTGTTAATTCGTCACAGAGAGCAGCAAATCTTGTCAGACAACTCATGGCCTTTGCCCGCAAACAGACTGTAACTCCAAAGGTACTGGATATAAATAAAACTTTATCAGCTATGCATGAAATGCTCTGTCAGCTTATTGGCGAAAATATTGAACTTATCTGGGCACCGGGCCATGACCTCTGGAAAGTCAGAATTGATCCAAATCAACTCGAGCAGATAGTGGTAAATCTGACAGTCAATTCCCGTGATGCCATTTATAAAACCGGTTCTATTACACTGGAAACATGTAATGCAGTGTTTGATACTTCATATTTCGCAGGGAATGAAGCAATTATTCCGGGAGATTATGTACTTCTATCAGTAAGCGATACAGGTACCGGAATGAGTAAAGACGTAATAGAAAACATCTTTGAACCTTTCTATACTACCAAAGGAGTCGGTAAAGGAACAGGCCTCGGTTTGCCTACTGTTTATGGTATCGTTCATCAGAATAATGGCTTTATCAATGTATTCAGTGAAGAAGGCAAAGGTACTACCATCAAAATTTACCTGCCTCGCTTCAAATCGGAACCTGTTATGGCTTCAGTAGAAAAAGAACCTGATAAATTGCAGGCAGGAACAGAGACTATACTGGTTGCTGAAGATGAAGAAGGTTACCTTGTACCATGCAAAATGTTGCTTGAAAAACTTGGTTATACCGTCCTTACGGCTACAACGCCTGCAGAGGCCATTTATCTGGCAGAGAAACATTCTAAAAATATAGATCTTCTGATTACAGATGTAGTAATGCCCGGGATGAATGGAAGAGAATTGATGGAGAAAATACATACAATCAGACCAGGTATAAAATGTATTTACATGTCCGGCTACCCGGCAAATGTAATTGCCAGCCATGGCATCATTGATGAAGCAGTAAACTTCCTGGAAAAGCCATTCTCCAGAAAGACTGTTGCAGCAAAGGTTCGAGAAGTGCTGGACTCGGATTATAGTTAAAACCTATCTGAAGAAATATTACTGTTCGCCCGGTGGCTCTTATGATTATATCTTTAAAGATGAAAAAACTAAGTACCGTAACAGGTAAAATGGTATCCGTAAAAAGCTTCTGCCTGGCGGGCTCTGGAGAAGAAAAATTAGTTTTTTATATAGAATTAAAAATTAAATAAGGGTTAATTTATTGTTCTGTAAAACAAATTAAATAAGGCAAATTATTTTTCTTCGTAAGAGCCTGTCAGGCAGAAGCTGATAAATGGTTACTAATTTACCTGTAGCGGTAATAAGCCGTACCAGAAGCTTTTTGAAAATACTCCTGTAACTCGGTCTTATTCTTCGAGCTGATTGTGAAAGTGGCATGATATATGTGGAGTCAGATAATTTATGAAATTTACTGAAATAACTGTAGAAAGGGAGGCGTAAAATTTATGAGAAAATATTTATGTTTCATTTGCTGTTTCATATTTTTTTTTACCGGTTGTTCTTTTACAGAGATTAAAAAAACTATAGTTACTGATGGCACGAAGATTAAAGAAACTATAGTTGCTGAAGGTAAGAAGGTTCTTTCCGATATCCAGAAGGTCTCCGGCGAGAAGCCCGGAAAAACTCCTGTCGCGAAAGCCGGAAAAACTCCTGTTGCAAAAGCCGGAAAAACTCCTGATGCAAAGCCTGTAAAAACTCCTGTTGCAAAAGCCGGGAATACTCCTGATGTAAAGCCAGTAAAAACTCCTGTTGTGCAGGCGGAACCATCTCCGGTGGAAGTATCACCAAAGGATCCTGTTTTTAGTCATATACATAACCTGAGAAACGGACAACCGATGAGCAGGGCTGTCAAAGTTCCGAAAAATCATATGTCCGATGAATATTCTCTTGTCAGATATCTTACAGAAGGTCTTGATGATTATGAAAAAGCCAAGGTGCTCCATGACTGGATTGCTCTCAACATAGAATATGATGTGGAAAGTTATTTTTCCGGCAATTATCCTCCTATGGATAGCACAAGTGTCTTTAAAAGAAGGACTGCCGTATGTGAAGGTTTTTCGTCACTGTACCAGAGATTCTGTGAACTGGCAGGTCTGAAATGTTTTAAAATATCAGGAGTAGCGAAAGGATATGGCTATTCTGCCGGTGGAACCCTGGGTTCCCATGCTTGGAATGCGGTTCAGATAGGTAACATGTGTTATCTTCTGGATTCTACATGGGACGGAGGATATTTAGAAGGAAGAACCTATGTGAAACAATACAGCACCGATTATCTGTTTCTGGGGCCTGCCTGTTTTATTTATTCTCATTTTCCTGATGAACCGGCCTGGCAGCTTCTCGGTTCTCCTATTACAAAAGAACAGTTTGAGAATCTACCTGATGCAACCGGAAAATTTTTCTCATTCGGTCTTTCTCTGGTCAGTCCCGGTACATATAAAAATACCGTTGACGGAGAATTTGAAGCAAGAATAAAATCTCCTCAGAATGTCTTTCTTTCTGCCAATATAGATGATGGTAAAAATAAATTTGAAAATTATACACTGTTACAGAAAGAAGGGAATGAATATATATTAAAAGTCAGATTTCCCCGGAAAGGCGTAACTTATAATGTAACTGTTTACGGAAAATCCGGGACATCGAAGGAAACCTATACAGGCATCCTGAATTTTCTTGTTTATCCGAAAAATAAAAGTATTTCTTTCCCAGCTACTTACAGTACTTTTACCGATCATGGCTGTTATCTTTATGCTCCTCTTGAAGGGCATATTAAAAGGGGAAATGTATATTTTAAGTGCCGTGTAAGGGGTGCCGGAGCAGTTGCAGTGGTTGTAGACGGGAATTTTACGCCTCTTTCGTCTCGGGGAAATGATATTTATGAAGGAACTGTACAGGTATCAGGAAGTAAATGTTCTATCAATATGACGGTCCCGGGTGACAGTAGATACTGGTCTCTGGCAGAATATAATGTTATTCCTTAATTAATATTAAAAACTATCGGTGAAGGAAGGGTAATCTGTTTCATATATTCCAGTGCATACAGGTCAGTCATGCCTGCCACGTAATCTGTCACCATATGCTGTGGCTGAGCTTTTTCTTTTACATAAAAATCATGCATTTTCTCCAGATATTTTCCGAAAGACTGATCGAAAGGAACCTGTTCATGATCGTATGCTTCATAATCACAGGAGCACCTATTATATAAATCCATAAGATGTCCGAAAAGTTCTTTTACGATTTTTTTGCTGTATTTCTCATAATCTTTAATAGTTTTATTGTAATATATATGTTCATAGTTGAATGTTCTGAGTTTTATCACCAGGTCGAAGGTGTCGTCAGAGAATCCTATTTCCTGTCTGTCTCTGGAGTTTTCAATTACATCCGCTACAAGTTTATTGATGATTTCTCCGTTGGAGTCGCCGAGTTCTTTCCTTATTTCTTCGGGAATATCTTTTGTTTCTATAAAACCTGCCCTTATGGCGTCTTCAATATCCCTTCCCAGATAGGCAATTTTATCTGAAAATCTTATAATACATCCTTCATACGATGAGGGTTTGAAATTTCGAGCTTTTATATTATCCAGATCTTTTTCCTCTTCCGAAGGGGAGAGGTATTGTTCGAATTTTTCTCCGTTATGGCATATGATACCGTCTTTTACCGCATAGGTAAGGTTAAGCCCCTCTCCTCTGTTAGCCAGATATTCCACCACTCTGTAACTGTTTATTTCATGGATGAATTTATCAATCCCCGGTATCTCATTCAGGGCATCTTCTCCCGAATGGCCGAATGGAGTATGGCCCATGTCATGACCGAGGCCTATGGCATAGGCAAGTTCAGTGTCCACATCCCATCCGTAATTATTGAGCTCCCTGCAGATAGATGCACCTACCGAGGCCACATGCATGACATGTTCAATTCTCGTACATACATGATCATTCTGGGGAGCAAAAAAGACCTGTGTCTTGTTTTTCAGCCTTCTGAAAGGCATGGAATGAATAATTGCGGTCTGATCACGGAAATAATCACTTCTTATGGGAATGGTTTCTTTTTTTCTCCTCTTCAGATATATATGTTCCTCAAGAGGATTCACCATTTTTTATACCTCTTTTCTTTATAAAAAATAAACACCTCTGTTGAAAATAAGTTTCTTCTTTATGTGAAATATTCCTTTGTTATGGTATAATTTTATTACTATGGAGCTTACTGTGGCTTATTATAGAAATGAAAAAGAATGGGTTCTGTGGGAAACTTATAGACCGGTCAGATAAACTGAAACTTCAAAAGAGGATGATGAATATTGATAAAAGAATATTTTTATTTATTTCTGATTATTTCTATGTTAAATGTCGGATGCGGCGATGACAGAACTGTTATTAGATCAGGCCCGTCAATAAAAGGCACTGTAGTCGAATACTCCAAAGGATCCCCTGTCATAAATTCTACTGTTACATTGCTTGAAACAGGAGTTTCAACCATGACAGATGAGAATGGTTATTTTTCCTTTAATAATATAGAACCGGGACTTTATACACTTTTACTTTCAAAAAAAGGCTACAGTGCTTCCATGGCTCAGTCTGTAAATGGAGGCACGTCCCTTGAACTTATACAGATGCCTTATTTTAATCCTCTGTGGCCTGTATCTGCTCCTTATATAACTGTGAGCGGTATATCAGATGGAGATATCATCACAGATAAAAAAACTATTGCCGTTTCTGCTGCAGGTGCAGGGAATATAAAAGGCATTTATGTTAAAACAGGATATAAATACGGTTATCCTTCGGCAGTAAGCAAAGATAATTCGTCTGTTCTATCTTTTGAACTGGAGCCTGAAAAACTTCCTTCGGGAAATAATTATCTTTATATTGTAGTTTATGATACAAATAATAACAGATCAGAGCTTACGATACATATAAAAAACGGATTTTCTTCCCATGCAACTCCTCCTGTGTACCCGCCGAAGTTTATCAGGGTAACAGCCTATACCTTCGGAGAATCCTGTGGAGAATATTACCGCAGAGTAGAAAATTTAAAAAAGAAGAGATTAATTTCTCGTGATCTCGACCCGTTTATTGTAAAAATAAACGATAACCTTTTAAATCTCAGTGGCCTTCCTGCCGATGCCACATGTTATGTATCAATAAACTGCACCTATGAACAGAGTGATGCCACATCTTATAAATTATACCGTTCTATTTCTAAAGATGGCCCTTTTACATGGGTTGCCACATCATCATCACCTGTTTTTACAGACGGAGACCCTTCTGTTATATATCCGGGGCAGAAACTTTATTACAAAATGTCTGCCTGTAATGCTGCAGGCGAGAGTCCTTTAAGTGATATATCTCATGAGGTAACGGTTCTGGATCTATTCCGTGTAAATCTTACAGAACCTTCGGATAACAGAACAGGTGTTTCTACGAAACCTGTGCTGAAATGGTCCGTAAATAACAGGACAGGTAATAAAAGAGTATATGACATATATATATGGGATGTTAACAGAGAGAAATCCGATCCTGTTGTTATCGAACATGTGAGCAGTGACGATATAAATGAAAGTTCTGTCAATCTGTCTGTGGAACTGAAGAAAAACGCAGTATATGAATGGGATGTTTTCAATACTTATGCAGCCGGTTCATATGACGAAACAACCCGTACCTATCGGGCCTATTCCTATCCGTCTTATCCTTATATAGATTTGAATACTTATGAAGTTTATTTTACGTCAAACAACGGTTCTTTTATATTTACAACTGTATCTGAATAAGGTGTTCTACAGGTTAAGCAAACCTCGCGTCACGCGTTACGCGTCACGATTTTTCAGGAGGATTTATGAAAAAAATTATTTTCTCTATATTATTTCTATCTTTTATCATTTCAGGCTGCGGAGGAAATCAGGTAACACAGGTAATTAATACTCAGACGGAAAACATCGGGAATTTTTCAGACCCTCTGTCGTTGCCGGAAAGTGATGATAAGCTTCCTCCCCATGAAGATAATATGATTATTGTCCATTACAGAGACAGCATCTACGACATATCTGAAAAAACAGGAGGTACTGTAATAAACACTTTTTCTATTGGAGATAAAAAATACGGAAAGATTAAATTGCCTGCCGGTTCATCAATAGTAAATACTGTCAGAACTATAGATAAGGATGTTATTTATGCAGAACCTGTTTATACTTACACGCCGGACATGGTTCCCGATGATTTTTACTATAATTATCAATATGCTCCTCAGATATGTTCTGCACAGGAAGCATGGGATATTACAACCGGGTCGGAAGATATCACCATTGCCATTCTGGATACGGGAGTTAACGGCACACACTGTGAATTTACCGGTAAAATGGTTACAGGTTTTAATGCAGTTACAGGAGAAGAATTTGACGGAAGAATAAATTCCGATGTTATGGGTCATGGAACTCATGTGGCGGGAATTGCCGCTGCTACCGGTAATAACGGAACAGGTATAGCAGGTGTTGCCTGGAAATGCAGAATTATGCCTGTAGTAATGGCAGAGGGAAATGAAGATATACCGAATGATGTGATATTGAGGGCTATTGTATGGGCAACAGAACATGGCGCCCGTGTCATAAATATGAGTTTCAGCGATAAAAATGGCTACTCTCTGTCACTGACAGATGCCATAAATTATGCCATGGAGAGAAATGTTGTTCTTGTTTCATCCATGGGTAATACACACAGAGCTATGGTCAGATATCCGGCAGCATGCCAGGGAATCATTGCAGTAGGTGCCGTAGACGGCAGAAAACAGGGAGCCTCTTTTTCTACCGGGGGAAATCATATTTCTATATCCGCTCCCGGAGTGGATATTTATTCTACGGCTAAAGACGGTCATTATGTGTCTATGAGCGGCACATCTATGTCCGCCCCCTTTGTTACAGGCGTATGCGCTCTTCTTGCATCCTTTCATAAAGGTATTACCCCTGAAGAGATAAGAAGTCAGATAGAACTTACTGCAGAAGATACAGGAGAACCGGGATGGGACAGAGTTACGGGATGGGGTAATATTAACGTGAAAGATGCTCTGGGCCCCCTCAGAGAAAATAAATACGGGAGAGTAAAGGTTTATTTAAAGACTGTTTCAGGAGAACCTGTGGTAAACAACACTGTATTATTGTATAGTGGAGAGAATATGACTGGATTTACAAAGTCAGATAAAGATGGACTGGCCTCTTTTTATTATGTCAACAGAGGAAGTAATTACAGAGCATTATCTTTTGATAGTAAACCGGGCAAAACCAGATATTCCGGATATTTTGATGTGAATTACTCAAGCACCGTTACTGTAAATGGTTTTGAGTGATTTTACCGAACTCAGGATTGTAAGAAAAATAACTCTGGCAAATTAATTAGAACGATTAGTATCCTCGCATCATGCATCACGCGTCACGTGTCATGATTGTAAATATGACATGGGTATTTTTTTACAACCACTAATACTTTTTAGCTTTAGACATAGTAGTCTGCCTGCCTGGTGTTCCGGAGAAAAAAATATCACGGCAGCACAGGTATATTTTATTG
>JAKPQU010000558.1 GCA_029555925.1 Bacillota bacterium
GGTCTTTCCGAGACCGGGAACACCTTCGAGCAATGCATGTCCTCTGGCAAGCAAACAGAATATTACCCCTTCTATTATATCCGAATTACCTACGATTAATTTCCCTATCTCATGCTGTAATTTCCGAACAGACTCTCTGAAATGATTTATTTTAGCTTCTATATGTTCGTCCATGTATGTTATAATTCAACTCCCGGCTTATAATCGTGACGCGTAACGCGTGACGCGTGACGGGTGGGTCGTGATGCGTGATGCGTGATGCGTGATTTACCGGTACCGGGCGACCCCCTGTGGTCGCCCCTACTCTTCACGTCTCACGTCTCACGTCTCACTCTTCACTATTCACTGATAGTATCAAAATACTGTCTTACAACAGCTTTATATCCTCTGGGTATCTTTTCTTTATTAAGACTCTTCTCTGCTTCCTCTTTATACTCAGCCAGAACTTTCTTATAGGGCTTATAAGACCCGCCTTCTCCTGAAGGAGCACCTCTTACAGGATCACTGCCTGCTGTTTTACCATCACCTGTTTTTCCGGAAACAAGTGTTTCCTTCTGTTCTGTCTTGATCCTTTCTTCCGTATAATGTTTAATAAAGATTTCTGTCTTATCGGACGTGCTATCAGATTTCCTGTCATAAAAAGGTTTCTTTGATACAGGCTCACCTTTTTTCTCTTCATTTGTACTTCCCTTACCAAAATCACTCTGCCCTTTACCATCGGCAGCGACCTTCTTTACAGGTATTTCAGTGGGGTTTTTGGAAAAACCATCTTTAAAAGTACTCTCCTTAAATTCTCCTTTACCGGCCATATCAGTATCTTTCTGGCCGGCCTCTCTGGCTATATCTTTCTGACAATTCTGAAGTCTTGAACATACCTTGTCAATCATGTCTTTCCTGTTATGTTTATTCTCCAGACTTTTCTGAGCTATTTTCTCCATAGCCTGACTTATTTCTTTATTATTTCCGCTTTTCAGTGCTTTAGAAAGATGTTGCAGTTCATTCCTGAGAGAATTATTCTCCATATTTTTCAATAGGTCATCTAATTTTTTTGCCATTTCCGATTTTTCTTTATCGGACAAATCCCCTGCTGCTGCTTTACGTGCCATAGATTTAAGCATATCTTCAGAAGTTTCTTCACCGGCAATGTCCGTATCAGGTGTAAGGCATTTTTTCAGAACGCCATTTAACATATCTTTATTCTGTCTTTCTTTCCATTTTTGTTCCAGTGATGAAATATCCATAAGTGCCTGTTTTTTAGTGATAGCTTCACCCTGCATTTTCTTTGAAAGTTCTTTAATATCTTCAGATAATTCTTTATTTAATCCGGTTTTATCACGGGATTTTTTTATGCCTTCACTGAACTGCTCCAGTTCTTTACCTTTTTCTTTAATTAAATTCTTAACATTCTCTCCGTCTGTATGAGAAGAAGATTTACATGGAATAAAATATAAACCTGTAAATAATAGTAATACAGAACACATAATCATAACGTTTCTCAGAGGAAATTCAAAAGAAATTATCTTTGCCGGTTCAATAAGAGCAGAAAATTTTGCCGCATCGTCTATAAGAGCAGTAACCATAGGAGAACTGATTTTCTTTTCAATCATTTCTATGGCAGTTCCGAGTCTTTCCTTCAGAAGTGTCTTTTCATCAATTGAAAAAGCTACATCCCTGAGAGGAAATTTTTTACAGACTTCCAGGAGGAAAAAAACTATGGATATAACCGGAGGAATACTATATAATAAAGGGAAAGAAAAAGGAATTGAGAAGAATTTTTCTGTAATAAGAAGAAAGAAAGATATACAGAGACCGAGAAAAAAACCTGTTATTGACCGGTTTAAAGAGAGAAATAATTTCCACCGTTTTTTAAGACTCGTAAGTTTTGAACAGAGCTTTTCTTCGGCGGTCATAAAGTTTCCTCTTATGGAGAAGTCAGTGCATCTGCTACGGGACTTTTTATAAATTCTTTCATCTGCTGAACTAAATAGTATATCTGATTGAAAGAATTCTTAAAACTTATTCTGTTTGCTATCATAAGATTTGACACTCTGGCTATTTCAGCTATTTCTATTATATCTTCACATAAATACTCTGGCGGTGAATATGTAAGTATCAAATCAGAAAGATTACATTCGAGAGCCAGTTCCACAGGCGGAGAAACTTTGATAATCTCAACCGGTATACCGAGGCTTCTGAAATAATTGTGAGCTATAAATGGATAATTCGTAGCAACAGATGAACTGGTATATATATCGGCAACAGTTCTGACCTTATTACTCTCAAGAGTGGCAAGAATTAATTTACCATGACTGTAATTCAGTTCCAGCAATTCAAGGACTGTTCTATCTCTTTCAAGTAATATGTCCCGCGTAACTATACCCAGATCAGCGGAACCCAGTTCTACATATACAGGTATATCAAAAGGATCTACTAAAATCAGTTTATATTTATGTTTATTATCAAAATAAATTTTATACCTTTCGTCTATTGAAAGAGTATCGCAGACTATGCCGGATTTAGCAAGAAAATCGATAGCAGGGCCAAGCAGTTTTCCTGCAGGTAAAGCAATGGACAGAGGTTTCATATATGCTCCAATCGTGACGCGTGACGCGTGGTAAGATAAGTCAGTTTTATGTAAAGGTTAACTGACCGGCTAAACTTCAAAGTAAAAACTCATTGAAATCTATTATTGTTTCGTCACCTGTTTCCACATTTTTCAACAGGATCTGCTTTTCCTGAAGAGTGGTACTTCCCAGAATTATAACACTCTTTATTTCTCTGTTTCTTGCATAATTAAGGGATTCTTCCAGAGATCTCCCTGTTATCTCAACTTCAACGAGAAAACCTTTTCTCCGTAAGTCTCTTGCAATCCTGAACAGTGTCATTACAGAACTGCCATCTCTTGTTATAAAAAAATCGGGCCTTCCGCCGGCCATGGCAAGAGACTGATGTTTTTCAAGTGCTTTAATGGCATTTCCTATATTAATTGAAAAACCTGTAGCAGGACAGGAATAACCGAACTGGCCGAGCAATTTATCATATCTCCCGCCGCTTCCGAGTAATAAATTTATATCTTTTGTATAAAACTCGAAGGTATATCCGGAATAATACGGCAGATCACCTGTTACAGAAAAATCAACAGTATAATAATCACCGAGGCCGTAACTGTCCAGAACCCTGCATGTATCGGTAATATGGTTGAGTAATAACGTCACGGGTTCATATTGCTCTGTAAGAGAATTTAAGAATTCAAATTTGCCTCTCAGGAAAGGAACGTTATTTATAATTTCCCTCAGACCTTCCGGCAGGTCTTTGCTGTCCCCTTCTTTAATGAAGGAATTAAAACGTTTGTTACGCAGTAGTTTTTTTAGTCTTGCAGTTTTTTCATCGGAAAAACGTGCTTCTTTAAATACTATATCCCAGAAAGCACCATGACCGATATCCATCTGAAATTCAGTAAGGCCTATTTTCTGAAGTGCTTCTACAGACATAATAAGTAACTCAATATCAGCTTCCTGGCTATCTGTGCCTATTATTTCCGCGCCTCCGTGATAGGTTTCCTTTTCTCCCTGAAGTTTATCACAGAGAAAAGAATTAGAAATATAATAAAGTCTGATTGGTTTTTCGAGACTGCGAAAATGAGTTGCTACGATTCTGGCTATAGAAACTGTAAGGTCAGGACGTAAAAAAGTATAATTACCGGGATATTCTGCACACTGATAAATAAGGCCTGAACCGGGGAAAACAGTATTTGAATAAAAAACATCATCCAGCCTGCCTCCGAGTTCTATTGTAGGAGTGGAAATCTCCCGAAAACCAAAACTCTCAAAAACAGATCTGAGACGCTGTTCAAGAAACCTCTGTCTTACCGGCTCAATAATAAAATGTTTATCTACCATAAGAACCAACTACCTGCCATGAAATATTCTTATAAAAAATTATTTCACTTCCTTAAGAAGAGAAGAAATACGCTCTCTTATTTCTTCCGATTTATCATAAATGAACCTTAATTCCGGTATGGATTTAATCCTTACCCTTCCTGCCAGTTCACCTCTGATAAATCCTGCAGCACTTTCAAGAGCTTCCATAGCCTTATTTTTTGTATCGCCATCTCCATAAACACTGACATAAATCCTGGCAATACTGAGATCTTTGGATAATTCTACATCAAGAACAGTTAAAAAACCTATTCTGGGATCCTTGAGATGTTGTATTATAACACCAATCTCTTCTTTTATAAGTCTATTAAGACGTTCAGTTCTACTGTAGCTTCTCATAGTTCCTCACAGTTCTCTCATTACAGGCTGTAATTCATAGGCTTCAATAATATCCTTGGGACATAATCCGTTGAATTTCTCCACTCCTATTCCGCATTCATAACCTGCAAGAACTTCTCTGGCATCATCTTTAAAACGTTTCAGAGAAGATATTTTACCTTCACATATTACTACATTATCACGGAGAACTCTTACATCGGCACTTCTGGTAATTTTACCTTCCAGTACATAGGCTCCTCCTATTACGCCGACTTTAGAGACATTAAAGGTTGCTCTTATTTCGGCCTTTCCAAGAGCTACCTCTCTGTAAATAGGTTCGAGTAAACCTGCCATAGCAGCCTTGATATCATCAATGGCCTGATAGATTATTCTATAAAATCTCACATCTATCTTTTCATTTTCAGCAAGTTTAACTATGTTGGAATCAGATCGTACATTAAATCCTATAATTATTGCATTGGAAGCGGATGCCAGCATAATGTCGCGCTCGTTAATAGCACCTACCCCTCCGAGTATAACATTTACTCTTACTTCATCAGTACTCAATTTATTAAGAGCCTGGGTCATAGCTTCAACGGAGCCCTGTGTATCGGCTTTGATTATGATATTAAGTTCCTTTATCTGGCCATCCTGAAGCTGTTTAAAGAGATCTGTAAGGGTAACCCTTTTAACAGATTTCATTTTTTCTTCTCTGACCTTCTCTGCCCTTCCTGTAGCTAACTGTTTTGCTTTTCTGTCATTCTCACAGACAAAGAGGTCATCTCCGGCCTGAGGTACATCGGAAAGCCCGGTAATTTCAACAGGCATAGCAGGATAAGCTTCTTTTAATCGCTCACCTTTATAATTGGTCATTGCTCTTATTTTTCCATAAACAAGACCTGCTATGACAGCATCTCCTTCTCTCAGGGTACCCTGCTGAACAATTACTGTGGCAACAGGGCCTCTCTGCTTATCCAGTTTGGCTTCCAGAATTGTTCCTCTGGCTTTCTTGTCAGGATTTGCCTTTAACTCCAGCATTTCAGATTGAAGTAAAATCATATCGAGTAACTCATTGATACCTTCTTTGGTTCTTGCTGAAACAGGAACTGTAATAGTATCTCCGCCCCATTGTTCAGGAACAAGTCCAAGTTCAGCCAGTTGCTGTTTGACCCTGTCCGGATTACTCTGAGGTTTGTCTATTTTATTAATAGCTACAAGAATAGGAATAGTACCTGACGTTTTAGCTGCTCTTGCATGGCTTACAGCTTCAATTGTTTGAGGCATAACGCCGTCATCAGCCGCGACAACCAGAACAACAATATCAGTAATATTGGCACCTCTGGCTCTCATCTGAGTAAATGCTTCATGGCCCGGAGTATCAATAAAAGTTATAGGATGCCCGTTAACTTCTACCTGATAGGCTCCTATGGACTGTGTTATACCTCCTGCTTCCGTATCTGTAACATGAGTTGCTCTTATGGAATCCAGTAAAGATGTTTTGCCATGATCAACATGTCCCATAACTGTAACTACAGGAGGACGGGGAACCAGGTTCTCTACCTCTTCTTTTTTCTCTTCTAAAATCTCTTCAGTATAAGCATCTACTACTTCAATGGCAATGCCAAAACGTTCGGCTACTTTTGCTGCATTTTCAGCACTGACCAGCTGATTTAAGCTGACCATTAATTTCATTTTAATAAACTCTTTAATTAATTCATTTGGAGGTAATTCCATCCTGGTAGCCAGTTCTTTAACAGATACAGGATCTACTATATAAACAGTTCTGGTCAATTCAGGTTTTTCTTCTGTTAATTGTCCTTCTTCCTGTTTATCCTGTCTCTTTTTCTTTTTAATTTTGGCAGGTTTCGTTTTTTCTACAGTCAATATTGTATCTAAGACGTCACCTTCCCATTTCTTTTTCTTTTTCTTTTTGTCATCTCTGACTTTTATCTTCCCCCCCTGGAATTCTTCTTCTTCCAGTTCTTCAATCTCATCTACTCTATCTTTTCTCTCTTTCTTTGGCAGAAGTTCCTGGTATTGTCCCTCATCTTCTTCAGCTTCTTTTATTTCTGATTGAAAATGGTTCACTTCTGAAACTTTATCTGTTCTGGTAAGATAATCCAGTACCTGATCAGATACTCCAAACTCGAGAGTACTCATATGGCTTTTAACATCAACATTTAATTCCTGCAAAATTCCTATTAACTCCTTACTTGTGATACCAAGATCCTTTGCTAATTGATATACTCTAGTTTTTTCAGCCAAACTACTCACCTCCACCATTCAGCACACTGTAAGGCTCTATATTTATCTGCCAGTTACTCATAAAATCAGGCAATTTAGTTTTATTCATCTTTTCCTCAGCACTTTCCAAATCATTTTCTGCAACTAAAATTTTAACAGAATTATTTTCTTCATCTACTTCCAAGGAAACTACAGGTACAGGAGATATAATATTAACCAGAGTTTCTATTACATCATCATGTTCCTGTTCATATTCTTCCTTTTTTACAGGCTCTATAATAATTTTCCATTCGCCCAGCCTGGCCAGAAACTCTTCTTCTTCCTGTCTCTTTAAAATTCCATCACTATCTTCGGAAGATATTCCCACCAGGAGCTTCTTATCTTTTTTATTTAACTCCAGTGATATCATAGGGACAGGTGCAAGAAGTTTCATCAGAAGTTCAGCAACTTCCTCCATAGGGAATTCACCTTCAAGAGGAGGTTTCACCTTGATAAACCAGTCTTCATAAGGAGGAGTCAGTAAAAGCAATTTTTTTCTTTCCAGGGCATCAAGGTAATGTTCAAAGGTAATTGTAAAAAGAAAGGTTTTTTCTTTCTCCATTACTTCGACAGCCATTACTGTAACAGGTTTAAATCCCTCTACAAGACTGCCAATCAATTCGTCTATTACCTTATTTTTAGCCTGTTCTTCCTCGTAGGCACTTTTATTTTTTATATCTATTTTCCATCCTGTAAGTTTTGCGGCCAGTCTTGCATTCTGCCCTTCTTTACCAATAGCAAGAGACAGTTGATTATCCGGAACTACAACAAGAGCAAAATTATCTTCTTCCCTGAGTTCAACAGATAATACCTTGGCAGGGTTCAAAGCATTGGCTATAAAAACAACAGGATCTTTATCCCATAAAACTATATCTATTTTTTCACCTTTCAATTCCTGAACAACAGAGAGAACCCTTGAGCCTCTGCTGCCGACACAGGAACCTACTGCATCAACATCACTGTTACTCGAGTGAACGGCTATTTTGGAACGATATCCCGGCTCTCTGGCTGTGCTCTTTATTTCAACTATATGTTCATATATTTCAGGAACTTCCATTTCGAATAAGCGATTTAAAAAACCAGGATGTGTACGGGATAATATAACCTGGGGGCCTTTGCTGGTAACTTTAACATCCAGGATATAAACTTTTATTCTGTCTCCTGGTCGATATTTTTCTATTGTCACCTGTTCTGACTGAGGAATTACCCCTTCGATTTTGGCAAGATCTATATAAACCTTGTTCTGTTCTATTCTCTGAATTACGCCTGTCACGATATCACCTTTTCTTTCGGCAAATTCTTTGAATAAAAGATCTCTCTCTGCTTCTCTTATGCGCTGGACAATAACCTGTTTTGCAGTCTGAGCAGCTATTCTTCCTACATTTGACGGGGTAACCTCAACTTCTATCATATCACCTGGCTGACAATCAGGGCTGGTTTCCAGGGCAGTTCTGTGAATTATTTCAGACTGAGGGTCTGTTAATCTGGTTACAACTTTTTTTCTTGCCAGAACTCTTACCTGCCCAGTATGTTGATCAATTTCTATGGTAAAATTTTGACTGTTTCCAAAATTCCTCTTCAAGGCAGAACTTAAAGCATCTTTAATTGCTTCTAAAAGGACCAGTTTTGAAATACCCTTCTCTTTTTCTATTTGTTCTAAGGCTTTAATTAATTCGTTGCTCAAACTTTACCTCCTGGTTTTCAAATTCCCAGGGATCCTCCTCTCTGTATAATAAGAGTGCAGCAGTCATTCAGCCTGACTTCCGGCTGCTGACTGTTTCAAAAATTGATTTCCGTAATCAGATTGGCCTTCTGTATGTTTTCCAGTGGTATGAGAAATATCGCTTCCCCATCAATCAAGGTCACTGTACCATCTGTGAACTCTTTTAATACTCCTGCAAAATTCTTTCTATTTTCCATGGGTTCTCTGGTTTTAACCTTAATCTTTTTACCCTGAAACCTGACAAAATCTTTCTCCTTTATAAGAGGTCTATCTAACCCGGGAGAACAAACTTCCAGTAAATAAGAAGTTTTTATTAAATCTATTTCATCCAGTTTACCGTCTATGACTTTACTGACATGTTCACAATCATTCAGGGACACTCCACCTTCTTTATCTATCGCAACACGTACTATCCAGTTTTTATTCTCTTTCAAATAATAAACATAGACCAGTTCATATCCAATAGACGAAATAACAGGAGATAATAAATTTTCCAGTTCAGTACAAATTTCTTTCCCTTTCACTGCTCAGTCCCTCCGGATAATTTCCCGGTAAATTCAATAAAGTCTAAAATCACAATTTATTACTATTATGACAAAAACTATGAAAGAGTGGGCCTTCCCACTCTTTTATAGAGTTAAAGAATTAATAATACGAATATACTATAACATAACTCCTGAAGTTTGACAAGAGTTTTTAGAAAACAACATATCATAATTTATAAATCTAGCAGGATTGTTATTAATGTTGCACGAATAAAAGTAATGTAATTTTAATATGGTATAAGGTGATAAAGGAGAATATATATGTCGAGTAAAAAAGACAGGGAATATGTTGATTTAATACAGGAACTTCAAAAATGTAAAGGTATAGGTGCTTTGATTACTGCAATACAAAATAACAGGAGCAGTTTTGACGAGAACTTCTTTGCCATACTGGACAATCAAATTAAAGATGCGGCAGAACAGGGGAATCAAAAACTGGCAGGTTCTCTATCCTATCTCAACAGGGTTATGGATAATCTTCAGATAAGACAGAACATCAGCAAAGAAGAAAGTCCTGCTAACGAAGAGGTGGAAGAGGAAGAAGAGGAAGAAGAGGAAGAAGAGGAAGAAGAGGAAGAAGAGGAAGCACAGGAAGAAGAGGAAGCACAGGAAGAAGAGGAAGAAGAAAGTTTACTGGAAATCGACGATGCAATAGAGAAAGGTGAGCTTGTAGATGCTCTTATGAAAATAGTTGATTGTGTAATGGAAGAAAAACTTTCTCTTCCGAAAGCCAGAAAGAAAATCATTACACAGGAAATCCTGGATCTGGCCGAAACAGATATAATAAGTCAGATCAATAGCCTCTGTAATAGGCTTAAAATACAGGTACCTCCAAAATCTCATATACTTGCGACATTATTGTATGATCTGGCAAATAAACTGGGAGATGAACAATTAATAGCAGAATGCGGTCTTACTCTCGGTACGACAAAAAATATTATGGGTATGTATGAAGATGCCATAAAGCAATCACAAGAAACTCTTTCTCTGCTGGAAAAACTTGATGACAAGCAATCAAAAGGAATTGCTCTCGGGAATATAGGCAATGCCTATTACAGGCTCGGTGAAATAGGTGAAGCCATAAATTATTATAATAAAAGTCTTGATTACTGTAAACAGATAGGAGACAGAAAACAGATAGGTGCTTCTGTCGGAAATCTTGGCAACGCTTATTACAGACTCGGAGATATGGAAACAGCAATATCTTACTATAACGAAGCACTTGCCATAAGTAGAGAAATAGGAGACAGAAGCGGAGAAGGAAACAGAATGGGCAATCTGGGAAATGCCTATATAGAATTCGGAGAACTGGAAGAAGCCATTGATTGCTATCTTGCCGCTCTTGATATAAGTAAGGAAGTAAAAGATATAAGACAGGCAGGCACGGCCCTTGGAAATCTCGGGAATGCCTATTATAAAATGGGTGATATGGAAGAAGCCATTGAATACTATAATCAGGCTCTTGAAATTAGCAAAGAAATAAAAGATAAGAGAGGGGAAGGAAACAGACTGGGAAATATTGCCAATGCTTACAGTGAGTCAGGCGATCTTGAAGAAGCTATAGATTATTATCTTGACTCACTCAATATAAGTAAAGAAATAAAAGATAGAAGACAGGCCAGTTCAACCCTAGGGAATCTGGGTAATACCTATTATAAACTCGGCGAAATAGATGAAGCAATAGAATATTATAAACAGGCAATAGAAATGAGCAGAGAAATAAAAGATGTAAGTAAGGAAAAAATCTGGAATTACAATCTCGGCCTTCTCTATGAAGATAACCTGAAAGATTTAAATAAAGCTTACAATCATTATAAATCTTCCATAAAAATCTTTGAAGAAATGAAAGATAAGATAAAGAAAAAAAGTCAGAGAAAATCTTTTAATGAACTGAATATTGATATGTATGCAAAAATGATTATTCTCTGTCTGAAAATCGGTAAGATAGAAGAAGGTAAAGAATATTACTCTAAAGAAAAATCCAGGTCCCTGGAGGAAATATTAAATAATAAATATAAGGAGCTGAAAGAAAAAGAAAATCTGACAGAAGAGCAGGCATCTCTAAGGGAAAAGCTGGAAAAAATTATAAAATAGAAATCCGGCGCAGATCTGTACAATAAAAAAATAGCCTGGCGGCTATTTTTTTATTGTACAGACTATATTGATTGTGACTGCTCCCTCCACTAAGTACCACTCCAGGTAAATTAGTAACCATTTATCAGCTTCTGACTGACAGGCTCTTACGAAGAAAAATAATTTGCCTTATTTAATTTGTTTTACAGACAATAAATTAGCCCTTATTTAATTTTTAATACTATAGAAAAAACT
>JAKPQU010000563.1 GCA_029555925.1 Bacillota bacterium
CTTTAAATTACTTATTTCTAAAGCAATATCAGTATTTTCATGATTAAAAGAAATAATTTTTATTATCTCTCCTCCAAGAGCAATAGTTTCACTTCTGTATAAATTGATAAACTCACTGTCAGTACCGTCATAAATTAAAACTATTCTCTTACAGCCTATTTCAGTTATTGAATATTTTGCAAGCATTTTTGCCTGTAATGGTTCTGAATTTGATATGCAGTATCCGCCGCATGTATAATTATTTTTCAAAGAAAAAGGTATTATCTGTGGTATTCCCACATCACTATAAACAGGGCCGGCTGTACTGTTATCCTGCATAGAACTTATGACACCAATAATTGAATTCATATTTGCAATCTCATTTGCTATATCATTTGCTCTGGAACTTTCACTTTTATCGTCTCGTAAAATAATACGCATAGAATAGCCCGGTATTTTTTGCTCAGAATTTATTAATTTTTGAGCCAGTGCTACTCCCTGTAACATCGACTTACCACAATTGGCGTAAACTCCGCTTAGAGAGCCGGTTACAGCTATATCTACAACCTGATTGTTTTTAATATTTACATAACTGTTTTCTTTATAAATCATCGCTTCGCCATCATAAGGTTTTATAGATAGATATTCACCAAGATAATTAATGGCACTATCATATTTTCCGTTGTTATAACTGTTGATCCCTTCTGTTTTCAAATCATACCTATTGTCGTTTTTTTTATTTTTCACAAAGAAATCTGTAATAAAGGAAACAAAATAGATAGCTACAAATAAACAGATAATAGCTCCTATTATTAATATTATCTTACTGTATATGGTTGAATTATTCTGTTTTTTTATTAATAAAGAAAGCGAAGGAGCACTTTTGGCATATTCTTCAGCTTCTTTCAGGCACATATTCATGGCTTCTTCAAGGTCTGTTACATTTCTATATCTAACAGAAGGATTATATTCAGTAGCTTTAGATATAAAAGAAGAAGTTTTAGCTGTAACAGAAGGATTAATTTTCTGAACAGAGCCAAATTTAAAAGGACTTATTGCCGGGTCTCTGCCTGTTAAAAATTGATGTAATATTACCCCCATGGAATAAATATCAGAGGACAGAGTATGTTCTGATATTCCGCTGTATTCTTCGGGAGATATGTAACCATTGAATTCTTGTGTATTACAATCAAATAAAATTTTATCAAATCTAAAATTAATAAATCTGGGATTATTTCTTTTATCCATAATGATATGGGAAGGCGAAATAGAAATCATAATAAAGTTCTTTGATGCATGACTGTGCAGATAGGAAATCAATTCAGTTATTTTTTTTCCGATATTCAGAACTTCTATTTCATTTAAGGGTAATCTCTCTTCTTTAATAAAATGGTCCAGTGATGATCCCTCTATATATTCCATTACAATATAATATTTGTTATTATCCTGAAAAGCATCCAGTAATCTCGCTAAAAAAGGATGTTCTACTTGTTTTATTGATAGTATGTAAGAGCTGAATTGTTTGCTTCTTTCTTCATTTTCATATTTATCAGAAGAAGAACTTAAAAATTCTTTAAGAATGCAGGTATTTCCTTTTTTATCTGATGCAATACAGGTAGTGGAATATGTTCCACTCTTTAAAACCTCTATAATTTTATATTTACCTCTAACTAGTGTATCTGGTTTTAATCGATCCATTTTTACTCACCATCTTATAGAGTTGCGATATGCTTGAAATAAAAGATAAACCTAAAAAGTTAATTTACTGACGAGAATAAACTTGCCATTTTTAACTGTAATTAAAAATAAATCTCTACAGCAATTGCCATGTGAGTCAAAAAATGTTTTACCGGTAATTCCTTCGTAAGCTTTCTCCTTACTGTTAAGAGAAAGTAAATAATCTCTTATTGATTTGCTCCCTGACATATTAATCGCTCCGGTTAAAATCATAAGAGAATCATATGATAGAGCCGTTCTTGCAGAAGGAGTTACTCTGAAACTGTCAGAAAATTCTTTTGAAAACTCGCGGGTTATATTATTATAATCAGGGTGGAAATAACTGGCAAATAAAATTCCTTCAACAGATTTACCTCCTATATCTATGAGTTCCTGAGTATAAAGAGTATCTCCTCCTACTAATTGAATATTGGAACCGAGTTCTCTGAGTGTCAGGGAACATCTGGCCGCTTCTTTGTGATAACCGGAAAAAAACAATACGTCCGGATAAGATTTAATTACTTCCGAAACTTCTTTCTTGAAGTCTGTCTTATCTGAAGTGAATACTTTATCTATTGTTACTGCTGCACCGAGTTGAATGGCTTTATCTTTAAATTCCCTGGCAAGACCGGCACTGTACGACTGTGTCTCATCATACATAATTGCTATTCTTGAAAAACCTGCCTGTTCTATGCAGAATTTTCCGATGGCTCCAGCCTCCAGTTCAGAAGTTCCACTTAATCGAAATATATATGGTCCGAGGTCATCAACACCGGGACAACTTGCAGTAGGAGCAATACATATTAATTTATGCTCGTTAAAGACAGGGGATATTGATTTTACCTGATCACTGTTTAAAGGGCCTATCACGGCAGATATATTATTGCTATCTTTACATATCGCAGTTCCTGCCTTAATAGCTCCCGATATGGTAGACATGTCATCTTCCACTTTTATCATAACTCCTTTGCCGCGAAGATATTCTCTTTCATTTATTTTTATCTGGGCAAGAGCTACTCCCCTGAGGAGTTCTTCTCCTTTTTTCTGACTGTATCCCGATAGAGGGGCCAGAACAGCTATAGTATAAAAAGGCTTTCCGTTAATATAAAGATAAGAGTTCTGAAGTAATATGGAAACAAGGCCGTCTTCCGGCATTGCACTGAGAGCCTTTGTAAGATTTTCTATAGCGTCTACATAATTTTTATTATTATAATTTTCTATACCTTTTAATTTATAAGAATTTCCTCCACCAGGATTTTGATTGCCTCCTGGGACAGATGAAAACAATTTAAAGAATCTGATAGCCAGTAGGCCGGATATGGATAATATAATAATAGCAAGACAGACAAGAATGAATATAACTACTCTGGACAAATATATAGAGCGTATTTTTTCCAATAGAGTTACTTTATTGCTCTTCTCTCTTACTATTGTTTTCATTTGCGATTTGACTTTATCGATATGTTTAGAAATACTGCTACTATTATCGTATAAATCGTCTTTAAAAACATTATCTTTCTGACTTTTTCTCAGAGCATCCAGCTTGCTTGAAGGTTCTCCTGTGTCATCGTATAAATCATCTTTAAAAACATCATCTTTCTGGCTTTTTCTCAGAGCGTCCAGTTTACTCCCTATGGTGTAATCAACTGCATCCTCTGCAACCGGTTGTTCTTTACCCTGTTTAATTTTTTGTGCTCCCACTTTCTTCTTTGGTATACGAAGTATTTCTTTTTTTAAGTGTGTCACTGAAGGGTATCTTTCTGCCGGTTTATCTTTAATAGCTTTTTTAATTAAATTATCTAACTGGGTTGATACATCAGGATTTTTAATTCTTATGGAGGAAAAGTTTACTGCTTCTTTAGGATTTGTTCCTGTTAAAAATTGATATAATATTACGCCAAGGGAATACACATCAGTGCGATTATCTACCTTTGCCTGCATTAATTCAGGTGCACAGTATCCTTCTCCATCGTCCAGCAAATATTGTATTTTCCCTGCCCGGGCGAGTACTGTAGAGAAGCCGTATTCAATAAGTAAAATACCTGATGAGTGAATATAAATATGCGATGGATTTAAATTTAATAATAATATGGGGCCTGGCCTGAGATTATGCAAATATTCTATAACTTCTGCCAGTTGTGTTCCTATTGAGAGTGTCTGAAATTCAGTGAACCTGCTTGAATTTTTAAAATACTGATTCAGAGTCTGGCCGGCAGTATATTCCATAACAAAATAATTCCTGTTATCTTCTGTAAAATAATCTATTATTTTAGCCAGTCCCGGATGTTCAAGCCTTGAAAAATATTGCGATTTCTCCTGAAAATGTTTTGACAGAATAGCAGATGTGAGAGGATCATCTGAAAAAGATTGTATTTCTCTAATAAACCATGACTTATCAGAAAAATGTAAATCTCTGGCTACATACAGATTAAATGTTACAGTCGACTCTATAAGTCCTTGAAGTTGATAACGGGATTGTAATATCTTACCTGAAGGCAACAATACAACTTCCTCCAGTCATTATTGTGGAAGAAAGTTATTAAGATATGAAAATTATATAATACAGAAGTCTTAACTTCATGATATTTAATTAACAGGTTCAAATCTTAATAATACCAGTTCTTCTCCTGATTCATCATCTTTATATTTCAGGCTGTTGCTCAGTGTATATCCGACTTTTTCCTCTATATCCGGGTCATTTATCCAGACGTTACAATCTTTATAAAAAACAGTAACTTCTATAGGGGTACCTGATAATTTTTTTTCTTCTAAATTTTTAACAACAGCTTTTATTAAATTATATTTATAGGTTTCATAATCAGGTAAAACAACCAGATCGTCTATAAATACAACTATCTCATCTATTACAAACTGAGAATCTGACAACCATGACATTATATACCCTAAAAGGTCGTTTTGTTTATCTAAAAGTGCATAACTTAAATTGCAGTTATTTGCTTCAATCTCTTTTAAATTCCTTCGGATTTCATCCAGTCCAAGTCTCGCCTTTGATATCCTGGCTTCAAGGTGGGAAACTTTTTCACACAGTACAGGGGAAAGCTTTACCAGTTTCATTATTCGTACCTCTCTCTTTAAGCACAATTGTCATTTCAAATTATATCATCTGAACTTTTTTTTTGCAAATAACATATACTTTCCACATGAGGGGTGTGAGGGAACATATCTACAGGTTGAATTAACCTGACTTCATATTCTAATTCTTTTAATATGACCAGATCCCTTGCTAGAGTCGCAGGATTACAGGATATATAAACTATATGTTTTATACCAAGTTTTCTAATAGTTTTTAAAATATCCCCCTCACACCCTTTTCGTGGTGGGTCCAGAATAATTAAATCAATCTTTTTATCACACCCGATATTATAAAGTAACTCCTCTACCTGGCCGGCTATAAAGTCTATATTGGACATATTATTTAATTCCATATTTTTTTTTGCCATACTTACAGCTTCTGTATTTTCTTCTATACCGGAAACATAACCGGCATAGTTACTTAAAAATAGACTGAATGTACCTATGCCACAGTATGCGTCTATAGCCTGTTTTATATGTAAAGGTGATATTATATCAGAAATGACATCATACATTT
The DNA here is from genome assembly GCA_029555925.1 of Bacillota bacterium. The sequence goes on from JAKPQU010000563.1 coordinate 5,306, forward strand.
TTCCTATCTGACCTGTATTAACCTGAAAAAAAGAGGATGAAGAGATCATGAATTTAATATTTCTAATTTCTTCAACTATATAATTTCTACCGGATAAAAGAACATTTTCTTCTCCCATAACTACATTTGAGCCAGAAGTATTAAAATTTTGAACTATCCCGGCGAGTCCGGTAATTTGTTTTAAATTTTCTAAAAACTTTTCTCTATCAGGTATTTTTTTTTCATTACAGATAAGCGTACAGAGTGTCTCCTTATTAGAAAAACTTGTCTTACAAGTAATATATCTGAGCATACCTGTTCCTCTGCGTTCATTGTAAACGGTCCATCCTGATAATAAAGGTATAATCTTTTCTATAAGCTTATTGCTGAGGTCATGCTGTATAAGACAATACCTGACATGAACCAGTTCATGACTGTCTCTGCGATAAAAACCCGGTGTAATGTTTCCTTTTTTATTTTTTATGACAAGTTGAACTTTATTACGGTAATTCCATATATTATCACTGGGAATAATTTCTCTAATCAATTCACTCTGGATGTTGCCTATTTTCTTTAGATTTTCTTTTACTAGATTTTCTTTTAGAAATAATTGATAATTATAATCTATATGTTGAAAGGTACATCCACCGCATAAGCCAAAGTATTCACATGGCGCCTCGACTCTATGAGCTGAAGGTTTTATCATATCAATTATTTTGCCGGTAGAATAATTTTTTTTAGTAACTTCTATTTTTATTTCTATTTGATCACCGGGAACCCCGTAGGGAACAAATATAACCCGGTTATTTATCCGTCCTACACCTTCACCTCTGGAATTTATGGAATTTATAGTAATAATATGTTTTGAATTGCTTGTAAATGTATTAATCATTATTATTTTCCAGACAGCTTCTGTAATGCTTTCTGAGGGTCAGGATCATTTCTGTCAAGTTTTATTGCCTTCTGGTAAGCTTCTATAGCTTTCTGCTTTTCACCTTTCTTTTCATATATTTCACCTGATATAATAAGAGCGGAAGTATCATCGGGATCAAGAACCAGAGACTTTTCTACCATTTCCCTTGCCTGATCCAGTTTGCCGTCCATAATAAAAAGTAAAGCACTGGCTTTAAAGGCAAGAGATGATTCTTTAGAGAGTTCTACAGTTTTCTGAAGAGTTTTTCGTGCATAATCTTTATCTCCTGTTTTTACATATAGCCATCCCAGTGTAAAAGCAACCATTTGATCCTGTGGTTTTTGCCTGTAAGCTCTTTCCGCCATCTGAATAGCTTCTTTAGTCCTGCCGTTATAATAATATGCAACCGCAAGGTTTATTTCAGCTCCTGTATGAATGGGATTTATTGCTAGAACTTTATCCCACATTTTCATAGCTTCATTTAATTCTCCCCTGTCATAATAAATTATAGCTTTTGTATAATATGGATCTACATATTTTTGATTTATTCTTATTGCTTTATCGAAATAATCCAGAGCTCTCTGGGCTTCACCTTTATAGTAATATGATACGCCTATATAGTAATGTGGCTCTGCATAATCAGGTAAAAGTTCTGCCACCCTCTGATAATTTTGTATAGCCATATCAAACTGTCCCATTTGAAGATAGGCCTGTCCCGTATAAAAAATAGCATCTGTGTTATTCATATCTAAAGCAATTGCTTTCTGAAATTCAACTATTGCCTCTTTAGGTTTACCGGATGCAAGTAACATCTTTCCGTTTTTAATATGACTCTCCGCTTCAATATTTATGGCAAATACACAGGAAGGAAAGAGGAAAAATAAAAATAAAAAACATTTAAAAAATAACTTCATAAAATGCGCCTCCAAAGTTAAAATTACCAAGCAGGGTAATTTATTGACTTTTTAAATAAAATAGATTAAATTATTATATTATAATTATATTATAAAATAAAAAGTTTTTAAAGTTTAAATTTCATTATAAAAGTAAATTAATCTTTTATAAATTTGGGAGGAAGATAATGTCTAAGAAAAAAAAGAAAAAAAAGAGAAAATCCCACGAATTAGAAGAGAGAACAAATTTAAATATAGTAGATGATAATGAAGAACAGGACGATGAACGTATAGATGATAAAGAAAATAAAGTCAGAGAATTGACTGAAAAAGTAGAGGCGCTTCAGGCGACAATTCAAAAATTAGTGCCCCCTGCTAAAACTGCTCCTGACATTGAATATAAGAATTGCCCCGGATGTAATTCTTTAAATAGATTAAATGCTAAATTTTGTAAAACATGTGGTTTTAATCTTCTCACTAACGTAACCGTATCTCAATCAGCAGATATACAAATACCGGCGCTAGATTCTTCTATTACAAGTAGAATAATAGATGATAGTAAAGAAAAAGCTGTCCCACAACAATTACCGGTTCCAGATTCTTCTATTGCAGGTAAAATGGTGGGATGTCCGAAATGCAATTGTGATAATAGAGAGAACGCTAAATTCTGTAAAACATGCGGAGAAAATCTCAAAGATATAATAATTTGCAATAAATGTAATGTAAGGAATAGAAGTAATGCTAAATTTTGCAAAGTTTGTGGGGAAAAATTCGTTAAAAAATCTGTTAGTGAACAAAAAACAGAGAAATCACCGGATGTTTCCGAAATAATGTTACCTGCAATTACAAAAATAGAAAAAGAACCAGAGAAGATAGATATTATAACAGAATATCAAGAATCAGAAAACAAAGAAATTCTTTTACCAGAAATACCAAGGCCTAAAATTGCTCCTGAAGATTTAGAAGAAATTACAGAAATAGAAGATAAAAATGCAATAATGAATTATAAAGATCAAACAAGTAAAGTTAATTTTATGGAACAGGACCTGGAAGATGTAGAAGACCTGGAAGATGTAGAAGACCTGGAAGATGTAGAAGACCTGGAAGATGTAGAAGACCTGGAAGATGTAGAAGACCTGGAAGATGTAGAAGACAAAGTTGAAGAAGAAACTGAAGAAGCCGAAGAAGAGGTTGAAGAAGAAACTGAAGAAGAAATCGAAGA
>JAKPQU010000035.1 GCA_029555925.1 Bacillota bacterium
ACCTTCACTGGATGTTGATTTTCATATTTGGTTGTGACCGCTCCGGTCATGTCTGTTAGATAAAAATTATGCAGAGGCAGTTTATCTGAATAAATTATGAAGGAATTACAGGATATATGTTGAAAGTAAATTCATACATAACCTCATGTGTAACCTCGCGTCACGCGTCACGCGTCACGCGTCACGATTAGAAAGGTTTCTTATGGATCCTTCTATAAGTCTCTGCATGATAGCGAGAAATGAAGAGAAATTTCTCATTTCATGTCTGAACAGTGTCAGAGGACTTGTCAGAGAAATTATACTGGTTGATACGGGCTCTACCGATAAAACGGTTGAGATAGCCAGAGAATTCGGAGCAAAAATATATCATTTTCAATGGTGTGATGATTTTTCCGCTGCAAGGAATTTTTCTATTGAAAAAGCTACCGGCGACTGGATACTTGTCCTTGATGCAGATGAAGAATTGGACAGAACCACTATTCCTGAAATTAAAAAAAGCCTCGCAGGATCAGATAACAGTACAGCCTATTTTTTTAAGGTTATAAATTATCTGGACGATACTAATGAGCCGGGGAATTCCGCAGAAGTCAGAATCATAAGACTTTTTCCTAACAGAGAAGATGTGCGTTACAGAAATCTTATTCATGAAGAGATATATTCAAAGAAAGACGGTGACTTGAAAAGAATTGTCTGCAACGCAGTCATTTATCACTATGGCTATACTGACAGTCTTCATAAAGAAAGAAATAAAGGTGAGAGAAATATAAATCTCCTCCTTAAATCCATAGAAAAAGATCCGAAAAATCCTTTTAATTACTATAATATCGGTGTCTCTTATTATGTTCAGAACCGTCTGGACGATGCTATAAAATCATTTAAGACTGCCCAGGAAACCTGTGATTATCCGGGAGAGAGTGTATATCTGCCATCTAGTTATTCACTCTGTGCAGCAGCTCTCTGCAGACTTGGCAGATATGAAGAGGCAAAAGAACAGGCATTAAAAGCTATTGAGCTTTCTCCTTTATTTTATGAGGCACATTTTAATCTGGGAAAAGCCTGTGCCGGGTTGAAGCAGAATGAAGAAGCCAGAGCTGCTTTTAATATGGCTATTTCTTCTGCTTCCAGCAATCAGTTTGCAGTTATGGACAGAGGTACAGGAGGATGGAAAGCCTGCTGTGAACTGGGTTTGATTTACCTTGAAGAAGATAATCCCGCTGAAGCATTGAAACATTTTAACAATGGCCTGACAATGTTCCCTGATTCTGATAAACTCCTTATAAATGCCGCTCATTGTTATCGTAAACTGAAATTTTATGATCATAGCAGGGATTACTTTGAAAGAGCTAGAGTAATCGCACCAAAAAGACTTGATATATGCTATGATCTTATAGATTTATATGATAAGCTTGGAGCTCCCTCCAATGCTATTTCATTGATTGAAGAAATGCTTGATTATTATCCTTCCAATAAACATCTATTCTTTGAAGTTGCGCAGAGATATGATTATGCAGGTGATTACACCATGGCAGTTCATTATTATACACAGACTCTCGTCCTGGACGAAAAAGACAGCAGTGTTTATTTTTACCGAGCCAGATGTTACTGGTATCTTGGTTTCTCTAGAAAAGCCAGGAGTGATCTGAAAAAAGCCTATGAACTTGATCCTGATTTGTTAAAGGGTTTTACTTTGTATGATTTTGTTTAGTGAGTCGTGAAAAGTGAAGGATGAAGGGTGAGTAGTAAATATTAGTAACCGTGCTTAATCCTACCCGTCACTCGTTACGCGTTACGCGTCACGATTAACAGGAGGTTTCTATAACATGTCAGAGCCGACTTTGAGTCTTGCAATGATAGTTAAAAATGAGCAATATAATCTTTATACGTGCCTCAACCAGGTTCATGACCTGGTTGATGAAATAGTTGTTGTGGACACAGGCTCTTCCGATAAGACTGTTGAAGTGGCAAAACAGTTCAATGCATCCGTATATCATTACAAATGGAATGAGAATTTTTCCGCTGCAAGGAATTTTTCTTTGAAAAAGTGCAATGGTAAATGGATACTTGTCCTGGATGCAGATGAATTTATAGATAGCCCGATGAAACATAAAGTAAGAGAATTGATTGACAGAGATGATTTTGTTGGCTTTAATTTTGAACAGTTCAGTTATCTCAATAAAGATGTGACCCCTGATTTTCGCCTGATGCCTGTAATGAGATTGTTTCCCAATCACCCTTCTCTCAGATTTAAAGGAATGGTACAGGAAAAAATTATATGTGATGATGGGAAGCTTAATTTTAAAGAAATAGACACATGTATCAGAATCTGGCATTATGGCTATATAGATGTCTTTCATCCGGCAAAAGAAAAATATAAGAGAGATTTGAATATATATCTCAGAGATTTAAAGAAAAATCCGAAGGATCCTTCTCTTTATTTTTTTATATCTTTACAATATGTGTCTCTGGGGCGATATGATGAAGCTATTAAATATCTGGATTATGCCATAAAATATAGTTCTTCCGATTTTTATTATTCTGCCAGTCTTTTTTCTACTTATGCAGGTATTTTGAATAAACTCGGTCGCTACAATGAAGCAAAAAAAATGGCAGAAATGGCTCTTTCTAAAGATCCTGATATGGCAGAAGCATGTTTTAATCTTGGTGAAGCCCAGAGAAATCTCGGTGAATGCCGGAATGCTATTACTATGTTTGAACATGCTATAGAAAACCGTGAGAAGTTTCTTTTTTTCCAGGATCGAACTAAAGGGACATGGAGAGCCTGGGCTGAGATAGGTCTTTCCTTTGTGAGATTAAAGCAGATAAAAGAAGCAGCAGAAGCTTTCCTGAAATCTTTGTCAATAAAACCTTTCTGTCCACCTTTAATGATATGCCTTGCCTATCTTTATAAAGATATGAATGATCTGGACAATACGGAGAAATATCTCAGGGCAGCCCACGAACAGGAAGTCACAAAGGTTGATCTTGCCAGAGAGCTTTATGATATATACAAAAAAACAGGAAGACTTAATCTTGCTGCAATTACGTTAGAAAATGTTTATGTATATAACAAGGGTAACATGGCTTTACTTTTAGATATGGCCAGAGCCTTTGATGAGGCAGGAAATAATCATAAAGCAATAAATTATTACAATATTTATATTAAAGAAGCACCGTCGGCAGATCCGGAGGTTTATCTCAGAAGAGGAATCTGTCTGTTCAGAACAGGTTCTGTTAAAAAAGCCAGAGATGATTTTGAAACATGCAGTAGAGAAAATCCGGATGTATTAAGACATGTTTTTCTTGAAGAACTGGTAAGAGACGTGACGCGTGACTCGTAACGCGTGAAGCGTTACGAATTTAAGGGGGTACTCTGTGAAATTTTTATTTCGTTTATTTAATGTAATTCTTGTTATAGTCCTGTTACTTGTAATGGCAGGATCTGTATTGAACTATCTTCAGATATTTTCTTCTAAAAAAAACGGACAGAATGTAACTGTTTCTATAGCCCAGGGAAGTTCTACAGGAGATATTGCTTCAGTACTGGAAGATAAAGGTCTCGTAAAGAGTAGTTTTATATTTAAAGTGGTTGTAAAACAGACTAAAACGGGTGATAAGCTTCAGGCAGGTGATTATACACTTAATACCGGTATGTCTATGATGGAAATAATTGAACATCTTAAGAAGGGACAGGCCGCAAAAACTTATGATTTTACAGTGCCGGAAGGTTTTACGTCCAGGCAGATTGCACGGCTTCTGAAAGACAGAGGAGCTGTTGATGAACAGGAATTTTTAGATATAGTTAAAACCGGTAAAGGTATAAATTTTAAATATACTCATCTTCTGAAAGGACATTCACTGGAAGGCTTCCTCTTTCCGGACACTTATTCTGTTTATAAAGATAGCACCGCCCGGGAAATAATTGAAAAGATGGTAAAACGTTTTGAAGAGGTTGTCCCTTCAAACGCAGAGCAGATTGCAAAGAAAAGAGGACTGTCCTTTTATAAAATAATAGTTCTTGCCTCACTTGTAGAGAGAGAGGCAAGGGTTGAAGATGAAAGACCACTCGTATCTGCAGTATATTACAATAGAATCAAACTGGATATGCTTCTCGAGTGTGATGCTACGATACAGTTTTTATTTGACAAACCAAAGGAAATTCTTTTATATAAGGATTTAGAAATAGACAGTCCTTATAATACCTATAAATATAAAGGTCTTCCTCCCGGGCCTATAGCAAACCCGGGACTTCCTTCCATAAAAGCAGCCCTTTATCCTGCTTCTGTAGATTATCTTTATTATGTTGTAAAGGGAGAGGGAAGACATAAATTCAGCAAAACCTTTGAAGAACATCAAAAAGCAGTGGAGGAGTATAGAAACAGTGACCAATGAGCAGTAATCAGTGATCGGTGAAGAACAGTCACCGGTCACTGGTCACTGGTCACTGGTCACTGGTTACTGAAAATGTTAAACCTTCTGTGTCCCTCTATGTATGTAAAATCCGTTACAGATATTGATACAGAGAGGTTAAAAGAACAGGGATACTGTTATATAATGATAGATCTTGATAATACACTTCTTCCATGGGGAGAGATTAAATTTTCTCCTGAAGTGGTAGCATGGGTAGAAAAAACCATTTCGAGAGGGTTCAAGATGTGTATTGTATCAAATGCTTCACGTAAAAGGGTCAAATTTTTGTCGGAGAAACTTGGTTTGCCATTTATATATTATGCAGGTAAACCATGTAAAGGTGGTTTTTTCAGGGGATTGAATTTGATGAATGGCAATACAGAAAGGTCTGTTGTAATAGGTGATCAGATTTTTACCGATATCCTGGGCGGCAACAGAACCGGGATTATGACAATTCTTGTCACACCTGTTAAGAAAAGAGAATTTTTTACTACTAGAATAATGAGAAAATTCGAAAGAATGGCTATTTATTTACTTAAAATAAGAGGATTTTTTCCTGAATTATAATGTGATAAAGAAAGGATTTTTTTATTTTTATACTAGAAGGATTATCCCAAAGATTGTAGAATTATGATGCGTCATTATATATTTAGAAGTCAGGTTTTAAGTAATATCTATTATTGCTCTATTTTTTACGGGTGAGTAAGTATTGCTCTTATGATTGATGCCTGGTATAATAATATTATTGATAAAATTTGTGAGGTGAACAATTAATGATAACCCCGTCAAGCGCTTCAAGTAAAGATATAGCTGAAATGTTACTTGAAGAAGGTCTAATAACTCCGAGGCAATTAGAAAAAGCAATTGAACAGCAAAAAAACAGTAATGAGTCCCTTGAAAAAATTATAATCAGTCTGGGATATGTAACAGAAAAAGAAGTTACTGAAGTAATCGGTAAGGAAATGGGTG
>JAKPQU010000056.1 GCA_029555925.1 Bacillota bacterium
AATACATACTTCTGCTGCAACAGTTGCAGTGTTTCCAGATGTGGAAGAACAGGAGATAATGATAGAGCAGAAAGATTTGAAGATAGATACCTTCAGGTCTTCGGGTGCAGGTGGACAGAGTGTAAATAAAACTTCCTCAGCTGTCAGAATAACCCATATCCCAACGGGGATTGTTATAAGCTGTCAGGATGAGAGGTCTCAGATTCAAAACAGGGCAAAGGCATTGAAGATACTGAAAGTGCGGCTAAAGTCTCTTTATGATACTGAAAAAAAAGGTAAAATAGATAGTGAAAGAAAAGCATTGATCAAAACCGGCCAGAGAAGTGAAAAGATACGGACATATAATTTTCCACAGAACCGGATTACCGACCATAGAATTGAGTTGACTTTATATAACCTTGATAATATTATGGAAGGCAATATTGAAGAACTTATAAAAAATCTGAGAGAGAGATTCCCATGAATAAAGGAATAAGATTTTTGTTTTTTTCATTAATTCTTACCTGTTCATTTCTTTTTTCGAACGATTATGTAGGCCTTTTAAACAAGGGAATTTTACTTCTGAAACAAGGTTTGTATGAAGAATCACTTAAGATTTTTCAAGAAGCACAGAAAATAGATACCGACAATGCAGTTACTTATTATTATATGGGTGAAGCTTTGTACTGTATGGGGAAAACAGAACAGGCTATAAATAATTATAAAAGGGCTATTGAGATTCAACCTTCTGTACCTGAATATTACTTTGCTCTTGCAATGGTTTATCTTTCCATAAATAACACTGACCAAGCCCTTGAGAATCTGAATAAAACCCTGGAGATTGCACCCAATACCGTTACTGGGAAAAAAGCGAAAAAACTCAAAGAAGAAATTGCATCTTCTATACAGGGAAAAGAGATTGTAAAAAAATGGATAAAGAGTGAGGAAGAGGAAGCAGCCAGGTTAAAAGCATCTGAGGTTAAAACGCAGGTTGATGAAGGACAAACTAATGAGATGGGTGAACTTGTACCGAAAGAGGTAGTTAAGAAAGAGGATATAAGAAAAGTTGTTAGGAAAATTAAATTTGACACAGAGACAGAAAGGAAAAAGGCTTCTGCAACCTT
>JAKPQU010000070.1 GCA_029555925.1 Bacillota bacterium
GGTCTTCCTGTTGTTATGAACCCTGTCATAGCAGTACCTTTTGTAATTTCTCCTGTAGTATCGGGTACTATTTCTTTTATAGCAATTAAAACAGGACTCGTTCAGGCTCCTTATATTCTTGCTCCATGGACACTTCCTGTGTTTCTGGGAGCCCTTTTCTCTACAGGCTTTGACTGGAGAGCCGTAATACTGGTAATAATAAATATGCTTATAGTGGGACTCATATATTATCCTTTTTTCAAAATTATGGAAAATAAAGCTTTGGAAAATGAAAAAGCAGGGGAAGAGAAATCGTGATGCGTGATGCGTAATGCGTGACACGTGACTGGTATAAACGCCTGATTATAATTCCTCTGCAGGTCGGAGGTTTACATTATGGATATAAACGAAGAACAGCAGATTTTTCAGATAATACTTCACAGCGGTAATTCCAGGGCTGAAAGTTATACTGCCCTCAGGGAAGGAAGAAAGGGAAATCTGAATGAGGCCGGAATGGCAATGAAAAAATCCCGGGAGGAACTGGATAAAGCACACAGCATACACAGAGAGCTCTTAAGTGATCCAGATAAAGTTACTTCATGTCCGTCTCTTCTTATGGTTCACGCCCAGGATCATCTCATGACGGCTATGGCTGAACAGGCTCTTATAACAGAGATGAATGAACAAATGGAATTAATCAGGAACATGTCTGAAAGAATTAAAGTGCTGGAAGATTCTGTTCATAGTGAGTTGTGAAAAGTGAAAAGTGGGACGTGAGTCGTGAAAAGTGAAGGGTGATGGTAGTAACCAGGGTAATTCTACGCGTTACGCGTCACGATTTTAAATAAGGAAGTTTTATATGTCAAAAAAAATGAAAATAGCCGTAATAGGTGCCGGCAGCACTTATACGCCAGAACTTGTAGACAGCTTTATAAAAAATTACAGTGAAGTTTCTCTTGAGGAATTATATCTTATGGATATAGACTCTGATAAATTATCTGTTATAGAGAAGCTTGTGAGCAGAATGGTTTATGCCTGTGGTGTTCCTGTAAAGATAAAATCCGGAACAGAACTTCCTGAAGCTCTTAAAGGAGCAGATTTTGTAATATTGCAGATAAGAGTTGAAGGGCTTAATGCCAGGTACAGGGATGAAACTGTTCCTCTTGAATTCGGCTGTATCGGCCAGGAAACTACCGGAGCCGGAGGATTTGCCTGTGCCCTGAGGACAATTCCTGCCATACTTCATATATGTAAAACTGCCGAACAATACTGTCCTGGAGCATGGGTAATAAATTTCACCAATCCTTCCGGTATTATTACGGAAGCTATAAGTAAACATACGTCAATGAAAGTAATAGGGCTCTGTAATGTTCCTATGTTCATCAAAAAGAAAATAGCAGAAGCTTTCAATGTTTCAGATGACGCGATAGATTTTGATTATGTTGGTCTTAACCATCTTTCATGGTTTACAGATATAAGGATATACGGTAAAACCGTTCTGAAAAACCTTGTAGAAGAAGGAATAAAGATAAAACTTGCCAACATGTCTGATTTTCCTGTTGATGATTACCTTGTAAAGACAACAGGTTTTTTACCGTCACCTTATCTGAAATATTATTATCATCATGACAGCATATTTAAGGAACAGTTAAAAGCTGATAAAACAAGGGCTGAGAAGGTTATGGAAATAGAAAAAAAACTTCTTGACCTTTATAAGGATCCATTACTTACGGAAAAACCGAAAGAACTGGAAGAACGAGGAGGTGCATGCTATTCCAGAGCCGCTTTCTCTATAATATCGTCAATGTTAAATAATAAAGGAGAGAAACATGTAGTAAATATACCAAATAACGGTATATATATTGATTTGCCTTCGGATGCCATTATAGAAACGCCTGTGAAATTATATTCGTCCGGTTATGAATTACTTTCAGAAGGACATATATTACCTCTGCCTTTACGAGGTCTTATAGAAAGTGTAAAATCCTATGAAAGCCTTACAGTGGAGGCATCGGTAAAAGCGTCATATAAATATGCTTTAATGGCTTTAATGGCTCATCCTCTTACAGGTCAGTATGAGAAAGCACGACCTCTCCTTGATGCTATATTGGAGAAGAATAATATATCTTTACAGTGAGCAGTGAACAGTGACCAGTAGAGTTTATTTATAGTATGGTCTTTTACATTAAACTATAAATTTATGATAACCGGTAACTGGTAACTGGTAACCGGTAACTGGTCACTGGTCACTGATAACTGGTCACTGAAAAAAAGGAGGTTATTTCCATGGGACAGGAACAAAAAGAGGAGAAAGAGAAAAAAGCACAGGAAGAAAATAAAGAAAAAGATAAAGTTGAGATTAAACCAGATAAACCACCTGTGAAACTGGATTTAATAGGTTTTGGCAGTTTTGATGTGCCATTATGAGATTTTAATAAATTACTTGCACCTGTTAAGAAGGAAGTTGACTCTCGATAAAGAATTCTTACAGGCGGTTACAATTAATATGAATATTAATTGTCAGAAATCTGCTTTCAGGCAGAGAATATAAAGAGTTAAAAATTTTTAAAGAGGTGAATGTTTTGAATAGTAAAAGAGTTGTTGTAACCGGTATTGGCCCAATATGTTGTAATGGTATAGGTAAGGATGTATACTGGAATAGTTTAATCGAAGGAAAGACAGGTATTGATCGTATTTCTTCATTTGAGCCTGCACCTTTTTCCAGCCAGGTTGCAGGAGAAGTGAAAAATTTTGTTGCCAGTGATTTTATAGATAGAAAAGAAGCAAAAAGGATGGATAGATTTACCCAGTTTGCCGTAGCTGCTACTAAACTGGCCATGGATGATTCAAACCTTACTATAACAGATGAAATGAGTGAGAGAGTTGGTGTTCTTGTCGGGAGTGGTATCGGAGGACTGAGCACACTGGAACAGCAATGTGACGTTTTGAGTAAAAAAGGACCAGATAAAGTAAGTCCCTTTTTTATTCCCATGCTTATAGCCAATATGGCTTCAGGTCAGATTTCTATTCAATATAAAGCCAAAGGGCCAAATTTTTGTATAGTTACAGCATGTGCTACAGGAGCTCATTGTATTGGAGAAAGTTATAATATTATCAAAAGAGGCCTTGCTGATGTAATGATTGCCGGCGGATCTGATGCAGCTATAACCCCTATGAGTGTAGCAGGTTTTGGCAATATGAAGGCTCTTACCAGAAGAAATGATAATCCTTCAAAAGCCTGCAGACCTTTCGATAAGGACAGAGACGGATTTGTTATTGCAGAAGGTGCGTGTGTATTGATTCTTGAGGATCTTGAGTTCGCCAGAGCAAGGGGAGCAAAGATATACGGTGAGATTATAGGTTTCGGTATGTCAGCCGATGCGTATCATATTACTGCTCCTGATCCGGAAGGTGATGGTGCCCAGAGGACTATGGCAGGTGCCATAAAGAATGCAGGCCTTTCACCGGAAAAGATTGATTATATAAATGCTCATGGAACATCCACTCCTTTTAATGATCGTATAGAAACTTATGCCATAAAGAAAGTCTTCGGAGACCATGCCGGTAAACTTGCTATAAGTTCCAATAAATCAATGATAGGTCATACACTCGGAGCAGCAGGTGCACTGGAATTTGCCTCTACATTACTTACTGTTCAGAATGACATAATACCTCCTACTATAAATTATGAAACACCTGATCCCGATTGTGATCTGGATTATGTGCCGAATAAAGCAAGAAAGGCAACTGTTAATATTGCCCTGTCCAATTCTTTTGGTTTTGGAGGAACTAATGCTGTACTTGTAGCCAGTAAGTATAATGAAAAAGCCTGACAGGAAATTTGAAAAACTTGAGAAGAAAATCTGCTATAAGTTTAAAGACAGATCTATACTGGAAACTGCTTTGACTCATGAGTCCTTTGTCCATGAAATGCGTGGAAGAGACGAAAATGGAAAAAAAACGGGCCATTATGAACAGCTTGAATTCTTAGGTGATTCAGTCCTCGGACTTGCTATATGTCATATTCTCTTTAAGAAATTCCCTGAAAAAAGGGAAGGATGGCTTGCAAAAACAAAAGCTCTTGTAGTAAGTAAGGATGTACTGGAGAAAAAAGCTGTAGAAATAAAACTCGGTTCTTTCCTTAATCTCGGCAGAGGCGAATTAAAGAGTGGAGGTAAAAAAAGACCATCCATTCTTGTTGATTCCTTTGAAGCATTGATAGGTGCTCTGTTTTTAGACGGGGGCTACGAAGTTTGCAGAGATTTTATAGAAAAACAATTCTATGAAGAAGTTGAACTGGTTATGAAAGAAGAACTGGTAGACTATAAAACCCTTCTTCAGGAAATAAGCCAGAGCCGTTATCACTGTCTCCCTTTTTATAAAGTAACAGAGGAACTGGGACCTGAACATGAGAAAACCTTTCATATAACTGTTTATGTGAATAATACTCTTATGGGTAATGGTCTCGGAAAAACTAAAAAAGAGGCGGGACAGCTGGCAGCACAGGAAGCAATTAAGAAACTTAAGGCTATATGCGAAGGAAATGATTAAGAGGATATTTTTTCTGGTATGTTGCTTTTTATTTATAAGTTCTATTTTGCCATGCTCCGGTCAGACTAAAAAGTTTTCCCGGGTTAAAGGCAAACAGATTGTCCACAGTGGACATAATCTGAAAGATACAAAAAAAGCTCAGAAAAATAACTCTGAAGATGAAGAAGATACGAACGTATTTATTCCTTCCAAGCCTTTTTTTGATCTCATAATTGTTGGCCTTGCAGAGGGAAGTATTACAGGTTTTTCAAAAACAGGAACCATGGCGGAAGAATATGGATTTAAGGACGGGCTTGATAGCAGGGGAAGAGTATCACTTTATGTAAGAGGAAAAGTGGCAGGAAAATATGGCATAACAGTGAATTATGATTCGGAAGATGATGGTGACAGACTCTTCGATAATCTTGATCCTGATAAACTTTATCCCCTGTACGGAGACGGAAGTAATTACTATAGAGACGGTCAGTCGAAAAATAAAGTTTATGCCAGAATAGATATAGATAAATCATACCTGATGTACGGAAATTTTTCCACAGGTTTTACAGGCACAGAGTTTTCTTCCTACAATAGAACTGTTCCAGGCCTGACATGCCATTATGAAAATTCCTCTATGAAACTTACCCTGCTTGGTTCTACTGCCAATCAGATTGCCAGAGAAGATGAAATAAAAGGTAATGGTCTCTCAGGTGTTTTTTCTCTCTCCGGCAAGGATATTCTAGAGGGAAGCGAACGTATAAGGATAGAGACCAGAGACAGAGATATTCCCGACTTGATAATAAATTCTCAGGTAAAAATGAGAAACAGAGATTATACAATAGATTATGACAGGAAGACAATCATCTTTAAAGAACCTGTTCCGTCTGTAGATGAAGCAGGTAATCCTGTTTATATAATAGCCGGTTATGAATGTAATGGCAGGGAAGATGTTACGAAACTTGGACTCAGAGGTGATATAAATTTTACTCCTTCTTTATCAGGAGGTTTTACTTATATAAATGAAAATTCCAGAGATAATTTCGAGGTTATGGGATTTCACAGTAATCTTAAAGTAAAAGACAGACTTAATGTTTACGGAGAATATGCAAGAAGTCGCTCTTTGTCAGTTTATGGCGCGGCAGGAAAGCTTGAATTGAGTGCAAATATATCACCGAAGGTTGGATTGAACTGCTTTTACAGAAAGGTAGAAAAGAATTTTCTTAATCCTTACTCCAGAACCATGCCGGGTAGTACTCAGTATGGAATCGAAAGTTCTATTAATTTTGCAGATGATAATTTGATAAAATTAAGTTACATTAAAGGAAAAAATGATATAAAATCTACAGACAGTCAGAGAGCTCAGATAGGTTATGAGAAGAATATAGGAACACTTCAGATAAATTCAGGATATGTCTATAAAGATTTTACCTCTTCTGTGAAAAAAAAAACATCCCATATATTAAACCTGGGCATAAAGAAACCGTTGACATCCAACCTGTCTCTTTTTGCCCTGGAAGAATTGAACTGGAGCAAAGAAAATTCTGAAAATCATTTTCTTGCCGATTCCACTACGAGTTTCGGTATGGAATATCTTTTTGAAAATGGAATGACAGGATATTTGAGACAGGATTTTGTAAGAGGTGATAGATTCGATGGTAACAATACCGTTCTCGGCTTCAGATCTCCCATTGGACTGGGAGAGAATACGGAATTTTACGCTCAATATGGTCTCAATGGTGCCGTAAGCGGCAGAAATAATCAGGCAAGTGTGGGACTTAACAGCAGAATAAACCTTACAGAAGGACTGCTTATGAGATTGAATTATGAGAGGCTCTTCGGGAATCAGGATTTAGAACCGTCTGAAGCCATATCTGTGTCTGCTGAATTCCTGTCGTCAGATAAAATAAAAACAAGTGCCAGATATGAAATAAGAACCGGTGAAACAGACAGGGAAAAATTAATAAGTGTGTACGGAGATGGTAAAATTACCGATGATCTGAGTATAATAGGCCGTTTTACATACAATGATCTGGAAGAGGCCGGAGATTACAGCAGAATTGATTCTACCGTAACAGCAGGACTTGCCTACAGACCTGTATGGAATAATAAATTCAACCTTCTTGCCAGATATGATGTAAGGCGCTCCAGACTTATGCCGGATAATATCGATACTCTTACATATATTGCTTCTGTAGAAGGTATTTATGATATTGCAAATAACATGGAAATCTATGGAAGATACGCATGGAAAAGGGAAGAAAATAAACTGGATAGCAGTGCAGATGAAATAGATTTATTTTCAGCAAGACTTACTTATAGGTTTAACGACAGACTATCCCTCTTCGGTGAAGCAGGTCTTATTCGCTATATGGACAGAGATGAAAGACATCTGGCTTCAATGATGGCAGTAGATTACTTACTCTGGCAGAACTGGGTGGTAGAAAGCGGATATATTTTTAAACAATTTGAAGATTTTGACGATAATAATAGTACCAGGTCACAGGGGCCTTTTTTGAGACTGGTTCTTAAGTATTAGTTCGGTGGCAGGTAATGAAATTCGGCTATTATTATATTGTATTTCATAACTTACCGGAATTTAATTAGAGTGAAAAGTGAAAAATGAAAATAACAGAATATTACTCCCTATTCACTACTCACTTTTCACTTCATAAGGAGTAACTTATTTATGGATGAAGAGAAGAAAATAATTTTAGTTGTAGAAGATGAAAAACCTTTAAGAATAGCTCTCTGTAATGTACTTCAGGACGAAGGCTTCTGTATTCTGGAAGCGGAAGACGGAAAAATTGCTCTTGAGTTGATGAGAGATAACCGCCCGAATCTGATTATAACAGATCTTAAAATGCCGAAGGTAGACGGTATGAAATTACTGAAGCGAATCAAAGAAATAGATCAGACCCTTCCTGTAATAGTTATCACTGCCTATGGTACTAGTTCTACTGCTATAGATGCAATGAAACATGGAGCCTATGATTATATAACAAAACCGTTTGATCTGGATGAAGTACTTATGACGGTAAAAAGGGCTCTCTCACACGAAGCTCTTGCTATGGAAGTAAAATCGCTGAAAGATGAACTTTCGGAAAAATATAGAATAGATAATATAATAGGCAACAGCAGTCAGATGCAGGAAATATATAAAACTATAGGCCGTATAGCAGAAAGCAAGGCAACAGTACTTATTCAGGGTGAAAGCGGTACCGGTAAAGAACTTGTAGCGAATGCTGTACATTATAACAGTTTACGAAAAAGCGGACCTTTTATAAAAATGAACTGTGCCGCTTTACCTGAAACTCTTCTGGAAAGCGAACTTTTTGGTCATGAGAAAGGTTCTTTTACAGGTGCTGTTACGGCAAGAAGAGGTAAATTTGAAGCAGCTCACGGCGGGACTATCTTCCTTGATGAAATAGGGGAGATGAGCCCTATGCTGCAGAGCAAGCTTTTACGTATTCTTCAGGATCAGACCTTTGACAGAATTGGTGGAAATCAGAGCATAACAGTTGACGTAAGAGTCATTGCGGCAACAAATAAAAATCTTGAAGAAGAGGT
>JAKPQU010000076.1 GCA_029555925.1 Bacillota bacterium
GTAATTATAGTTGATATTAATGACATCCCGGTAAAATGGTGATGCGTGATGAGTGATACGTGATGAGCGGAAATATAACCGGTCGCGCATTACGCATTACGCATTACGATTGCCATTATTCTATTAAAAAAAGAAAAGTCCTTCCTTACAGGTTATCTTTAACAGGATTTAATTATTCCGTATAGAAGTATATATTAAAGGTTAATTCATTTACTGACCTGAGCATAAGCATTTAATAAAAGTCTTCCTCCCGTAACGCGTTACGCGTCACGAGAGCAGTTATGTATTATTTATGCTTACCTCAGTAAGAGGTACATATGGAACCGGCAGAATATAAAGAACTAAAAGAAAAATACAACAGCTATATCCAGAACGCTCCAGATGGTATCTTTGTTGTAAACAGCAAAGGGAATTTCCTGGAAGTCAATAACGCTGCCTGCAATCTTACAGGATATACATCTGATGAACTGCTCGGGATGAATATAATGGATCTTATCCCCCGTGAAGACTTCAAGAAAGCACTGAGACATTTTGCAAAAGCCAGACGTAATTCAAGAACAAGCAGGGAATTGTTATGTAAAAGAAAAGATTCTTCTTTATGTTATCTAGTAATGGAAGGTGTAAAGGTAGGGACAGACAGATATATAGGATATTGCAAAGATATAACAAAAAGTAAAGAACTTAAAGACGAATTGATAAGAACAAGGGAATTTCTTAATAATATTATCAATGCAGTGGCAGATCCTATTTTTGTAAAAGATGAGCAGCACAGATGGATAGTACTCAATGATTCTTTCTGCAAGTTCATGGGTTATAAAAAAGAAGAGCTGATAGGGAAATCCGATCATGATTTTTTCCCGCCGGAAGAAGCAAAGGTTTTCTGGGAGAAAGACGAACTGGTTTTTTCTTCGGGAGAAGAAAATGAAAATGAAGAATATTTTACAGATTCTGGAAATATAACCCATACGATACTTACGAAAAAATCTGTTTTTACAGATAAAGAAGGGAGAAAAGTCCTTGTAGGCACCATAAGGGATATTACGGAAAGAAAAAAGGCGGAAGAAGAACGAATAAGACTTGCAAGGGCAATAGAACATGCTGCAGAATGTGTCATAATAACAGACAGTCATGGCTATGTTCAGTACGTAAACCCTGCTTTTGAAGAAGTTACCGGCTATAAGAAGGAAGAAATACTTCAGAAAAGTATTTTTGTTATAGAAAATAAAAAAATGGATAAAGACTATTCTGATGGAATATGGGAAATTATCAGTAAAGGACATGTGTGGACCGGGAATATTATAAATCAGAAAAAAGACAGAACGCCATATGAGGTAGAAACATCCATATCTTCTATTGAAAACGCGTCAGGTGCCGTCATAAATTATATCTGTGTTGCAAGAGATGTAACAAATGAAAAAAGACTGGAAAGACATGTACGCCAATCTCAAAAGCTTGAAGCAATAGGGACACTTGCAGGTGGTATAGCTCATGATTTCAATAATATCCTGGCAATTATGATGGGATATACGGAACTTGCACTGAGAGATATTAAAGAATCAACTATTACGGCGAAAAAACTTGAGGGAGTATTGAAGGCAGGGGAAAGGGCAAGGGATCTGGTAAGACAGATTCTTGCCTTCAGCCGTCAGACGGAAAAAGAAAGAAAACCGGTAAGAATCAGCCCTATAATTAAAGAAACTCTGAATTTCCTCAGGGCATCCCTGCCTTCTACCATTGAAATCAAGAAAAATATAGAAGTAAATTCTATGATACTTGGTGATCCTACACAGATACATCAGATACTTATGAATCTGTGTACAAACGCTTCTTATGCCATGAAAGACAGAGGAGGGATACTGGAAATCACTCTTAAAGAGATTGAAATTGAAGAAGAAGATCTCTGTACTTATCCTGATTTAAGCCCGGGTACCTATGTTAACCTCATTGTAAGCGACACGGGATGCGGTATAGATGAAGTGACAATGGAAAGAATCTTCGAGCCCTTTTTTACGACAAAAAAACCCGGAGAAGGAACAGGTATGGGACTTTCAGTAGTTCATGGCATTGTTAAAAGTTACGGAGGAACAATAACTGTAATAAGTGAAGAACATAAAGGAACTACTTTTTCCATAATACTTCCCAAACTTGCCAGCGGAACAATAGCGGAACCCCTGGTATTCAAACCGCTTCCAAGAGGACACGGAAATATATTATTTGTTGATGATGAAGAAGAACTGGCAATACTGGAGAAAGAAAATCTTGAAGAGCTTGGTTATAATGTAACTGCTGTTACAGGCAGCGTGGAAGCTTTGAAGCTCTACAGAGAGAACCCGGGACACTTTGATTTGATTATAACCGATCATACTATGCCTTTTATTACAGGACTCGAGCTTATAGAAGAAATTCGAAAAACCAGTCCCTCTATGCCTTTTATACTTACTACAGGATTCGGAGATCTTATTTCAGATGAAAAAGCCAGTGAAATCGGTATAAAAAAACTGATTAAGAAACCATTCAAACTATATGAACTTGCAGAGGTAATAAGCAGCATATTGAATCGTGACGCGTGACGCGTGACGCGTGACGGGTGCCGATATATGACGGAAGAACACTATTCAGGCGAACAGAGAAGAAGATACTACAGAATAAAATACCCTCTTATAGAAAGACCGGTAATTACTGTAGATAAAAAGGAATATAAGGTTATAGACATCTCTGAGGGAGGAGTCAAATTCTTCTCTCCTGTAAAAACATTTAATGTCGGAGAATATATAAATGGTTCCATAAAATTCCATGACGGAGAGGTTCTGGAAGTAGAAGGGCATGTATTGAGATTACAGAATAAGAGAGTCATAATTCTTCTGGATAGAGGAATCACTCTTCAGAGAATATTAAAGGAACAGAGATTTCTGATAAAGAAATATGCAGGTTTCAGATAGAGGTGACTTATGACGGGGAATACTGACAGTATGCCTGTCAAATTTGATTTTGAATCCACCAGAGAAGGCTGTCTTACTGCCTTTATAATTATCGGACTGTTTATAATGTGTCTTGGATTCGGAGGCAAACATGGTAACCCTCCGCCGAATCCAACCATAATTCTTACAGGACTGGCTACAGGTATTATAGCCGCCCTGGCCAGACTCTCTACTGACGACTATATGATATTTGACCCCGATACAGGTTATATCCTTCTGAATAATCAATTCCTTTTTGTTAAGACAACAACTTTTCTGTGTCCCATTAAAGATTTGCTGGAAGTAAAACTAGAAACATCAAGGAGAAGTACCAAATCAGGCTCTTATACCGATTTTTTTATTCAGGTCAGAATACCCGGTTATGGCATAAGAAAAGATAAACAGATTGTATCAATGGGAGAAACACTGGGATATCAATTTAATACTTCTGTAGCAACCCTGAGAAGTAAAGCATTAAGAATCGCATCAATGGCCGGATGTAAAATAACGTACAGCGAAAAAATTGCCCCGGAAAAAAGAAAACAGCCTGAAGGCTTAAAAAAAGAAGAAAAGAAGAAGGAATTCCAGCCCTATTCGCCACAATATTCTATAAATACAGTCAGGAAGGGAACCAGGAGGATAGAATTTAATAATTTCCTCAGAAAACCACAAAAAAATCCACTCCCTCTCTCAGAAATAAAAAGTGATTTTATAGAAAGCGATTTCACTGCCGATTATGGCAGTAAAACATGTAAAAAATGCGGCGAGAAAAGCCCGGATAACTGTCAGTACTGCAATAACTGCGGTGCTGTACTGTAGTCGTGATGCGTGATGCGTGATGCGTAAATTCCACCATTCACTCTTCACTCTTCACGACTCACGACTCACGACTTACTACTCACCATTCACTTTTCACTAATAAATCTTATCATCAACCATTTCGCCGGAAGCTCCGGCACTTTCCATCTCGCTTTCCAGCATCTGGTCGAAATCATCTCCCATGTCTTCACCCAGTTCTTTTCCCATTTTTTTCGCCCATTTCATTACCGATTTCGGATCATTTTCATCAATACCAGATAATCTGGAAGGATCCGCAAGGGCTTCAAGACGGGCTTCCTCAGATTTCGGTACGGAGAACATAGATATTAATTTCTTTAAATGTTTACTTTTACATACAGGACAGGATTTATCAGCTTTAATGGTTCCCACACCCTCAAGAAGGGAAAACCTTTTCCTACAATCCTGACAGGAATATTCATAAATAGGCATGTTATATCAACTCCATTTATAGTGAGTCGTGAGAAGTGAAAAGTGAAATTGACCATCACGCGTCATGCGTCACGCGTCACGATTCTGACGTATCACGTTCCTACCTTACACCACACAGTTCCTTGTACAGATTATAAACTATTTCAACATAATGCTGTGTTTCGGCGTACGGAGGCACTCCTCCGTAATCCTGAACAGCTCCCATGCCTGCGTTATATGCGGCAAGAGATAGTTTTATCTGCCTTTCCACATCAAATCCGGAAAAATAATCCAGATTATGCCTGAGTATTTGAACAGTACCTCTGATATTCTGCACGGGATCATAGGAATTGTATACTCCAACTTCTCTGGCAGTACCGGGCATAAGCTGTCCCAGACCCTGGGCGCCTGCACAGGAAGTAGCATGAATATCAAAGGCAGATTCACAGGCCACAACGGCAACGACAAACCTTGGCTCCACGCCGTACTGACGGCAGTAATAAAGTATACTCAGAACTACCGCATCAAGCTCTTTATCGGAAAGTCCGGGATTATACTCCAGGATTTTTGACTTGTAAGCACCGATGTACTGTTTTGTATAGGGATCATTCATATTCGGTGTAGCCATGACAGCAGAAAAGCTGAAGACTGTTATGGATATTAATACAATAAATGTTATAAAATATTTCATACTCTTACCCCTTTTACAGTGAGCAGTTATAAGTGACCGGTGACCAGTTATCAGTGACCGGTTATAAGTGACATTATTCTTCACTCTTCACCCTTAACCACTCTAAATATTTCTTCCGAAGGTATTTTTCCTTCTCTTAAAATTTTCACTTTCTCTCCCGTACCGTCTACTATAGTAGAAGGTACGCCATAGGTAATCTCTCCTGCATCCAATATTACATCTACTTTATCTTCAAAAGCAGAAATAATTTCATCGATTGTCAAAAGGTTTTCTTCTCCGGACAGATTGGCACTTGTTACGGCAAGAGGTTCTCCGGTGTATTTTAATAGATCCAGGGCTATTCTGTAATCGGGGATCCTGAAAGCTACAGAATCTTTACCACATGTTACCAGTGTGGAAATATTCTTATTTTTCAGGACGAGTGTAAGAGGGCCTGGCCAGTACTTTTCGGCAAGCAATCTGGCATAAGGGGGAACATAACCTGAAAGTTCATAAATTTCCTTTATATCATGAACCATGACAGGCAGGGGTTTTAATGGGGAACGTTCTTTAATTTTATAGATCCTTTTTATCACAGTCAAATCCCGGACCTTTCCTCCCAGACCGTACAGTGTCTCCGTAGGAAAAATAACCACTCCCCCGCTTTTTATTATATTCGCCACTTCTACAAGGGATTCCTTTATTGAGTTTTTATTTTGTTCTATTTTTATTATCATAATATGCGTTATGCGTTATGCGTAATTGGCAATTTCACCTCTCACTTCTCACGACTCACGACTTCACTGAAGAGAATCTGCTCGGCCTTCTGACCTTTATATTCAATCTGGATTTAAGTGTGGCCATTTTCAAATCAGGAGCAAGGTTTGTAGCATATTTATAGGCTTCAAGAGCTTTTTTGAGATTGCCTTTACCTCTATAGGCTTCTCCTATATAACCATAAACAAGGGGATCTGAAGGATTTAATTCTACTGATTTAATAAACACATCTATTGCTTCTTCAAACTTACCGGTATTACAGTAAAAGCATCCGAGATCATTGTAGGCGCTTACCGTATCAGGTTTTACCTCTATGGCTTTTTTATAATTTTCCAGTGCTCTGTCATAATCACCTGTTACTTCATAAACTATTCCGAGATTATTATAGGCGAGACCATTTTTCCCATCAACCTCTATGGCTTTTTCAAATGACATAATGGCAGCTTCAAATTCTTCTCTTTCATAGAGTTCTATGCCCAGTTCAAGATAGGCATTGGAACAATCAGGCATATTTTCTACTGCTCTCTGGCAGGTTATTATGACATTATAAAAATCTTTTTTCTGTTTATAAGCAGAGCCCAGATTTTTATAGGATTCGAAAAAATAAGGAGCTATCTCTATGGCTTTCTGAAACAGTTCCACTGCCGTATCTACATCTCCTATGGCACAGTAGGTCTTTCCGAGGCGATTATAAGCATCGACGTAGTCAGGAGCTATACATATGGATTTTTCATAAAAATTTATGGCATTTTCATAATCACCCTGTGCCCTGTAAACATCACCTTTTTTAAGATATAAAGTAGGTTCGTCAGGGAGTCTTTCCATAGCATAATCATATGTTTCCAGAGCTTTTTTATAATCTAAAGATTTAAGACATGCTTCTGCCAGATTTATCATGACTATCATATTGTCAGGGTCTTTTTTCAGAGTATCTTCGTAGGACTCAATGGCTTTCCTGTAATTACCTCTTTTAAAAAAATAATCTCCTCTGGTAGACATACATTATAAGCGTGACGCGTGACGCGTGACGCGTGACGCGTGGTTAACTCACCTCACAAATTTGCTTTTAAATCAGGTTATAGGTTATGGGCTGACTATTACCCACATGTATGAGTGATTGATAGAGAACAGGTTTTATAATGAAAAGTGTATAATTTAAAGTGTATATGTAAACTTCATACTCACTGTTTACTGGTCAACACTCACCGGTCACCGGTCACTGCTAACTAGTCATTGCTCACTGATACCAGTTCACCTCGGCGAAACACATATCGGCAATCCTGAAATCATCGGCATTATCCATACAATATTTAAAATATTTTTCCGCTTCATCTTTATTGCCATAAGCTTTATAGAGATAGGCCATGGCAAACCTGGCAATAATATCATCAGGTTTATCTTCCAGTAACTTTTTAAAAGCATTAAAAGGTTTCTGCAAAATATCTTCCCTGTCATCATCTGACGTCAAAAAATCAATTATCTGTTCCGGATTAAATTCCAGGGCTTTTCTATATGAATCTATGGATTTATCCATGTCTCCCGTGCTGTAATATATGCCGCCCATACACCAGAGTATAGAGCCATGATCACCTTCCAGAGACATGGCATTATTACACACTTCCAGAGCATTATCATATTCTTTATTTCTCTCATATGCCAGAGCAAGAGCCGTATGATTTAAAATGCTGGAAGGCTCTAACTCTACTGCCCACCTCAATATATTAATTGCTTTATCGGACTGTCCGGCCCTGCAATAAGCATTGCCAAGGATAAGATGACTCAATGTATTTGAAGGTTCTATATCCATGGCATGTTTTGCCATATCTATTGTTTTTTCCAGATGTCCCAGATGGTCATATTCCATGGCCAGACCCAGGTAAGACATTGTATTTTTCGGATCTATCTTTAAAATCTTTTTATAAGTACTCAGAGCTTTCTCTGATTCCCCTGTGTGACTGTAGAGAGAAGCCAGATTATGACAGGCTTTCAGATTACATGGATTTAAGCTTATTGCTTTATTATAATAATCTATAGCTATGAGAAATTCTCCCTTTTCTTTATAGAGGTTTCCGAGCATATTATAATCTGAAGCTACAGGATTTAAAGAAACTGCCTTTAAGAAGGCATTTATAGCATGATCTATCATGCCGCTCCTGCCATATTCTATACCTGACTGTCTGTAATATAAATCATTTTCAGGATCCAGCTTGAGAGCGTATTCATACGCTTCCAGAGCTTTTTTTACATTACCTGTTTCCGTGTAAATATCACCCAGATCGTTATAAAGTCTGCTGTCTTCACCGTCTTCTTCTATGGCTTTTTCTATCTCTTTTAAAGCAAGTTCATAATTACCTTCTTCAAGAGCTTTAACGGCAAGGTATCTCCTTTCAGGAATACCTCCGAGTTTTGCTATGGCTTCATTCAACCTGTACCGGGTCAGGTCAAAACCTTCTGTTTTAACCAGGGAAAGAAGTTCAGTCAGAGGTCCCAGGGCTCTCGTGTCACCGATTTTACCCAGTAAATCTATGGCATATCTTCGTACTGACATGTCTTTACTGTTAAGGGAATCAATAAGAGTATCCAGAGCCCTTCTATCACCGAAACCTTCCAGTGCTATGGCAGCACAGTATCGAATATTTTCATCAGAATCGGAAAGGGCTTTTGCAAGAGGTTCTATGGCGTCTTTAATACCGGTTGCCCTGAGAGCAAAGACTGCTTCCTTCCTGACAGAAGGCTCTTTGTCCTTTAGAGCTTCGCTCAGAGGATGAATAACTGACTTTCCGCCTAACTGACCTAGAGAAAAAATAGCGTTTTTACGAACTTCTGTAACACTGTCCCACAGGAGCCTTATAAGATATTTCCTGGCCTTTTTATCTCCGAGTGTACCCAGAGAAAGAGAAGCATTTGCTCTGACATAAGGATCTTTATCAGATAAAGACTTTATAAGGTGATCTACTGATTTTTTATAGCCTGTACTGCCGAGAATAAGAGCTGCATATCTTCTGGCATAAATATTATCGCTCCTGAGAGATTTCAGAAGTAACCTGCCTGCTCTGCTCCCTGCAAGCTGTATTGCTACACAGGCATGTTCCCTTATCTCTTCATCTTCATCGGAAAGGGTCTCTATAAGAGGCCCTATCGCACGGCTATCCTTTATTAATTCCAGAGCAAGAATAGCCTTCTTCTTCATATCCCTGTCAGATGATTTCAGGCTCTCGATTATGGTCAGCACTGATTTTTTTCTATTTAATTTCTTCAGGGATTTCTGCGCTTTTTCCCTGTGAAGACGGGAAGTGCTGTAATCCTCTATAAGTGATACTATTTCTTTATCCATAAATTACATAATGCGTGACGCGTGACGCGTGATGCGTAAAATTCAGTTTATTAGATTTTTATATATTTCTATAAAGGTTAACCTTTTCCTACCGGAGATTTAAATATAGTTAGTTTTATAACTATCCATTCACGCTTCTAACGCATCACTCTTCACTGAAATCTTTCTCACTGTAAGTTTTACTTACCATCAACTGTTCCTCTATATATTTTGCAAGATATTGATTTAAAACAAGTTTCTTATTTCCTTCAAAAATTATGGATATTGCGTTATCTATCTCTTCTTTGCTTCTATCTCTGAAGCATTGTTCCAGGGTAGCAAGACCTTCTTCCCAGGTATTCAGACCTTCAGAAAGCAGTTTATCGGATGTGTAAACCTCTAGAGTCCATTCTTCCGCTGAAATATAAGATTTTTCATAATCATCTCTTACAGAAACGATTATTTCTTTTAAAGAGTCAAGTATTTGTTTTATATCATCTTCACCGGTTTCATTATCAAGAAAGTCCTCCAGTTTATTTCGGAGCAGAAGGTAATTTGATGTAATAAAATCGTCCTGACATACTCTGTCATACAGTTCTTCAATCAATTTTTCCTCTGTCATTACTGCTTTATCCTGCAATGTTTTATCCTGCCATGAACGTTTCTGAAAGGTTATAAATTTCTCATTTAACACCTTTAATTCTTCTATAAAATCAGGCACTTCTTCCATAAAACCAGGTTCTTCGATAAATTCTTCCATTTCACCGATCCTATCAAGACATTCATCTATAAAATCAATAAAACCGTTATCTTGAGTATCAGTCTCTTCTGTCAGTTTGCAGAGCTCTCTACAGGTCTGTTCCAGAATTTCAGAGAAGCCTGTCACTGGCCTGTGGGACGACATGTAACTTTTCGTAAATTCTATAACACTATACAGAGGCGAAGCCTTCAATTCTATATCAGAAAGTTCACAGGGCTCAAAATCAGTTTGAACCTGAGGCATCTTAAATTTCATTTGAGGATGGAAATCAAATGATGGTTCACTGAATCTCAATTGCCCCGCAGATACGGACTTATGTGCCGCCCTGTCAAAGAATTTATCCTCAGATACGGGAGAAGTTAAGGGTTCTTCCACGACATCAAAAAATTCCTTTAATTCTGTTAATTTTTTCAGGCAGACTTTGAGTTCGTCAAAACATGGTTCCTCTTCTTCAAGGGCAATAGAAATATCATCTATGATCTCTAGAGATTTTACTATAACTTCCACAGAGTTGCCGGCTTCTCTGGCACTTTCTTCCATGTCTAAAAGAGTATTTTCCAAAGGTTCCATGAAAGATAAAAAATTCTCTTTATCAATGACTCCGGAAAGAAAATTTTCAAATTTTACGATAAAATCTGAAAGATACAACAGTAAAGCCTCCTTGTAAAGCGTGACGCATAACGGGCACTGTCATCAAGTTAAGGATTTCTGTCATTCCCGGTACGCGAAAATCCAGAGAGATATGCAAAATAGATTCCCACTGCAGTTTACCCTCGCGAAAGCGGGGGCGGGAATGACAGGAGACTATTTTCTTATCTCAATGCCATTTCGCGTAACGGGCGACGGTTGCTTCGTAATACGTAATTGATGCGTAATGCGTGATGCGTTATAATCGTGACGCGTAACGCGTAATGGGCAGTTTCACTTTTCACGACTCACGACTCACGACTCACAACTCACAACTCACTAAATCATTGATTGGTAATTTTTATATTATATGTAGCAGTAAGTTTACCCTGTGTAGATATAACAGTAAAAGGAGACGTTTCTCCCGGCTGCAAATGGATACCGGGTATATAGGCATTTACTACATCTACAACCTGACCGTTAACATCGTAGAAAGTAGCGCCTACCTGTACATATCTCAGTTCTCTCGTACTGGCATTAAGAATCTCACCTTTTACTATCATATATTTGCCATCTACAGAGGAAGTATTTTTTACGATCTTTATCGTATCTCTGTTGCTGGCAGACTTAACATCTACAGGAGCATCCCAGTATTTTAAAATAGAAGTGGAAGGAGACATTTTATATATTAAATCACAGTTGGCACACATTATGTTTGTACATTTACCTTCATAATTTATTGTAAAAGCAATAATATAATCGGGATAGAGATTGAATATCATCGTCCCCTCGCCATATTTAGGATTTCCTTCTGTTACAAAAATATTTCCGTATTCATCCGTAATATCGCCTGCATCATCTCCTACCTTGATGCCTGAGTCCAGAACAATATTATCACTGCCTATTTGCATCTGAACAACCTTATCATTTGCCGTAAGACATGTAAAGCCCTTCGTAAAATTGTAAATTTTTATGTCAGCGTTATCGCTGTTAAGTCCTGGTCTGTCTACTTTGGTAATATTCCCGAAGGCTTCCTTTGCTTTATCAATATTCAGTTCCTCTCCAAAAGAAATTACATTATCAATTCCTTTTGTAGGATTTAAAACATTCTTATCTCTTGACCATGCAGGTAAAGTAAAAGAGAATAAGAAAACAAAAATCAATAGAGTTTTTAACATAATATTATTCACCTCGTATATTTATGATCGTGACGCGTGACGCGAGGGAAAAGATCGGATAAAAATCGTAAAAAATCGGTTATTTCTGCCTGGTAGACAGATATTTTTCCAGACCTTTTCTCAATATTACAAGAGATTTTTTGATATCATGACAGTTCAGTATATAGGCAAGCCTTAATTCATTCTTTCCCAGGCCATGAGTTCCATAAAAGCCGTCGAGAGGAGCAAACATAACTGTTTCACCGTCAACATCAAAATCCCTGAGAAGCCATATGGCAAAATCTTCAGTATCTTTTACAGGAAATCTTGCTATCATATAAAAAGCACCCTGAGGCTTATGAACCAGTACATCCGGAATAGAGCTGAGTCCTTCATAAAGGGTATCTCTTCTGAGTTTATATTCATCATAAATAGGCTTAAAATAATCTGAATCCAGTTCATGAAGGGCAATAGCCCCGATCTGTTCAAGCGTAGGAGGACAGAGCCTTGCCTGACCAAATTTCATGACATATTCCATAAATTCTTTATTTTTACATACTATACATCCTACCCTTGCCCCGCAGGCAGAAAATCTCTTGGATATACTGTCAACTACTATAGCCCGTTTATCAATACCGGTAAACTCCATTATACTCGTATGTTTAAGTCCGTCATAAGTAAATTCTCTGTAAACTTCATCTGTAATAAGGAATAAATTGTATTTTTTTGCAAGCTCTACAACCATCGAAAGTTCTTCTTCTGTATAGACAGTTCCTGTAGGATTTCCCGGGTTACAGAGCAAAATGGCTCTTGTTTTATCTGTTATTTTTTCTTCGAACTTTTCCGCAGGGGGAAGTTTAAAACCATCTTCTATAAAGGTTGTAAGAGGAATAATATTAACTCCCGCCATAGTGGCAAAACCGTTATAATTTGTATAATAAGGTTCAGGAATTATAACCTCTTCACCGGGATTCATGACAGCAAGAAAAGTAAATATGATTGCTTCACTTCCTGCTGTAGTGACAAAAATATCGTCACTTCTTACATTAAATCCAAGTCTGTTATAATATTTTTTAAGAGCTTCCAGATAAAGACCTATCCCGTTGCTGGGGCCATATTTTAATACCTTTTCTCCGTATTTACGAATCGCTTCCCAGTATACAGGCGGTGTTTCTATATCAGGCTGACCTATATTCAGGTGGTAAACCTTTATACCTCTTCTTTTTGCTTCATCTGCATAGGGAGTGAGTTTTCTTATAGGTGATGCCTGAATATCATAACTTCTCTGTGATAATTTAATTATAGCCATAATAAACTCCTTTTGTTTCGTGACGCGTAAGCGTAACGCGTAACGCGTGACGCGTGACGGGAGCATATGTGTATTATTTATGCTCATCTCAGTAATTATATCAATTCAGATTAGTTGAAGCAATAGTAAATTTAAAAGAAGGATTTCGATGGGAAAGGATGAATTTTATTTAAGTGAAAAGTGAAAAGTGAGTCGTCAAGAGTGAAGAGTGAAGAGTGAAACTGCCCGTTACGCGTCACGATTATAACGCGTCACGATTATTTATGAAAAGAGTTGATTCTTATTCCTAAAATTTTAATAATAGAAGATGAAAAATCTCTCTTAAAAGAAATAGAAAACGCCGTAGAAAAAGGAAATTTTGATATTTACACGGCTACAACAGGTTCGGAAGCATCTGACATTATAAAAAGGAAAAAGCCAGATGCCATAGTAATAGATATATCTATATCTGATATGGACGGATGGCTTTTATGTGAAGAAATCAAAAATAATCCTTCAACATCTTCCATTCCTCTCATAGTTCTCTACCTTGCAAGTGAGAGGGATATGTCAGAATTTAAACGGCTCGGCCTTAAATATACCCTTGACAGACCGGATAATTTCACAAAACTTACAGAAATACTCACAGAAATTTTCCCGCCCGAAGAAGAAGAACTGAAAAAAGAAAACATAAAACTATTAATAGTGGAAGACGACAGTACAATTTTAAATATTGTAGTATCTATTTTCAAGCTAGAAGGCTATAAAGTATGGCAGGCTCCTCATCCCTACAGAGCTCTTGAAATACTGGGAGAAAATAATTATGCCGTAGATCTCATAGTTTCCGATGTTATGATGCCGAAAATGGACGGAATAAGTTTCTTTTTGAAACTTCAGGAGAATAACTCGACAAAAAATATTCCTTTCATTATGCTTACGTCAAGAGATCAATTTGAAGATATAAAAATGGCCTATGATGTAGGAATAAAGGAATATTTATCAAAACCCTTCGATCCTCTGGAACTTGTAAAAAAAGTAGAAGAAGTGCTTGCTGTTCATAAAAAGAAATATTACAGGGCATATGAACGTGATGCATGATGCGTTATAATCGTGACGCATGAGGTGTGACAGGCAAAATCACTTTTCACGACTCACGACTCACGACTCACTATTTTATGTAATAGACTTTACTTTTTTTTATTTTGTACTTATATATAATAAAACAGATAAAATTGACGCGTCACGCGTCACAAACAAATCACGAACAAATAAGGATTATATTCTATGGATATAAAAGGAACTTCGGCTTTTAAACCTTCAATCCAGTCGGGCTTTGTATCTCCCGGTCTGACTCCCAGACAGAGCCAGGAAATGGCGCCTAAAGATACAGCTACTGTACAGAGTTCTCCTGCCTTTACCCAGGACAGCACATCTACAGGTATACAGGGTAAAATGGTATCCCTTTCGCAGCTTTCCAGATCTATGTCAGAAAATGGTCTCACATCAGATCCGAAGCTGTCTTCCGGCGTCATGAAACACCTTACAGAACTGGCCATGCCATTACTTGGCAGCGGATTTGAAAAAGAAGGGGCAGGAGAAAAACAGGGACAGACGAAAAACACACAGGAAGGCCAAAAATCCGGGTCTGCTTCAGGTTCTCCAGATGGGGCAAAAGGTATGGCTACGAAAAAACCTCTTTCAAGACTTGATGATGCCAAAAAACTTATGAATAAAGAATTTACAACTTCCGCCCTGGGTAAAGGTGGCCTTGATTCACTGAGAAAAACAGATATGAAACAGTTCATGGAAACAAGCCGCGCAGCACTTTCAGGTTCTACCGGAGGAGCCCCGTCCCAGGAACAGCTCAGAGGAGCCATACAAAATGCCGCTTCGGCCATATGGGATATATTGAAAAAAGCAAGAAAAGCAGAAGACAAAGAAGATACTACATCGGGAATACTCGGAGTCCTTATGAAAATACATTCTGCCTATACCTTTGAACATTCCAGCAGAGTAATGGATTTAACTATGGGGCTTGCAGAAGAACTGGGAATTAATGATGAGCAGCAGCTTGATAATCTTAAAAGTGCAGCCTTTTTTAAAGATATAGGTCAGTATGGACCTGACGGTTTTTCGTACCTGAAAAAAGATGGCGAAGGGGATATTTTAAACTATATAAAAGATATTAAAAATTCTCTCAGAGAATGCGGCAACCTTCATGATATAGGTAAAATGAGAATTCCTGATACAATCTTAAATAAAAACAGTAAACTCAATGACGAGGAATTTGCACAGATAAAAAAACATCCTATGATAGGAGTAGAAATAGTACTTCCCTATCCTGCTCTTCATGGCGCACTGCCCGGAATAAGACATCATCATGAAAAATGGGATGGTAACGGCTATCCTGACAGGATATCAGGACTTAATATACCACTTCAGGCAAGGATAATAGCCATATGCGATACCTTCGATGCCATGACGGAAGATCGTCCTTACAGAAAAGCTCTTACCGCAGATATGGCAGTAAAGGAATTGATAAGATGTTCCGGCACACAGTTTGATCCAACTCTTGTTCCAGCTTTTATATATGCACTGGCAAAAAAAGGGGAAATAGACATTTCATTATATGAAAATGACATAAAAATGCTGGAAGAGAAATTTAATTTCAAGGCAAAACCCCAGGGAAATCTTAATTTTAAGATTAAAGACAGAAAGAATGAAGGGTAAAAGGTGAAGGGTGAAGGGTGAAGGATGAAGGGTGAAGAGTGAAAAGTGAGTGATGGGTATATAAAATTACGACTCACGACTCACGACTCACGATTCACGACTCACTATAAAAAAAATGGAAAAAGATAAAAAAAATTACTATAATCCGAAACTTCAAAATCTGGAACATGAATTTGATACATATCTTCAGATTATCGAACAGGGAGAAGCAGATTCTACTACTTTTTTTCGTCTGGGACGTCTCTATCAGGAAAAGGGACAGATAGAGCCGGCCATAGAAAACTATGAAAAAGCCCTTGATAAAGATCGTAATGCTGGGGAAGTTCATTACAATCTTGGCTGTGTCCATTTCAATAAAAAAGATTACAATAAAGCTCTTGAAGAATTCGTAAAAGCTCTCGAATGGGATCCAAACGATGTTTACACCCATAATTCTCTTGGAAATACTTATTATAAGCTGGGAAAATATGATCAGGCCATAAGAATGCATGAAGGTGCTCTTAAACTTGCCCCTTCCGATGCCTATTCCTTTAAAGGTCTGGGAGATGCATATTACTCACAGAAAAAATTTAAAGAAGCAAAGAAATATTATAAAAAAGCACTGGAACAGGATAAAAACATGGGAAAAGCTTACTTCGGCCTGGCCCTTGTATATGGTGCTGAAAAAAAATTTGAAAAAGCCATAGAAACCTATAAAAAAGCTATAGCACTGGAAGGGCAAAACGGGAGGCTTCATGGGAATCTGGCCTATGCCTATTATGCCATAAACAATTATGATATGGCTATAGCAGAATATAAATTAGCTATTGAACTGGACAGTTCTATTCCCTGGAATTACGGACACCTGGGCCATATATATTATGGCCAGGGAAAAACAGAGCTTGCTCTGGAACAGTATAAAAAACTTGTAGAACTTGCTCCTGAGGATTCCATTGGCTATGGAAATCTGGGAAGAGTTTACAGAGAACTAGGCAATACAGAAGAAGCAATAAAAAACTATAATAAAGCCATAGAACTCGACCCGGAAGTGGGATGGGTTTATGTAAAGCTTGGATTACTATATCACAGCAATGGTAATTATGACGAAGCAATAAATAAATATAAAAAAGCTATAGAATTAAATCCAAATATGGCCTGGACTCACGCCTATCTGGGACTCTGTTATCAGAACAACGAAAATATTGCAAAATCTATCAATTCATTTAAAAAAGCTATTGAACTTGACCCGAATCTGACCTGGGTCTACGGTTTTCTGGGTATTTCTTATTGCAAACTGGAAAATTTCGAAGAGGCCATAGAGGAATGCAGAAAATCCATAGATATAGATCCTGATTTTCCTGTAAGCTATCTGCATCTAGGCCGGATACATGCTTATATGGCACAGAGCAATATCAAACAGGAAATAGAAGAATATGAAAAAGCACTAAAACTTGATCCGTCTTTGAAATGGGCCCATGGTTTTCTCGGAGTAGCTCTGTTCAAAGCAGAAAGATATGAAGAAGCACTGGTAGAATGCAGAAAGGCATTAAACATCAAAGAGAAAACAAAATCAGGATTTGAATTTCTTGAAGTGACCTACGACAGAGAAATATTTGAAGAAACCATTGTAAAATGTAAAAATATACTGAGACTGGAAAGTAAGGACAGTGATAAATACAGCAAAGCAGGCCATGAACATTACTCACAGGGTAATTTCGAAGAAGCCATAATTAATTTCGAAATAGCTACGGAACTCAATGGTTCTCTCGCCGGTGTATATCCATATCTCGGACGCTCATACCAGGCAACAGGATTAATTGAAGAGGCCCTGGAAGCATACAGGAAAGCTCTGGAATTAAATCCGGAAGACGGCCAGGTAATGGGAAATATTGGCACAGTTTATCAGGCACAGGGAAAAATCGATGAAGCTATAAAAGAATATGAGAAGGCACTTGCACTGGATCCGAATCTCCACTGGATAAGAGGATGTCTTACAAGAGTAATGTCCTTTAAAGAAAAACTGGATAAATACAAAAAACCTGCCAGAAATTAACGTAATACCAACAGACATGACCGGAGCGGTCACAACCAAATATGAAAATCAACATCCAGTGAAGGTGCAAACTTCATCATTTTCATATAAAATTGCTTTAATTAAACCGAATAATTTGAATAACAGGTAAATACTGTCTGCCTGTCTGATGCTCCTCCGAAAAAAATCTAAACTGGAACGTTTATAATAGTATAAAATTTTCCAGAATTCTGCCATAACCCGCTGATTACAACGAAAAATGAGAAACTATTCCTCTCTTCGCCCTTCACGACCCACGACTCACGATTTCTTTTTCACCTTTCCCTTTTCACTTTTCACTTAAAATTTATATAAATGCAATAATTCTTCTGAACATCAATTTATCTTCACAGCATATTTCTTCTCTATTATAATTTATATATGGTACAGTAAATTTATTTTCTAAAACCTCACTTACTACTATATATTGATTGCCTGTGAAGTTGTTGAGCATAATACATAAAATATCCCAGAAAATAGTTTTACCCTTATATTTCTGCACAAGATAATACATTTTCTGATATTTAAGCAGTTTATCCCTGTTGTCCTTATAATAGGCTTTTATTTTGTCTTTATTATAGCCATAATATTCTTTACGTTTATCTCGTTCCTTCTGAACATTATCCCAGTAAAGTTCTTTTCTGTAGCAATTTCTGCAGAGCCCTCTGGCATAATGTCTGTGTTCTGTACTTCCACATATTTTACATCTATCATATTCTCTGGACCATCTCATAAAATCAACTTCCAATAGTCTTAATGTTTACGCTTGAAGCGTGAGTGTTAATTCACTCAATGAATATTATAAAATTACAGGATAAGAATCTTCATTTATGGTATAACCTGTTGAAGTTTTTAATTTTTCTTTCAAATATTCAAGCTCGGCCTGAAGATTTCTTATTAAATTAGCCTGAAGTACTGCGATTCCTGGCTTCATGTCTTCCATGGTTTCAGGATTTTTCTTTTCTTCATAATAAATATCAGGTATCTGATCTGCAATATAAACGGCTACATCACAGACCCGTTTCAGGGTTTCAAGAAGGGTCTGACAAACTTTACCCGGTTTCTGTCTCGGGTAATTAAAGGTATGATCTATTTCTGACCATCCCTCCTCAAAAAGTGTTCTTACCTGAATCTCACAGTAACAATTTTTATGTTCCACATCATTTACTACATAGTGAGCAGAACTATAACCGGTGGATTTCTCTTTTACTTCCATATCCAGTTCTTTGAATATCTTTAAAAACCTGGGAGAAAAGTTATATGCCACAGGCTCTCTGCTTAATTCCCATTCTTTACAATTACATATAAATTCATGAATATCTTTTATATGAGTTTTATAAAGCTGAAGTATTCTGAGACCGGCCAGATCTGTAATTTCAGAGAAAAAATTCTCCTCCCCGATCTCTATATCAGGATTTTCTATTTTTTTTCTAATAAGTTTTTCTGCCAGATGGGTTTCATCTTTCAATCGAAAGCCATAGGAATGAACTTTATTATGAAGACTTTTCTCGTGGCGAAATCTCTTCAGAACTTTTACGCCGAATGTTTCTATATTATCTTTTTTCTCCATATAAAGGCAGAGAAGTTTCCTTGTATTCTCAAGAAAAAACTCATCTTTTTCAGGAGGGAAAAGATGACTGTAACTGGTTCTATAACTCTCTATAAGATTCCGGAACCACCTGTCAAAATTATCGGTAAATGAATACATATGTTTCGTAATGCGTGATGCGTGACGCGTGATGCGTGACACGTTATAAATGACGCGTGACGCGTGACGCGTAATCTTTCCCATGTAATTTATGTTATCTTTAATTCTTAATATAAAATTAAACAAAAATCTCTTAAAACCTTTAAAGGAGTAAAATATTTTGGTATAATTTTTTTAAGAGGCGTGAATTCACGCGTGACGCGTTACGCGTTACGCGTCACGATTACAATTATGAACAATAAACATTTTCCTGAAGAAGAAATAATACTTCCCATTGAAGACTCTATAGATCTTCACACATTTCATCCCCGGGATATTCCTGACGTAGTTGAAGAATATTTAAATGAATGTGTAAAGCTTGATTTCGAAGAAGTAAGAATTATCCATGGCAGAGGAAAAGGTTATCAGAGGGCTGTAGTTCAGACACTTCTTGCAAAAAATCCTCTTGTACTATCTTTTCACGATGCCCCGCCAGAAAGGGGAGGCTGGGGAGCTACTGTAGTAAAGCTCGTAACCAGTCCGGAAATAACTACATCATAGTTACAGTTTATATCGTAACGCGTAACGCGTGACACGAAGATATTAATCGTTCTAATAATTTGCCGGACTTATTTTTCTTACAGTCCTTAATATTTAAATGTTCCACCAATGATTTCCCGTCTTACGCATCACGTCTCGCGGCTCACGACTCATGCCTTACGCTTATATTTCAACTGGCTGTAGAAAGTAGCTATTTTCTTACGGAAATCGGTATCTTTTTCTTTTTTCATAGACTCCAGAATAGCAGGAGCAATAGATTCATCTCCAATCTTTTCCAGGGCCTGTAACGATATGAGACGAAGCTCATAATCAGGATCATTCTGCATTAAATCCAGGAGAAACTCTGCAGATTCCATAAATTTCATTTCTCCCATAATAAAAATAATATCTGCTTTTTCATTGAAATCTTCTGTAAGTGCAAATTCTTCCAGCAGACTTTCAATAGTTATACCATCAAGTAAATCCTCTATAGGTTTATCCAGAAGCTCCTGTGCTGTTATATCATCTACATCTTCCGTTAAAGATTTATATTCACCGGAAGCCTCTTCTTTTATTACATCTTCCATTTCATCATATCTTTCTTTCTCATTTATTTCTTCTTGTACCTCTTCTTCTACCTTCTCCTCTGTTTCTTCTTGTACCTCTTCTTCTACCTTCTCCTCTGTTTCTTCTTCTATCTCTTCTTCTATTTCCCCGTCGAATTCTTTTGTTTTCCCGGTTTCAAAGGTATTTTCAAGAACTTCCTTTGTACTTTCTATACTGCCCATAGCCACTTCAAGTAATTCATCTATATTATTAATATGTTCAATATCTATTTCAGGTAGAGACATTTCCTGTGTATCATCTATAACCTCCAGCAATATATCTACCAGATTTGCCTTTTTAGTGTCTTCTTTGGGCTCAGTTATTTCGGCTGCAACAGAAATTTCTTCTGATATTGTTTCTTGAATAACACTTTTTTCTTCTTTTTTTACAGAAACAGGTAAAGGAGGAGGGTTCTGAGAAGTTTTGAGTTTTTTTATTTCACTTTTTACTTTTGCTGTTCCGGCTTCCCTCTGCTGGTTTAATATTTGTTCTGCTCTTTCTCTTATCCATTTATCAGGATCCATCAGGCTCAAATGAAGCAAAAATTCAGCAAGGGTTAAATCTTCACACCACTCAAGAACACGGCCAAGTAATATAAGCGCATTACGCCGATCCTCTCTGGAAGTCCCCCGTTTTATTATATTCTTTAGTTTTGTCACATCCTCAACATCGAAACAGGTTCTACCTTTACCTTTTATAACGAGTAATTTTCCGCATTTACTGCAGTAAAGGTCCGTATCTTCCGCCACCTGATAAACATCTATATTTTCACAGAAAGGACAGGCAATCTCAAAATTTTCTTCCCTTTCCTCTACCCTAAAATTGCCATGTCTATCAGCAATAACTTTAAATTTCATAATAAAATACTCCTGAAAAGAACTATCACTCCCAGTCACACATGTGAATGAAAATTTGCCATTATTCCGAACATTTACATTATCTTCATAAATTCAGTCCCATCCTCCAGATGAGCACTATCCCAACATCTAAAGTGCCTCTGCTTAATTTTCATCTAAAGCTTTATTTTACGCCATTAAAAATGAAAATTTCTGCACCTTTAAATTACCAGTGTCCTTTGGATTGTCGTGAAAGTCTCTGGGAAAGAGGGATTTTTTTCCAGCATTCCTGACAGATAAGATCTTCCTTATGTTCAAAAGCTATACATTTTTCACATAAATTCTTTTTACAACGGCAGCAGGAAGCTACTGCCTGAACATCTCTGTGATGAACGCAGAGTTTAACAGATGCCAGATAGGCCTGTTTTTCCTGGGCATTTTTTATAAGATTGCCTATTCTGTTCTGCTGCACATCTTTGCCTTTACCTGTCTGCTCGTCTTCCGCTCCTCCTTCAAGGGTCTTCTGTTTTTCCCTTTCTTTTATATACATCTGATCTGTTCTGCAAACCTTGCATAGAGTTTTGCCCTGCTTGAGAGGAGCACAGGTATTACAAAAATGATTACCACAATCCTGACAGACTCTTATTGCTGGTATATTGGGATGATTTGGACAGTTCATAATTAGCTCAGTACCGGTTCAAGTAAAAAAACTCCGGCTAACCGAAGCCTCCTTTCGAAATTTATATTTAAAATCTTTCAATATAATAGAACGACAAAATGCATCCTACATTTCGTCGTTCCATATAACATGAAATACTATATTGACTGGTATTAATCATACCAGAGCTGCCACGGAGCTTCTTTGTGTATATACGTATTTAAACCGAATTCAAAGGACTCCGGAGCATATAATTTCCATACATCTTTTTCATCTCTGCTGAGATATACATAGAATGTACGGGGGCCGTCTTTATAAGGAGCCCAGTTATCAAAATCAAAATCTCCTGTTACCTCGTAGCACTCAAGCCTCTGATCGGGATCACAGTAATTATCCAGTTTTATTATACTCAAAAGCTTTACACTTTTCATATAGAGATCTGATTTACCATACTCTGTCCAGCCTACAAGAGAAACATGTCTGCCATTGGAAAGAGTTACATCCTTACAATCCTTAACCATAAGATCCTGAATGGCACAGTAGTCTTTGTCACAC
>JAKPQU010000083.1 GCA_029555925.1 Bacillota bacterium
GCCTTATTTAATTTGTTTTACAGACAATAAATTAGCCCTTATTTAATTTTTAATCCTATATAAAAAACTAATTTTTCTTCTCCAGAGCCCGCCAGGCAGAAGCTTTTTACGGATACCATTTTACCTGTTACGGTACTAAGATTATTCAAATTTAAAGCTATCTGATACTCCTTTGAAGATTCCTTCATATTTTGAAAAATTGTTTTCCATAGCAGAACCAATTATTATAAAAGCTACTCCGTCTTTTATAATAATTGTTTCCATTGTTCTACTTCCAAGATTTTTACCTTCCATATTTAATATATAGTCTATTACTGCTTCATATCTCTGTATTTTGTTAACAGTTACAGTATGTTCCGATAAAATATTTATTTCTTTATAAATAGGAGGAGGATTCTTAAATGTAGCATGGACGCTTTTTATATATTCATCGAGAGTTGTATTGTTTATTTTATCTATCATTATATTAATTTTTACTGTAAATGATTTTTCGGTTGGCCCGGTGAGACTGAGAATTACTCCATTCCCCTTTTTACTATTAACTTCCCATCCGTCAGGTGTTATTAGAGAAAACTTTATTTTTCCTCCTTTATCATATATATATTTTTCACCTGCGAAAGCAAAGGATGAAATAATTATGAACATTATGAATAAGCTCAGAAATATCTTCATATAAATCGCCTCTTGAATAAATAGTTTATAATGTAATGAGTGAAAAGTGAAAAGAACTGGACACGACTCACGACTCACTATAAAAAATTATTATATCATATTTTTTATCATTCTTTAAAGGGTTTATAAAATTTATAAAATACTATATAATATATAGCAGGTCAGCAGTCAGCTTTCAGCAGAAGTCATGCGTATTTCATTTAAAAGCTGATAGTGATTGAAAGGGGTAATAATACTTGAAACCGGAAGAGCTTTTTGAAGCAATGGCAGAAATGGATAGTTATACAAAAATGGTTGATTTCCTGAAGGAGCATCAAAAATATATCACTCTTGATTTCATCTGGGACTTATATTATCATTGTGAACTTTTTTTCGAACAGAGAGAATATTCTATATCTATGGAGTTATGTCATATTGGAGAATGGCTTTCTTCCGGAAGAAATGATATACTGAAATTCCATTTTATTATGGAAGATATAAAAAATTTATCCCGCCTCGGCAGAAAAGAATTTGTTTACAAAAAACTTCTGGAAGCAAAAGAATTCTGTACCATGTTACCGGTTGAATTTAAAGGCGGATTTTTGATAGATATTGGAATGATGTTTCAGGAGGAAGGTTATTTAGATGATGCACTTTCGTCTTTTATAGAAGCAAAAGATGCCTTTACAATAAATAATGATATTTACGGAATTATTGCCTCTCTGACTGATATAGGTGTTAATCACTGTGAAAGAGATAATATAGAAATAGCAAGAAATTATTTTATAGAAGCGAGAGATTTAGCTGTTAATAAGTATAGTTCACCTCAGATTCTGACTAATATATTGCTTGGCCTCGGTTATTCTTACGATC
Organism: Bacillota bacterium; assembly: GCA_029555925.1. Next base: position 1,525 of record JAKPQU010000083.1, read on the forward strand.
TTCACGGGAGCTATGATACAGCCAGAGACTATTACTCTCAGGCCCTTTCTGTTTCCACTCAGTGGCAGGAGGATACTCTTAAAAGAGCCCATATACTGTACAATCTTGCTTTTACAAGTAAAAAAATGAAGCTTGATGGCCTGTCTTTCTGTTTCTATGAAGAATGCTGTGCTATATTGAGACATTTAGATATTGCCATCGCAGAAAGCTATTATTTTTTTTACAGAGGTATCGTTCTCAGAGAACTGGAGGCATGGGATGAGGCAGGCAGGAGCTGGTGCAAATCTTTATTTTCTATGGATAAAGCAGGGAAGAGTGATAATAGAAAAACTATAGAATTTTATACAGGTGACATAAATGAACTCAAATCCCGTTACGGAGATCTGAATTTATCTATTTTTGATGAATTTTTTTGCACCTATTCCTACAGAGGTAAAAGAGAATTTTCTCTTGCGCCTTACAGAGGCGAGTGGAAAAATAAAGATTTAATAGAAGAGATTAAAAATTATAAATTTGCATCTCCTTTAGGAGAATACAGAGTTCTTCTGAGCAGTCTTAAAAATCTGGGGCACATGTATGTTGCCAGAGGCAGATACAGGAAAGCTCTTTCTGTATTCAGAGAAGCTATTTCTGTTCAATGGAAAAGAGGAGATTTTTCCGGATTGATTGCAACTCTTGAAGGTCTTGGAAAGAGTTACAAAAAATTAAATAAAGAAAAACAGGCTCTACTTTTTTATTCGGAAGCTTCTTTTCGTTCAATATCAGAAAAAACTCATCATATGGAAGATTTTGATAAAAAGGAAGGATGGATTTATTTATTCCTAGAACAGCCGGAATTTGCTTTTTTACTCTGGAGTAAAGAAGCAGGCAGGGATAAATCTATATCGAATTTATTACGGCTTGCCCGCCTTTATCTCGGCCTGGAACTTTATAAAGAAGCTTTCTTTTTCCTGGATCAAACTGCAGGAATATAGTGAGTCGTGAGTCGTGAAAAGTGAAGAGTGAAAGTTGAAAATGAACCTGCCCATCACGGGTTACGCGTAACGATAAAATTTAACATCTAAAAAATTTTCCACCATCCTTTGTTTTCTTCCGTAGAAGTAGGCAGTGGTGTTTCATCGGGTTTATAGTTGCGGAAACAGTATATTTTACCATCATCGGAACCGATAAACAGCATGCCTTCTGCTATGGCAGGTGATGACATGACAGGCCCTTTTGTTTGATATTCCCAGGGACGGCCCGAGTCTGTTTCCAGTGCATAAATTTTTCCGTCATCAGAACCCGTATAAAGTAAATTATTGGCAATTGCAGGACCTGAATTTATCTTCCCTCTGGTTTTAAATTCCCATATAAGCTCACCGTTAGAAGCATTCAATGAATATATTTTTCTATCGTCAGAACCGAAATATACGGCATGGCCGTCAAAAGCAGCAGATGAGAGTATTCTGCCGGATTTGTTAAAGGTCCATACAATCTCTCCATTTTCTTTCTTCATAGAGCAGAACGTTTTATTCCATGTACCTGTATAAAGGAAATTTTCTGATATAATTATAGAAGAGGTTATTTTACCTCCCAGATTTTGTTCCCATATTAATTCTCCGTTATAAGCGTTTAAAGTATAGACTTTACCGTTCATACCGCCTGTATAAAGGATGTCTTTATCCACAGAAGGTGAACCCTGTACAGGACAGGGAAGAGGTTTTGACCATTTCTGGGCTCCGCTGTTAATATCTAAAGAAAAAATATGTCCTTTTTCATTTATAATATAGATAGAATCTTTATATGCCAGAGGTGATGATATGATTGACGCACCTGTATTAAATTTCCACAAAAACTTACCGCTTATTGCTTCGAAGGCATAAAGAATATTATCAGTAGAACCACAGTACACATAGTTTTTATACACTACAGGCGTGGCCTGGACAGGGCCTCCTGTAATATTCTGCCATTTCTTTTCACCTGTTTCTATATCAATAGCATAGAGATTATTGTCATAAGATCCCGTATATAACATTCCATAATCCACTACAGGAGAAGATCTTATTTTTTCACCTGTTGCAAAAACCCAGTTTTCTTTAAGAAAACTCCACCTGAGAATAGTGGGAGGAGACATAGTTTTTTCTGTTTCCTGATATGATTGTCTCAGGTTATCTCTCCCCATCATGGGCCATCTTTTCTTACCCTGTCTGTTTAAAAGTATTTCAATTCTCTGTTTTATATTTTCATCAGAAGGATTAATAGAAGAAGCTGTCTGAAATACGTCCAGAGCTTCTTCTATATGTTCCAGCCTTTCATAGGCTTCACCTAATTTTAAATAGTAATCTACAGTTTTCGGACTTTTAGATATGGCTTTTTTATATGAGTCAACTCCTTTTTGAATATTACCACCGGATACAAGTATATCACCGAGTAATATTATATAAGAATGCTCATCTGGAGACAGCTTCAGAGCCCTGTTTACCATCATCTCGGCTTCTGTTAATTTTTTGCTGTATAAATAGGCTTCTCCTAGTTTCAGGTAGTATTTTGCCACACCCGGCACCAGCCCAATTACCTTACTGAATGATTTTACGGCATCATCATATTGATTGAGAAGAAGCTTTTCTTCTCCTTCCCTGAATATACGTTCGGCCTCCTCATATTTACTTCCGATTTCATTCAGCTTTTCTGAAATTTCCCTGTTACCCGGCTCCAGTTCCAGTGCTTTCTTAAGAACTGCAATAGCTTCGCTTTCTTTGTTTGTTTTTAACAGTAAAAATCCGAGTTCTTTATAATAGGTTCCATTTCCCGGAGATTGCTCAATAGCTTTATCCATAGCTTTTATTGCTTCAACTGTATTATCTATCTTAAGATAACACTGACTCTTTTTATATTCAATGAGTCCGTCTCCTGTAATGTTTGATTTATTATACTCATCAAGGGCTTCTTCATATTTAGCCTGGAGAAAGTAGCAATCTCCCAGTAACAGATGGTTCCCAAGTTTATTCAAAATTTCTACTGCGTAATTAAAATTTGTTTCTTCCCGGAAAGAAGGATCTTTTTCCAGAAATTCCATCATACCTCTGGCTGTTTCCATAAGATAGTCCTTATTGTCCGGTTCGGCTGACAGAGCTTCTTTAAATGCTTCAAGGAATTTTTTATCTCCCTCTGACAGATATTTTTTGCCTGCTTCAAAGTGATAGGAGCCTTTGATTTTCCCGAGTTCAGTGCGATATTCTTCCCTGTCCGGAGCAAGTTTTATGGCATTTTCAAGTTTCTTTATTGCTTCATCAAGATTTCCTTCTTTTAATAATTTTTTGCTTTTTTCATAATCATCTTTTGCATTGACTATATTTCTCATACCGGCAAGTTTTGCCTTGATGTCAGGGTCATTCGGTTTCAGGACAAGAAACTTTGTATAAAATTTTATAGCTTCATAGGGCTGATTTATATGTTCATATATTTCTCCAAGTGTTTTAATATAAACAGGATTTGAAGGATTTATTTTTATTGCTTTCTGTATTTCTTTTATAGCTTCGTTGATTTCTCCGAGTAATTTAAGATAAACAGTATTTGAAGGATCTTTCTGTATTTCTTTTATAGCTCCATCGGTTCTTTCTTTAAATTTATAATTAATAAGTCCTATTCTAAAATGAGCCCAGTCAAGATTATCGTTTATATTAACGGCATTCTGGTAATGAATAAGAGCTCTGTTATAGTTGTTTTTTCGGAACATTATATCGCCAATCAGGATGGAATATTGGGCAGAACATTCTATCTTCAGAAGTTCTTCCAGGACAGAGATTGCTTCATCAAATAATTTAGGATCTTCAGACAGGTAACATGATTTTGCAAAGCCCTGGAGATACTCCTTTTTCCTCTCTATGGCCAATGCTTTTCTATAGTATTCTGCTGCTTTAAAATACTGTCCTGACTTGAATAAATTATTTCCTTCTTCAAAGTATTTTTTAGTAATACCGGCACTCGATACAAAACTGTAGAGGGTATTGCCGGAAGAGAAATAAAGGGTGCTGTTTGCAATGGCGGGTGAAGCATGGGTCGGGCCTGCAACCTTCATTTTATAGAGCACTTGACCTTTTTTTGCATCAATACAATAAAGATAATTGGTTATGACAAAAACTATTTTGTTTGCAAGAGCGGGAGATGAAAGTATGGGAGCGTCTGTCTGATATGACCAGATTCTTGTACCTTTAAAGGCATCAAGGCCGTAAACATTCATGTCGGTAGACGTTATATATACCATAGATTCTCCCACTGCAGCATTTGTTTCTATCTTGCTCCCTGTATTAAAGATCCATCTCATTCTCCCTGTATTTATATCAACTGCATAGAATTTCCCATCAAAAGAACCTGTATATAACATATTATTTTCTATGGAAGGGGTGGAACTCACAGGAGAACCTGCGTCAAATATCCATCTGGTCTGGCCTGTTTTAGCATTTACCGAGAAAATAGAAGCAGACATATTGCCGAAAAATACATTTTCTTCATATATTGCAGGACTCGATATGATTGATGCTCTTGAATCAAATTCCCAGAGTTTTCTTACATTTGAAGTAATACCTGTAAGGGCATAGAGTTTATTATCACTGCTTCCTACATAGAGTATATCGTCATATACTGCAGGAGATGAAAATACAGGCCCCCCGGTTTTAAAATGCCACATTTTTCTGCCGTTGGAAGCCTGCAGTGCATAAACATTTGTGTCATTTGAACCGAAAAATACCATGCCTTTATAATAACATGGCGAAGATATAACCGGTTTCCCCGTGTCATAGGCCCATTTTAATGAACCACTGGTTACATCCACACATAATAATTTCCCTGTTTTTGTTCCTATAAAAAGCATACCATCGCCTGCACATGGAGAAGATTTTGGTGGTATGTCAAAATGGTCATGCTGCCATAGAGGTGCAAGAGGTGATATAATTTCTATATCAAAGTTCTGGCAGGAAGTTCTTGTAACATTTTTTGAGAACATAGGCCATGATTTTATCAGTTCTTTTTTTATGGTCTCAAATTTTCCTCTTATAAGATTTATCTGTTCTGGAGGAAGAATACCTTTGAAGCCGGCAGTCATGCCTTTATATATTTCAGAAAGACCTTTTTCCATATTACCGAGATAATAATGTACCTCGCCGGCTCTGCCTGAATATTCACCTGTAGATGGATCGCTTCTGGCAGCATCCTGATAGTATTCCAGTGCTTTTTTATAGTTTTTCGCCAGAAGTTCCTGTTCTCCGAGAGAGAAGAATTTTCTGGCTCTATCAGTACCTGACAGAGCCCTGGTACAGGTAAGAGTTTTAAGGTCTTCGAGCAGTTCTTTTGGTGTCTGGTATCTTCTGTCTGCATCATTTTCCATTGCCTTCATGAGGATTTTTTCCAGTTCTTCCGACACAGAAGGATTTATTTTTCTTGCAGGAAGAAAGTTAAAAGGTGTTTCTGAGGGATCTTTTTTTGTAAGAGCCTCATACATGGTAACACCGAGAGAAAATATGTCAGATCTTATGTCAGATTTCCCCTTGTATTGTTCCGCTGCTGCATAACCTGGAGAGCCCATTCTCACAGTATCCATGGCATTGGGTTTCCATTCCCTTGCTATTGTAAAATCTATAATTTTTACTTTTCCGTCAGGTGTATGCTGGATATTTGAAGGTTTTATATCTCTTATAACTATGGGATTAGGTTTCTGATGGCTTAAATATACCAGAGTTTTTGTAAGTTCTGTCATCCATTCTATAACCACTTTCTCAGGCACAGGGCCTTTATATGAATTAATTGTTTTTTCCAGACTCTGGCCCGGAACAAATTCTACAACCAGAAAGTGAGTACCCATTTCCTGAAAATATTCATAGGCTCTCGGAAGTGACGGATGGTTGAGCTTGGAAAGAAATGTGTGTTCCTTCATAAATAACTGGATATTCTGTGCTTTTTCCTTCGGATCTTTAGTCTGATCTATAAGACATTTCAGAACAAGATTATTCTGTCCTGTAAACTGGTCGCATATCTGATAGACGATACACTGTCCTCCACGGCCGAGGAGTCTTATTATCTGATATCTGTTTTTTAATTTTGTTCCCGGAGCTAAAGGAGTAACCATTTAAACCCTTATTTCAACTCTCTATCTATACAAAAGTTTACAAATTATCTTTTATGCCTTTTAAAAGTTTCATTAATTGTTCGGGTGATCTCTGTCTCTGTGCCGGATCTATTTGAACCATATTTAAAATCAGTTCCTGAATCCTGTCAGGTACAGATTCATTAAAGGTTTTAACAGGTATGATTTTTTTATAATAATGGCTTTCTAAAATCATATTGGGCGTATCACCTTCAAAAGGTAATTCACCTGTAAGTAACCTGTAAAATATAATTCCGAGAGAAAATAGATCTGAACGGAAATCCATAGATTTTTTTTCAAGTTTTTCCGGTGCCATATACTGCATCTGTCCTTTATAGACACCGATGGAATTTATCGAATAGCCATACAGGTCCCTGCATATACAGTAATTATCGACTTTAACATGATCTGTTTCTGTGATAAGTATATTTGACGGTTTCAGATCGCCGTGTATAACGCCTTTTGCCTGACCATAGCTCAGGGCCAGTGTCAGTTGATAGATTATATCTACTGCTTCTTTTAAATCTATAGGTGAATTTTTCGGAATAATCTCATCGAGTCTTCTGGATTTTACAAATTCCAGAGCTATATAGAGATTTTTTTCCGAGCCATAGTCATATACATTGACAATATTCGGATGGTTAAGACCTTTCCATATTTCCATTTCTTCCTGAAAATATTTTATAAATACAGGGTCCTGTGCCAGATAGGGTAATGGTATTTTTATAATAACCTCCTGGCCTGTATGGCAATGGATTCCTTTGTAAATGGTAAAAAAACTATCCTCTGAAATTTTTCCTGTAATTTTATAATTTCCTACTATTTTATCCTTACCATGAAGTCCGGTTTTGATAAATATTTTTTTACATGCCATCACGATACATACAATAATTATTATCCCTGTAATAATATATAATAATGGAAAAGTTTTTTTTGCCTCATTCAGTGTTATTTTTACTTCTTTTTTTTCCCCTTTCTTTATTTCAATCTCTCTTGTTTTAGTGTCGTAGCCAGATTTTATTACTTTTATCATGTGATTTCCCGGAGCAACAGAGAGTTCCACCAGAGGGCTTCTGCCTGTAACATTATTATCTATATAAATATCTGCATCAGGAGGAAGTGTTCTTATGGTCAATCTGCCGTTCTCGGCAGGATTGTTTCCGTCCGATACGGGTTTTAAGTTTATATTTATATTTTCTATTTCTCCGCTTTTTATAGTTATTGTTTCGGAATAGGTTTCATAACCTTCCATGGTAACATTTATTGTATGTTTCCCTGATAATACCAGTTTGAGATTGACAGGCGATTTACCTACATATACTTCATCCAGAAATACTTTTGCACCGGACGGCGTCGATGTGACAGAGAGCCCTCCTTCTCTTTCCTGGAATACTATATGTATGGTTTTCGTAGGGCCCGGTTTTATCTCTATTTCCTTGATTACTTCCTGCTGGTCTTTGAGTGTGATCTTCAGGGTATGTTTTCCCTGAGGGATTTTATATACAGGCAGAGGCGTAGTTCCCACGTTTTTCCCGTCCAGGAAAACAGTAGCACCTACAGGTTGAGAATTTACGAATATATCACCTGTTGCCATGGAAAAGGCCGGACAGGTTAACAGAAAGAATAAAATAAGACCTGGTATAAATTTATTTATCAATGAGTTAACCCCTGAAAAATTAAATTTATAGCTAATTTCGTTATTATCGTAGAAACAGAATGTTTCATGAAATTAACTATAATAAACAACTATATTTCTACGATATGTGTTTAAATCCTGCTGAGATGATATGGGGTAATTGCGAGTTTATCTGTTTTGTATATACATCGGAACATAAGTACCGTAACAGGTAAAAGGGTATCCATAAAAAGCTTCTGACTGGCAGGCTCTGGAGAAGAAAAATTAGTTTTTTCTATAGTATTAGAAATTAACCAGTGGTTATAGTTAGTGTCATAACTATCCATAAATAATGACCTCGTAATGCGTAAAGCATAATGTGTGATGTGCAGGGATTAAACCCGTCACGCGTCACGCGTCACGACGACTTAAATTCTAATAAGTTATGAAATACACTATAATTTATTGTCTGCAAAACAAATTAAATAAGGCAAATTATTTTTCTTCGTAAGAGCCTGTCAGGCAGAAGCTGATAAATGGTTACTAATTTACCTGTAGCGGTAATAAGTTTATATGAAAAATTACAGGATCTTTATGAAAAGCTCTGCAGCATTCCTATTAAAAATCTTTAAAAATAAGGCCTGCATCAATTTCCAGTCCTTCAAATCCTTCGACCTTTATTATATCATTCCGTGTGTATATTTCCGGCTTATTATAGGTGCTTTTATCGTTTAGTTTAAAAATAAAAATCTCTTTTTCTTCCGGATCAAGGATCCAGTATTGATTTACTCTATTTTTTTCATAAAGGTCTCTTTTTTTTATAAAATCCTTTGATGCAGTAGAAGGTGATATGATTTCAATGATTATAGAAGGAGCACCTTTACAGCAATTCTCTTCTAATTTATCTAAATCACATACGACTAATATATCAGGTTGTACTACGTTAAATATTTCTTCATTCCTGTCTTTTTCATCTTCCGGAAATTTTACATCAAAGGGAGCTTCATAAACTTCACAGGTTTTATCTTCAAAATAATTATATAATTTACTTGCGAGTTTTATAGAAATTTTCTGATGTTTTCTTGTTGGAGAAGGGCTCATGTTATAGGCAACACCATTAATTATTTCCCATCTTTCATTACCAGGCCATGTAAGATAATCGGCATAACTGAATTTATTCTCCTCTTTTTTTGCAGGTAAAGGCATATTCTTCACCATCCTTTCCCTATAATTTCCACTTTACATAATATCATAATGGATTGAAAAAGTCTATTTTATCAGTGTTAAATCTATTTATTCATAAATTCCTGAACTTCTGTATTTTTTGCATTCAAGTCTTTTTTTATTTCCTTTATTATTTCCATCCATAATTTTTCCTGTTTTTCTACACTCCCAAGTAAAAGCAATGGATAATATATATAAAAGAGTCAAAAAAAATGAATTTTCCGAAAAATATTTATATATTTTTTTGTAAACTTTATCCGGATAATTTGTTATAATTATATCATAGATAAGATATCTATCATTTACTGACCTGAGCATAAATATGTAATAAAGGTTTTTCTCCCGTTACGCGTTACGAGAGCATGGATGTATCATTTATGCTCACTCAGTACCGTAACAGGTAAAAGGGTATCCGTAAAAAGCTTCTGTCTGGCAGGCTCTGGAGAAGAAAAATTCGTTTTTTCTATAGTATTAGAAATTAACTAGGGGTTAATTTATTGTCTGTAAAATAAATTATATAAGGCAAATTATTTTTCTTTGTAAGAGCCTGCCAGGCAGAAGCTGATAAAATGGTTACTAATTTATCTGGAGTGGTACTCAGTATATGTCTTTATTAAAATCTGAAAGGAGGGATTTTTATAAAAAAGATTTTATGTGTCTTTATTTTTATATTGCTTTTATTCATGTCTGTTCTGGCAAAAGACAGTGGCTCCGTATATGTAATGAAGATAAAAGGACCTATAGGCCCTGTTACTGATACATATTTCAAAAGGGTTCTGAATGAGGCAAGAGAGAATGATGCCATGTGTCTTGTAGTAGAGATGGATACACCGGGCGGTCTGATGGATTCAATGAAAGATATAATGCAGAAAATTATCAATTCTGAAATACCTGTTGTTGTTTATGTATCTCCCGGTGGAGCCAGTGCAACATCGGCAGGGGTTTTTATAACACTTTCCGCACATGTTGCGGCTATGGCGCCCAATACAAACATAGGAGCGGCTCATCCTGTCATGATCGGTGAAAACGGTGAGCAACAGATGTCAAAGGAAATGAAAGAAAAGATAACAAATGATTCCGTAGCCCTGATAAAAACAACGGCAGAAAAAAAAGGAAGAAATATGGAATGGGCGGAAAAAGCTGTAAGAGAAAGTGTTTCTGCAACAGAGAAAGAAGCACTGCAACTGAAGGTTGTAGACCTTATAGCAGGTAATCTTACAGAATTACTGAAAAATATTGACGGTTATAAAATTGATACGTCAAAAGGAACAGTTATTCTGAAAACTTCAGGTGTTATAATAAAGGAAATATCAATGAGCACCACTGAAAAATTCCTTGATGTTCTGAGTAATCCCAATGTGGCTTATATATTAATCATACTCGGAACTTACGGTTTGATTTACGAACTGGCAAGCCCTATGGCAATATTCCCGGGCGTAGTCGGAGGAATATGTATTATCCTTGCTTTTTTTGCACTGGGAACATTGCCTGTAAATTATGCAGGTCTTGCGCTGTTAGTATTTGCCTTTATTCTTTTTATAATAGATATTAAAGCACCTACCCATGGATTTCTTACTGCAGGAGGGATAGTATCAATGATTTTAGGTTCTCTGTTTCTCTTTAATTCTGATCTGCCATTCTATCAGGTTTCATGGAGTATTATTCTTGGAGTAGTGGGCACGACTACAATCTTTTTTGTATTTATAATAACTACAGTTCTCAGGAGCCATAAAAAGAAAGTTACTACAGGAGTGGAAGGACTCGCAGGACAGAAGGGAATTGTAAAAAGTCCACTTGAACCGAAAGGGCAGATCATGCTTGATGGTGCCCTGTGGCGTGCCATAACTGCAGGAAGATATATTAAAGAAGGAGAAGAGGTTGTTGTTAAGAAGGTAGATGGATTGACTGTATATGTTGAACCCTGTGAAAATAAGTAGTAAAGGCAGGTGAGATTTTTATATATTTATATGAGAATCGTGAAGGGTGAAGAGTGAAGGGTGAAGAGAAGATAAGTTCTGTTAGAGTATTATAACTCGTGAAAAATTTTTAAATAAAGAAAGGATGATTTTACATTGGAAAAAATTATTGGTTGTGGCGCACCTTTAGTTATTATTGCTATTGTTGCATTCATATCTATTATTACATCTGCCATAAGGATTGTAAATGAATATGAAAGGGCTGTTGTGTTCAGACTGGGAAGGCTGGTAGGAGCAAAAGGGCCCGGCCTTATCCTGCTTATACCCTTTGTTGATAAAATGAGAAAGGTGGATATTCGCGTTATTACAATGGATGTGCCGGCACAGGAAGTTATAACCAAAGATAATGTTACAATCAAAGTAAATGCCGTTGTATATTTTAAAGTATTTGATCCATGTAAATCTGTTGTGAATGTTCTTGATTTTATAAGAGCAACCTCTCAGATTGCCCAGACTACCCTGAGGAGTATACTTGGACAGGTAGAGTTAGATGAAGTATTATCACACAGGGAAAAAATCAACCAGGAACTTCAGCATATAATTGACGAACAGACCGAACCATGGGGTATTAAAGTGAGCACAGTAGAAGTAAAAGATGTCGAATTGCCTCAGAGTATGCAGAGAGCCATGGCAAAACAGGCAGAAGCAGAACGTGAAAAGAGAGCAAAGATTATTCATGCTTCAGGTGAATTTGAGGCATCGAAGCAACTGGCACAGGCAGCCAGTATAATAGCATCCGAACCTGCTACATTACAGCTCAGATTCCTCCAGACCCTTACAGAAATAGCGGTTGAGAAAAACTCTACCATACTGTTCCCTGTACCCATAGATATTTTCGAACCTTTTAAAGCTATTGCACATAAAATGAGAGAAGATATGAACAATGTTGGTGAGAAAAAACTAACCAGAGGAATAGATGATTAATTAGCGGTCAGCTATCAGCGATCAGCTATCAGCAGAACAGGAACTACATTCTTTCTGGCTGAATGCTGACCGCTGAATGGTGACCGCTATAATAATTATACCGCCACAGTTTGCCATCAGATCTGCTATTGTAAAACTTCTTGTAGGGACAAAGATTTGAAGTGTTTCACAGATAATAGCCCATATGAGACCGAATAAAAGAGTAAGTTGAAAAGATTTATCTTTATTGTAAGTGTAGAAAGATCCGCTTAAAAGAATACTGAAAAGGCAGAAACCGCTGAAATGGTATATTACATCTATATAATCAAAGAAAAACATACTTTTAGGGAGATTTTCAACTCCTGTGGTACATAAGAATAGAACAACAATACCATAAAATAATGTTAATAATCTCAGGATTATTTTATATTTTTCACAGATACTGATAAATCGTTTCATTTTTTTCGTAGAAAGAGTACTGCTGAAGTTTTTACTTTTTCAGGCCAGAGGTAATGTAAAGACAATAATATTTCCCATGTTCCCCTCTGAAGGTTCCATCCAGATCTGCCCGCCCATTTTCTCCACTGCATACTTGCAGAAGGTCATAGAAAATCCTCGTCCGAATCTGTAACCTGCATCAAAGATTTCTAACTGGCCGTAAAAATTAAATATTTTCTTTCTATATTCTTCCGGTAAAGGCCTTCCCGGGTCTATTACTCTTACTTCCAGGCACGATCTACTTTCTGACAGGTTTACTCTTATTGTAACCTGCCCCATGGCTGACGTATTTTTTATTGCATTATTTAGAAGAGATTCTATAAGTCTCTTTACAAGTTCTTCCTGACCTTTTACCCGTGGTATTTGTTCCGGAATTTCAATTACAAGTTTTCTTTTATTGTATGTAAAAAAATCATCCAGTTCATTTTTTATTTGATTTAAAAGGCGATTTATATCAATGGTCTGTAATTCATATATATGGGTGTCTTCATCGAACTGGCTGATATCTCCTATATTTTTAATTATCTGTAACAGTTCTTTTGCACTTTCACCTGCTCTTACCAGATGCTTTAATTGTTTCTCCGTAAAATTGTCGTTCGAGAGTTTTAATAGATCTATACTGCCTACAACACCACTTATACTGTTTCCCATATCATGAATGATAATTCTTAATATATCTTCACGAAATGTTTTAAGTTCTAAATTTTCTTTTTCTCTGGCAAAGAGCTCTTTCTGAGATCTGCCGAGGTGTAATAGGATTTTGATAGATTGTAAAAGTGCTGAAGGATTTACAGGTGCCGGCAAAAAACTATCTATAATCCCTCTGTCCAGGTAATCTTTTATAATATCTTCATTAGAATCTATGATTGCTATAACCGGTATATTATGTAAATCTGTGTTTTCATTCAGAAGATCTATTATTTCTGAAGTATTTGCATTTATGATTACCAGGTCAGGTCCGACCATTCTGATTTTACTGGCAAAGTTCTTCTTATCTGAACAAAATTTAACAAGATGATTTGAAGAGAGAATTTCCGTCAGAATGGTATCTTCTTTCGGGTAAACCACTATGACCGGTTTGCAATTACTGTTTACATAGACATCCATAATCATTATAACTCCTATTTAAGTGCCTGAAATACGTGCCGATTCAAACCTTATGGCACTTGGACCGGAATAGTGCCCTTCTATGGCAC
>JAKPQU010000084.1 GCA_029555925.1 Bacillota bacterium
GCCTTATTTAATTTGTTTTACAGACAATAAATTAGCCCTTATTTAATTTTTAATCCTATATAAAAAACTAATTTTTCTTCTCCAGAGCCCGCCAGGCAGAAGCTTTTTACGGATACCATTTTACCTGTTACGGTACTAAGAAGTTGTCGAGAAATAACCACATCATAATCATATATACAGTCTATATCGTGACGGGTAACGCGTAACGCGTGACGCGAAGATAATAACAGTTCTGACAATTTGCCAGGGTTATCTTCTTACAGTCTCTAAGCTGAAATTAAAACATCTAACCTGTATTTATTACGTCATGCAATATTTCACTCAATTCTGAAAGCTTATAGGGCTTGGCAATGAAAGCTGAAAATCCGTATTTTCTATAATCCGAGACTATAGAATCTGTTGTGTAGCCTGATGAAACTATAGCTTTAATTTCAGGGTCAAAGAGGACAAGCTCCTGTATGGCTTCTTTTCCACCAATCCCTCCCGGAATAGTTAAATCCATTATGACAGAATCAAATGGTATGCCATTTTCTTTTGCTTTCTTATACATTTCAATAGCTTCCATACCATTCCTGGCAAATTCAACATTATATCCAAGCCTGTGGAGAATTTTCCCAGTTACACTTCTTACAGTATCTTCATCGTCAAGTAATAGAACTTTTCCTTTACCTGTAACTATATTATCTTTCTGTCTTTCAGTGCTCATAACATCTTTATGGCATGCAGGCAGATAAATATAAAATGTTGTTCCTGCTCTTACTTTTGATTCTGCAGTGATATAACCATTATGTTTTTTTATCAGTGAATAGGTTGCTGAAAGGCCGAGTCCGCTGCCTTCTTTTTTGGTGGTAAAATAGGGGTCGAAAATCCTTTCCAGATTCTTTTTTGATATGCCCACACCATGATCTTTTATGGCAATCTTTACATATTTTCCCGGTTTTAAAGGCACATTATGCTCTTTACCGGCAAAGATATTTTCTGCTGTGACCTGAACTGTTCCGCCTTCAGGCATAGCCTGCCTGGCATTCAGCATAAGATTACTTATTACCTGGCTTATCTGACCCGTATCAATCTCAACAGGCCAGAGGCTTTTATCTATAAAAAATTCAGGTTTTACATTGGATCCGCTCAGGACCAGATTTGTAATCTGCGTCAATAATTCCGCAATAGACGCAGGAGTTTTTATAGGATAGCCGGCCTTTGCAAAGGTAAGTAACTGGTATGTTAAGGCTCTTGCTCTGACAGCAGCTTTTTCTGCCTCTGAAAGTATCTCACAGGGCTTTTCTTCAGAATTTACATACATTTTGGCAAGAGATATATTACCCATAACACCTGTAAGAATATTATTAAATTCATGGGCTATACCGCTGGCAAGAACTCCCACTGATTCAAGCTTTCTGGCTTTAAAAAGCTCTTCTTCCAGCTCAATCTTTTCAGTTATATCTCGAAATACAATTACAAAGCCTATAATCTTATTATCTCTATCAAATATGGGAGAAATACTTTCTGATATAAGCCTCTCTCTGCCATCTCTGGATACAAGGAATATACGTTCAGGAAAAGAGAATTTTTTCCCTGTTCTTAAAACCCTGTCTAAAGGTAAAGAGGATTTTTCTCTCGTACTGGCGGTTATAATATCAAAAATTTCGGAAATATGTTTTCCTGCAGCTTCTTCCTGTTTCCAGCCTGTGAGTTCTTCTCCTGCTTTATTAACCAGGAGAACCTTGCCTTCTATATCTGTTGTAATGACACCTTCTCCTATGGAACGAAGCGTCACTGTAAGTCTTTCTTTTTCCGATTCAAGTAATTCCTCTGCAATCTTAAGATCAGTTATATCATGAATAATTACCTGTATAACATCTTCTTTCACATTTTTATCATAAACAAGATAGCTGTCATGAATGACCCATCTTTTTAAACCGCTGAGGGTCTGAAATGGATATTCGAGTCCTTTAACATGCCCGTGTTTACGAACTTTTTCACGGAAGGCACCTCTGGGTACTATATAGTTAAGGAGTTCTGAAATATTTTTCCCTGCAACATCTGACGTATCGGGAAATTTATCTTCAAGATCAAGAATCTTTAATGTACCACGGTCCATAAAGAGAATTGTACCATCAAAGGTATATCTATAAAGTCCAATACCTGCAAATCCCATTGCCTCTTTACGGATGGCATCAAATTCTTCATTGTTCAGTTTATACAAATTACTACCTCCCTGTATTATTCTTAGTACCGCTACAGGTAAATTAGTAACCATTTATCAGCTTCTGCCTGACAGGCTCTTACGAAGAAAAATAATTTGCCTTATTTAATTTGTTTTGCAGAC
>JAKPQU010000086.1 GCA_029555925.1 Bacillota bacterium
AGAGAAATACTACAATACCTACAAGAAAAAGTGAGATATTTACGACTGCCGCGGACGGTCAGACTGCTGTAGATGTTCATGTCCTTCAGGGTGAACGTCATATGGCAAGAGACAATAAAACCCTTGGTATGTTTCGTCTTGATGGCATACCTCCCGCACCGAGAGGTATTCCTCAGGTAGAAGTTACTTTTGATATAGATTCAAACGGTATAGTAAACGTTACCGCAAGAGATATGGCCACTCAGAGAGAACAGCATATAACCATAACTGCAAGCACAAATCTCGATAAAAATGATGTTGATAGAATGGTTAAAGAAGCAGAAGCTCATGCAGAAGAAGATAAAAAGAAGAGGGAAGAAAGTGAAATTAAGAATAAAGCAGACAGTCTCGTATATCAGACAGAGAAAAATCTTAAGGATTACGGCGATAAGGTTCCGCCGGAACATAAGAGTAAAATAGAAGATGCACTCAGAGAACTTAAAGCTGCTATAGAAACAGGTAAATTCGAAGATATGAAAAAAGCCATAGATACACTTGAGCAGGCTTCTTACAAAATGGCAGAAGCCATGTATGCAGGTGTTTCCGGCGGCCCTGGCGGTCCCGGCGGCCCCGGTCCCGCTGGTCCGGGAGCATATCAGGCACCTCCTCCGGGAGCTTCAGGCCCTTCTGCACCACCGCCTCCTCCCGGTGATGACGTGGTAGATGCAGAATTTAAAAGTTCTGATATTTAAGTGAGCAGCGAGAAGTGAGTAGTGAGATGAGATATATCTCTCACTTCTCACCTCTCACCTCTCACCTCTCACCTTTTTAGAAAAGGCAAAAAATATGAAATTTAAAGATTATTATAAAATTTTAAGTGTAGATAAAAAATCTGATATAAAGACTATAAAAAATGCCTATCGTAAACTTGCCAGGAAATATCATCCTGATGTAAATCCCAATGATCCTCATGCAGAGGAAAGATTTAAAGAAATAAATGAAGCCTATGAAGTGCTTTCAGATCCGGAGAAAAGAAAAAAATACGATCTCCTTGGAAATAACTGGAACAAAGTTTATACAGGGCCGGGAGGGTTTTCAGGAACAGGGTTCCCGGGATTTGAAAATATTAATTTTGATTTTCAGGATCTTGGCGATCTTGGCGGTTTCAGCGATTTCTTTAAAACATTTTTCGGAGGTCAGAGAGGCGCCGGCTCAGGGGCGTCGGCATGGCAGAGAAATACTACTATGCCTCCTAAAAGAGGCAGAGATCTTACATATCCGATTGAAATAACACTTGAAGAAGCCTATAAAGGCGTAGAAAGAAGTCTCCAGGTTCAGATCCAGGATCTGTGTCCTCATTGCAGAGGTGAAGGACTTTCGGGAAGACATTCCTGCTCAAACTGCCAGGGTAGCGGCCGTATATATAAACAGCGTAAAATTTCCGTAAAAATACCTCCGGGAGTGAAAGATAGTTCAAAGGTTCGTATGGCCGGCCAGGGAGAAACAGGTACAGGCGGAGGCAGTCCGGGAGATCTTTATCTTGAGATCAAGCTTGCACCACATAAATTCTTTGAAGTTAAAGGTGATGACCTGTACTGTGAAATTCCAATCAGTGTTACAGAAGCAATATTAGGAGCAGAAATCCAGGTTCCTACTATAAACGGCAGTTCTGTTTTAATGAAAATACCTCCGGAAACACAGAATGGAAGAAATTTCCGGCTTTCCGGTCTTGGTATGCATCCTTTGAAAGGAGGACTACCGGGTCATCAATATGTAAAAGTAAAAGTAGTTCTTCCGCAGAATTTATCTAAAAGGGAGAAAGAAATTTTCCAGGAACTGGCTAAATTACGCCAGGATAATCCAAGAGCGTTTCTATAATAATTCTTATGAAGAGAAGAAATATATATGTTATTACACTTATTTTATTATTTCTATTTACCGTTATTGGTATAAAGGTCTTTGCCAGAGATGAAGAAGAGCCGTCTCTGGAAGCCAAGATTAAGATGTATCAAACACTTCTTGCAGAGGCAAAAGACCTGGGGGCCAATACAGATGAGGCAGAGACCATAATGAAACAGGCAGAGATGAATATCTCTGCAGGTTTTATTTCCGGGGCAGAACTTCTGGTTCAGACTGCTATGGTAAAATTACTTGATGCTATAAAACTTGCCGGCGGCTCAAATCCGGAAAAATATTTAACACCGGGTACTAAAAGAGATATAACAGGAACTCCTTCCGTGACAGATACATCTTCACCTTCTGCTACATCGGTTCCTGTATCTACTCCAACACCATATAAGCCTGCAGCCACACCGACACCATATCAGCCTGCAGCTACACCGACACCATATCAGCCTGCAGCTACTCCAACACCTCTCTACCCGAATATTGTTGTTGAAGATAAGAATTATAATCTTCCTTTTGAAAATACCTATTTTGGCGGTAATTCCATTCTTATGACAGAACATATACCTGTTTTCTGGCTGAAACCTGAAGGTTTTGCCGATTTACAGTGGGATAGTGTTGAAACAGAAAGAGGTTTTTACAACTGGGATAAGCTGGATAAATTTTACGGGAAAGCCACACAGAGAAACCTTAATTTAATTGTCAATATTCTCGGCGTACCTTTATGGGATTATCAGATGGGACATAATCAGGTTCTTCCCACACCTGTAGTAGTTCCCAATGTTCTTCCTTCAGATAAGGAAAGATATATGACATTTATAAAAACTGCTGTTGAAAGATATGATGCCGATGGTTCAGCAGATTCCTCTACGGCAATAAAAATAAAATATTTTCAGCTTGGCAGTGAGCCGGACAGCTCGGACAATACCTTCGGGCAGAGCCAGTGGGCAGATACTGTAGAGAATTATGCCATTCTTGTCAGGTGGACAAAACAGGCTATGATACAGGCCAATCCGAAAGCCTGTCTTATACTTGGAGGTTCTTCCGAACTGGCTGCATGGGGTAAAAGAGGAGAATTCAACCCCATAACAGGACAACCTTTCGAAAAAGACGGATGGTTTGTAGAGCTTTTTGATAATCTCAGAAGCCTTGAAGACGGAGAAACACAGAATGACGGTATAAAAAATTACTTTGACGGAGTAGATTTTCATCATTACGGAGGTACAACCAATACCACTGTGAATGTCAGTCTTACTTATAAACCTCTTGGTTCCGGACTGGATCTCGTGAAAAAGCGCCTTTATGAATACGGATATAAAGATTCATCTGTCTGGGTTACAGGTAATTCAATTTATACGGGAAGTCCCTGTGATTATTTTGCCGGCGGCGAAAGTGTTAATTATGTTACTGTTTCTGAACAAGAACAGGCCATATACCTTGTCAAAAGCCTCATTGTTCCCGTATCGAAAGGGGTAAAAGCGGTTTTCTGGAGTAAATTCATAGATGACCCGCCTCAGACCCTTCATTTCGGCCATCTGAATACTTTTTATAATTATTCAGGTCTTCTTAACGGAGAGGATCAGACAAAAAAACTATCTTTTTATACATATAAATTACTTGCAGAATTACTTGCCGGTGCTAAATTTAATCAGGTTTTTACCGGTCTTGAACATGATGTATCGGGTTATGCCTTTGTAAAAGGAGGACGTCCCTGTTATATTTTCTGGAATGACGGAACAGATGTTAAAACTGTAAGAATTGGAGCTGAACAGGGCAAGGTCTACAATGTAACCTCTCTCGTGACAGGCCCTGAAGGACAGGTTTCAGTAGAAGAGGTAAGGGCAGACCAGGGACTGTTAGTGTTTAAGCTCGGAGCAGAGCCGGTTTTTGTCATACAGAAATAGTGAGTGGTGAGCAGTGAGTAGTGAGTGGGATTTCTGTCTGCTCTCTACTCGCTCTTATTTTACGAGCCATGATGGATAACTGGGAAAGAAATATAAATTATCTTAGAATATCAATTACAGATCGCTGTAATCTGCGATGTATTTACTGTATGCCTCCTGAAGGGATAGTGAAGAAAAACAGGAAAGACATACTTACTTATGAAGAAATAAAAGAGATTGCTTCCCTCTGTGTCGAGGAATTCGGTATAAGAAAAATAAGGCTTACAGGAGGAGAACCTCTTATAAGACCTGATATGGAAAAACTTGTTTTTCTTCTGAGAGCCATAGATAAGCTTGAAGAACTGACCCTTACCACTAACGGAATACTCCTCCCGGAAAAAGCGAAATTACTCAAAGAAGCGGGAATAAGGAGATTAAATATCAGTCTTGATACATTGAATAGAGAAAAATTCCGCCGTATAACGGGAAGAGATGAACTTAACCGGGTTTTGGCTGCCATAGATATAGCTCAAAATACAGGATTTTTTCCAATAAAGATAAATACAGTCCTTATGAAAGGCATAAATGACGATGAAGTTTCCTCTATAGTTAATTTCTGTCTGGATAAAAATCTGGAAATTCGTTTTATAGAATTTATGAATATGGGAACAAATATTTATTCACCTTTCTATATAAGCACATTACATATAAAAAAATTACTGGAAAGAGAATTTTCCTTTACCACTATGACTCAGAGGTCACATATAGCAGAGGAATATATTATAAGGCGTCATAATAAAGAAACCATAGCCGGGTTTATATCTCCTGTAAGTCATATGTTCTGTAGTTTCTGCAACAGAATAAGAATAAGTTCTACGGGAGATGTTCTGCCATGTCTTATGGACTCGAAGAGTTATAATCTGAAAGCTCTTTTAAATAAAGATAATAAAGAACTTTTAAAAAATATTATCAAGAAAGCCATAATAGAAAAAACATTCCACCATACAGGCACAGGCCATATGCCGATGTATTCCATAGGAGGGTAACATGTTCAGTCATCTTGGTACAGACGGTTCACTGAAAATGGTAGATGTTACGGAAAAAGCCGATACTGTAAGGGTAGCCATAGCCAGGGGAGAAATAGGCATTCCATCCAGAGTAATTGAAAAGGTAAAGCAGAATAAGATAGTAAAAGGAAATGTTCTGGAAGCAGCAAGACTGGCAGGCATAATGGCTTTAAAGAAAACATCTCATATTATTCCTCTCTGCCACCCCGTTTTTATTACATCAGGAGATATAGATTTTGAATTATATGACGATAAGATTGTTATTACATGTCAGGTGAAAACAACAGGGAAAACCGGTGTCGAAATGGAAGCTCTTACAGGAGTATCAGTTTCGGCTCTGACTATTTATGATATGTGCAAGTCTCTCACAAAAGATATGGCTATCGGAAATATATATCTTATGGAAAAAAGCGGCGGGAAAAGCGGGCATTATATAGTGAACAGTGACCGTTTTTGACCGGCGTATAAACATATAATTAAATTTTTCCTACCGCCTTACGGGTTATGTGTCACGAGAGCATGTATACCTCAGTACCGTAACAGGTAAAAGGGTATCCATAAAAAGCTTCTGACTGGAAGGCTCTGGAGAAGAAAAATTCGTTTTTTCTATAGTATTAAAAATTATAGTGTATTTCATAACTTAGTACCGCTACAGGTAAAAGGGTATCCATAAAAAGCTTCTGCCTGGCAGGCTCTGGAGAAGAAAAATTCGTTTTTTCTATAGTATTAGAAATTAAATAAGGGCTAATTTATTGTCTGTAAAACAAATTAAATAAGGC
>JAKPQU010000087.1 GCA_029555925.1 Bacillota bacterium
AACCATTTATCAGCTTCTGCCTGACAGGCTCTTACGAAGAAAAATAATTTGCCTTATTTAATTTGTTTTGCAGACAATAAATTAACCACTGGTTAATTTCTAATACTATAGAAAAAACTAATTTTTCTTCTCCAGAGCCTGTCAGTCAGAAGCTTTTTATGGATACCCTTTTACCTGTTACGGTACTAAGGATTTTAAGACTAAATTGAGTCAGATAATAAGACGGCATTTTAAGCCTTCTAATCTGTAAGGAAGTGAAAAAAATGGAAGAAACAATAATTAATGTCAGTGTTGAAGAAATCGGAGAAGCAATAATAGATCTGCTTACAAATGAATTGCCGGGAGTAATTAATCAGGTAAACGCTTTTAAGAGTGACGGATTACTTGTTAAAACAAACGTAACTATAAAATACGATTCGCCGTTAACAGGATTTACTTTGCTTGATACTGGCGAATATCCTGCTATTTTTGTTGAACCGGTAAAAAAGAAATCACAGGATTACGATACAGACGGATTTAGTTTTGCTATATCTGGTTGGGTAAGAGAAGAAAATGTGAAAAATATCGTAAAAATAAGAGACAGATTTGCTCTTGCGGTAGAGACGACTTTAAAAAAAGATTTGACTCTTGGTGGTGTTGTAGGTGGAGGAATGGTTGGAGAGATAGACTATTCCGATCCTCTGGGAAATAGAAAAAGAGATCAATCAGGAAATTATATAGCTTTTGCTATTGAAATTTCTTATATAAATTAAAAGGAGTTGATATAAATGGGTTTTTCTTCAACAAAAAGAAAGAATAGAAAAGTAATAGGCAATTGTTTGGTTCAGTATAAACTTATATCAGACCCGGATTACCCCGAAGCCGAGCGATTTTCTCATCTGATTGATTTCGGTTCTATTAAAGACCCGAAATTTTCCACAAAGAGGACGATAATTTCTGATAAAGACGGCATCCCGGAAGCAGAAGAAGTATCAGACGTTACATGTGAAGAATGCACAGTAACATTAACACTCGGTGAGCAGTCTCCAAAAGAGAAGAAAGCAAGAATAGGTGGCGGAACTATTGGGAGTTCTGCAGCAGTTCCAGCAAAACCTGAAACAGAATACAAACAACTTACTGCAGAAGCTTTTGAAGCTCTTCTCGGTAAAGGTGCAACCAATATTGTAGTTACTGAAATCGACCAGACGACATTATTGCCTGCTGCCACGCCTGTTACTTTTACCCTTGATACAGATTATAAAGTTGGGACAAAAGAAGGTTGTACGGCAATCAGAAGAATTGACAGGGGAGCAATCCTTGATCCAGTAACACTTGTAAAGACCGGCAATGGAATTGCAGATGATGAAATTGTAAAAGTTACTTATACATGGGATAAACCTGCATGTGAAACTTATACCTATGGCGGTCAGAATACGATTAATTATTATCGTTTAAGATTAGTGAAACAGGAAAGAACTGGTAATAAACGGCAGGTTATATGGATATGGGAAGCTTATTCTGATGGGCAGGATTTAGTTGAATTCCTAGAAGATAATTCTCATAAGAAAAATTATAGCAAAGGTTATGATGAATTCGGAAACGAGATTGAAGAGTGCAAAATCCTGCTGAAAAATGCAAAAGTTGATTGGAATTTAATTGATAAAATAGTGGGGGTGATTAATAGTTTTAAGTGAAATATTTTAGGGTAAGGTGTCCTTTACACATCGAAAGCCTATCATAAAATTCCTTGTACCGGGGAATTCTGCAAGCTTAATAGAGGCTCTCAGATAGGCGGGATTTTCGTAGTACCATGAGCCTCCTTTTAAGATTTTCTTCTCGCCTTTTTCGGGGCCTTTCGGGTTTTCAGAAGGACTGTAATTATAATAATCCTTTGAATACCAGTCAGAACACCATTCCCATACATTTCCCGACATATCCATAACTCCGAAAGGAGAAGCGCCATCAGGAATTTTCCCTGCAGGTATTGTACCACGTCCGTTAAAGAAATCCGGCATAAATCCGAGGAGATAGGACAGGTTTAATCTTGCATTATTGCAGTAATTATCATTCCATTTATTTCCCCATGGAAAAATCCTTTTATCCGTTCCTCTGCAGGCATATTCCCATTCGGCTTCAGACGGCAGACGCTTACCTGCCCATGTTGCATAGGCTTTTGCATCATTCCATGTAACATGAACTACAGGATGATCCATTTTCCCTTTCACAGAACTTCCCGGCCCCAGAGGATGAGACCAGTCAGCACCTGAAACCTTCTTCCAGTCGGAACCTTCCCATAAAACTGAAAAACCTTCCCTTTCCGCATCTGTCTTATAGCCGGTAGAGTCAACAAATTTTTTAAAGGTTTCATTTGTAACTTCATATTTATCTATATAAAATTCTTTCACATATACTTCATGTGCAGGCAATTCATCGGTAAACCAGTTTCGTTCCACTTCTGTCCACCCTGCCTCTTTCGACATATTAACTGCATCGGAAAGCTCTTTTTCACTGCTTCCCATGGTAAATTTGCCGGCATGTATAAGGATCATATCATCTGATTGTACAGGAGAAGGAGTCGGTTTCACCGAAACCTTCTCTGTAGGAGAAGGTTTTGCAGAAGGATGACCTGCGGCAAGTTCTTTCTCGTAAGATATTTTTACATCTCCTGAACTTATACTTATGAGTTTTTCAAGGGTTTTTTTATATTTCTGGATTTCATTTTTACCGTAAAAGATTCCCTTTGCCTGGCCAAGCCATTTAATTGCCTGCTCAGACTTTCCCATATCTACATAACAGCTTCCTATATTATAACAGGCCTCCCCGAAACCTGCCTGAAATTCAAGGGCTTTTTTGTAATTCTTTATGGCTGATTCATAATTTCTCAGAGCATGGTAGGCTTTTCCCATCTGATAATAAGCCTGGCTGCAGGAAGGATCTTTTTTTATTGCCTTCTCAAGCCTGGAAATAGCATCATCATAAAGTCCTTTTTTTATGAGACTTTCTGCTTCATTTACAATCTTCTGGACTTCAGACGAAGTCTGAGCTTTTGTAAGATAAAAACCTGAAAAAGATATTACCAGTAATATAAAAACAGCTATTTTAATAAATTTCATAATTTTTGTGCCCAGTGACGGCTGGTTTCGTAATGCGTGATACTATAATAGTAACGCGTGACGCGTTAAATTTCACCCATCACTCTTCATCCGTCACCCTTCACCGCTCACCGCTCACCTCTCACTACTTTATTTACTATAAAACAAATTTATGTTATATATATAATATAACAGGGCTTTAAAAAAGTCGATAAGTTTTTATAAAAAATCCATATGATACAGCATATAATTTTAGCGGAGGGCTCTAAAAAATGAAAATTATTCTCATAGATGATGATGACAAACTTTTAAATCTTCTGGACGAATATCTTTCAGCAAATGAACTGGAAGTTTATAAAGCAAATTCAGGTCTTAAAGGTCTTGAGATGATAAAACAAGAAAAATTCGACATTGCAGTTCTGGATGTTATGATGCCCGGTCTTGACGGTATTGAGACTTTAAAGGAAATAATGAAATCTCACAGTTATCTCCCTGTTATTATGCTGACAGCAAGAGGTGATGAAACAGACCGGATCATAGGACTTGAAGTGGGAGCAGACGATTATATGGCAAAACCTTTCAGTCCCAGAGAATTACTGGCAAGAATAAAGGCAGTTACAAGAAGGAAGAAAAAAATTAATAGAGACGAAGAAATTATACATGATTTAATAGAACTGGACACAAATAAAAGAGAAGCCATATTCAACGGAAAGCCTGTAGAACTGACAGGCGCAGAATTCGATATACTCACTATTCTGGTTCAAAATAAAGGTATGGTTCTATCAAGAGACAGAATAATGGATCTGGCAAGAGGTAAAGACTTTATGGCCTTTGATCGTTCCATAGATGTACATATAAGCCACTTAAGGCAGAAACTTGAAAAAGATCCGAAAAATCCTGAAATTATAAAAACTATATGGGGTATAGGTTACCTTTACAGCGGAGAGTGAAGGGTGAGTAGTGAAGAGTAAATGGTGAAGGGTAAATTTTACGCGTCACGATTATAGTATCAAGCATCACGACCCACCCGTTATGCATCACGATTTAAAGGGAGAATATTTTATGAAAATATCACGTTTATATATAAAACTGTACTTTTATTTTCTGGCTGTATTACTCATTATATTAGTGATAATTCCTGTTATATTTTTCTTTTCCGTAGAAAAACCTCATAAAAATTTGTTTGAAAAAAGGATGCTTCTTTTTACTTCCATAGTGGCGGATTCATTGTTTGAAAAAGATCTGAAGAAAGCTGTCAATCATATGGCAGAAGAGACAAAGTCAGAGATAACAATTTATGACCCTCATGGTAAAGTAATGATAAGTTCATCGGAAAAAGCAGAAAATCTGACGGAAGAATTGATGAAAAAAGTAGATAAACACGGTTCTTACAGGGAAATATCCGGAAAGAAACATGGACTTTTTTTTCTTACCGCTGTTCAGAAACCTGCCGGCTACTATATATCCGTTTCGGTAGAAGGAGACGAGGACAGGAGGCATCATTTTTTTCTGTGGCTTATTTCTTTATGTATCTTACTTTCTCTCTTAATATATCCCCTGGCAATGAATATAACGCGACCACTTGAAAGAATAACAGAAAAGGCAATAAAATTCTCCCAGGGAAATTTCAGCGTTTTTGAAGGACATAAGAAAAAACAGAATGGAGACGAAATTGCACGACTAGATAATGCTTTCAACCACATGGCAGGAGAACTTATAGCCATGATAGAAACAAAAAAAGAACTCCTTTCCGACATATCTCATGAACTGGGTTCTCCCCTTGCAAGAATGAAGGTCGCCCTGGAAATTATTCAGGATAAAATAGAAAAAAATAAAATTCCTTCCATGGAAAATATAAAAAGTATCTCCGATGATATAGATGAAATGGCGGTACTGGTAAAAGAACTGCTTGAATTCTCAAAAATGGATCTGAGAAATTATACATTGAACTTGAAATCTGTAAATTTAGAGGAACTTGTTTCCATTTCCATTAAAAATTTTGAAAACCTTGCCTCTAAAAAACATATAACAATAGAACTGAAAAAGGAGGGAGACATACACGAAATATCCGGAGACGGGGAAAAAATATGCAGAGTCCTTACAAATCTCCTGTCAAATGCCATTAAATATTCTCCAGAAAATGGAAAAATCACAGTAATCCTGAAAGGTGAAAAGGAATTTTCTTCTGTTTCCGTAATAGATGAGGGGGCGGGAATAGGAGAAGAAAACAGTGAAAAAATATTCGAGCCTTTTTTCAGAGAAGATCCGTCAAGAACAAGAGGAACAGGAGGAACAGGACTGGGTCTTGCTATTGCTAAAAAGATAGTAGATCTGCACAGGGGAAACATATGGGTGGAAAACCCGGGAAAAAAAGGAGCAATTATAACATTCCGACTTTACAGGTGATTTATCAGTCTGCAAAATAATTTTCAAATTTCAAAAAAATTATTATAAATACTATAAAATTTTAAAAAGGATTTTTCCATATTTGTAGAATAAAAATATTCTATAGAATAAAAATATATAGAAGTATTTTGCTATTGCGGGATGGGTAGCGACGAAGCAATCCCGACAGTTTCTGGCATAATGACGGGTACCGGGAGGAATTTATGGATAAAAAGAAAAAACTTATACTTATAGTAGATGATGACGAGCATATAAACAAGGTTCTGAAACTTACACTTGAATCCGAAGGTTATGACGTTATGTCTGCCATGAGTGCAGAAGAAGCTTTCGGATATATTGGATTTCGAAAACCTGATTTAATTATCTGTGATATAATGATGCCGGAAAAAGACGGTCATGCTTTTCTGAAAGAATTGAGAGAAAACCCCGAAAACGGAGATATAATAGTCATAATGCTTACTGCTCTGAGTGATTTTGAAAATATAAGAAAGACTGTTTCTGCAGGGGTTTATGATTATCTGACAAAACCAATAGAAGCTCCCAAATTAATAGGTATCGTACGAAACGCCTTCAATGAATTCTACCAGTGGTGATAGTAGAGACGTGCCCCCTGGCACGTCTCTACCGCCAAAAAATTAATTTTCTCCTAATTTACCTGACATATAGGCCTGTATCTCTGATAATATGGTAGATCTCCAGTAATAACCGAGTGCTTCAATCTGTTCCTCAGAATTTCCCTGTCTTAATAAAGATGCATTTTCATAATAACATATTGGCAGTACTGAGTTTTCTTCCCCATTAAGCTGTATAAGAGACAGTGCTCTTTTATCCGCAAAATTTAACATATTTGCGAGAGCTCTTTCGTTCTTTATAGATACAACCTGTGTATAATTTTTATCAAACTGGGGATCAAGGGAATAAAATTTTGCTATTAGCTGTGCAGATAATGTATAGGTAGACGAAGCTTCTCCTATAATCATGGGAGCAGAGTCAGCTGTTTCTGAAAATTCTTTTTTCATCAGTTCAACGCCGCAGGTACTTGCAAAAGCCATCATATATCTGCTATCAAGCTTCATAAAATTATATTTCATAACATCTGAATGGACACCTGCAGATTTTGCATATTCGTCTACAATAGTACTTTCAAAATAAGACATATTTGCCTTTGCTGCTCCTGCCATTATTTCCCCTAATTTTACAAGGTCATCATTATTTACAGTTGCAGGACTTCCGAAATCTTTGGCAATATCGAGACAATCCTTTGCAATGGTAAGTAAAGCACTGGCACAGCAATAATAATACCCTACATAATAAAGTTCTTCCATAAGCTGAGATTCGTCATAGGAACTGACATTTTTCTGTATTTCACTGATTTTCTCATCTGCAAGCAAAATGAATCCTTCTGCCATTGTGAGTTTACTGTATGCTTCGAACAGGGCAACATAATCACTGGTAGATTCAACATCTTCTGCTTTAAGATTATCCATAGCAGCACTTAATTCAGTTTTAACAGATTCCTTGCTTTCAAGATAGGATATAGCACCATCAAATCCGCTGTTCTGATAACGCTGTACCATATTCATGGCAAGTACTATGGCATCCATCTGAACTGTAGCTCCTGTTGCCCTGTCATAGGCTACGCTGGCCATACCCTGGGAAAGAGCATTATCGGCTTTCTGAGCCAGTTGATCAACCATACCGGCAAAACCACTGAAATAGGTCTGATAATCTTTAGGGAATGATTTATACTCACCTTTTAACTTTTTATATCTGCCATACCATTCCTTTGCTCTTCCTTTAAATCTGTCAAAGGCTTTTGACGGCAGTTGAGGAGGCGTATCGGAAACTTCCATTTGAGGAAGACTGTCTCCAGTAAGAAGCTTATATGCTTCATATACATTGGATACTTCCTTTACTTCCATACCGAGTTTTTTGCCTTTTTCTATTACATCGACAGATGCTTTTGTAGCCATATCTACTGAATATCTCTGGCCTGCAGGAATAAGAACAAGGGTTTTTCCTTTTTTCTGAGCACCGTAAAGTTTCTGAGGTATACCTCCGACAGGGCCTATTGTACCATCAGGATTAATGGTGCCTGTCATAGTGGCATCTTCTTTCACCTGCTGTCCGCGAAGAGCGGCAAGTGTTCCTACCGTCATAAGACAGCCGGCACTGGGGCCGTCAATTCTGCCGCCTGTATCGAAAGAAAATTCATAATCTGTAGCATCTTTACCAAGGAGCATGTTGGCAAGAACAACTGCCATCCAGCCGGATGAGCGCCACATATTCCCTGTTCCTCCTGCTTCACTTTCACCGAAGGAAACTTTCATTTTTTCACTTGTTTTTTTCTCTGCTTTTATTATAACCTCGCTGGAACCTCCGCCGGGCGGATTACCACCTAAATAGTAAAGGGCATCCACTTTTACCTCTTTTCCTTCACCTGTACCGATATTTACCGGTGTTTTTCCGGAGGCGGAGGGAGTCTTCCGAGACACATCCGTTCCGGGAGTTGTATCATCTGTCGCAGTCTGTTGCAGTAAATTATTGCATGGAGGACAGCAGCAGGAAGAAAATAGTAGTATAGAAATAATTACTGAAATTGCAAGTATACATGTTGTTTTTTTCATTATAATAACCTCCTTAAAAAATTGTGACGCGTTACGCGTAACGCGTGACGCGAGGAAAAATTTTAAAAAATCGTAACGCGAGGAAAAACCCGGGTCGTCATAGAGCAAACGTTCCCGGTGATATTTCCTGACAGATTATAGTACGGACTTCCAGAGAATAAATTCTTCTATAATCTATAAAATTCCTACATAAATACAAATTTATTTCTTTCTGCCTATGATACGGGAAATTTTTGTTTCCAGAAGAAGGGGAAATTCGGTAAAAAGCTTCTCATTCAGATATGCCTGGAACCATAAAAGACCGGGTCTGTAAAGGGGAAAATTCTTTAAGGGCGATAAAAATCTCTTGACGGCAACCTGCTGCTCACAGTGAAAGTTTCTCTTTAAAATCTCAAAATAAAGCTGATCCTTCTGAGCTGTAAGTATCTTTATCTCTTCTTTATAATCACCTTCAGGAACAACCCATTCGGTAACTATACAGAAAGAAATATTCGAAGGATATGTTACAGCTTTTATTTTATTAAATATACCGCTCAATACAGGTCTTTCTGACATATCTTTACCTATGGCATCACATAACATAAATGATTTTATAAACATTTCCAATATAGCTGACTCCTTAAATTGTGACGCGTGACGTGTGACGCGAGGCTCGTTTATTATAACAATATATATAGTGATTTATTCTATAAATATAAAAAAAATCCTACATAAGAGTTATCTTTCGTGAATCGTGAGACGTGAGTCGTGAAAAGTAAAACGTGAATTTTACGCGTCACGATTACAGTATGGCGCATTAGGACTATAGTGGAAATTGTATTATTAAGTAAACTATGCAGGAAATTAAAAATAAATTTAGAAATTCACTTATTATGAAACAAAAAGTTATTAATGATCCTGTTCATGGATTTATACTTATAGATCCTCCGTTAATTCTGGAATTAATGGACAGTTATACCTTCCAGAGACTGAGAAGGATAAGACAGCTTGGAACCACCTTTATTACCTATCCCGGTGCAGAACATACAAGGTTTGCCCATTCAATAGGGGTTTTCTATCTTGCCACAAAGATAATATCACATCTGCTAAACCTTTCCGGAAATCCTTTTTCTCATTTAAACAGAGAAGAGAAAGAAAGGCTTCACCTGCTGGTTCAGGTAGCAGGTCTGCTCCATGATATAGGCCATGGCCCTCTTTCCCATGTATTCGAACGTATTTCCGGTCTCCCCCATGAAGAATGGACAAAAAAAATCATACTCGGCGATGAAAATTGTGATGAAATCCATCATATACTGACAGGAAAAAATAATCCTTTCGGGAAAGATTTTCCTTCAGATCTTCTGGCAATACTCAATAATAAGTATATAGACCCGAAGGGAGGATATCTGTCATGTGTAAATCCCATTATATCAAGCCAGTTAGATGCAGACAGACTCGATTATCTTCAGAGAGATGCCTACTATACGGGAGTAAGATCGGGTTTTATAGATGCAGACAGAATAATTTACACACTCGACCTCTATAAATCGGAAGAAGACGGTAAAGTAAAAGAAAAAATCGTAGTATGGGATAAAAGTTTTTATAATGTAGAAGAATATATTTTTTCCAGATATTATATGTACTGGAAGGTCTATCACCACAGGACTACAAGGTTTTTCGATTTGCTCTTTATGAATATAGTAAAAAGACTTAAAGAGAGTAAAGAACCTGATGACGTAAGTATTGCCTCCAAGAATCTTTTAAACATACTCATAAAACCTTCTCCGTCTCTCCGGGACTGGCTTATGCTCGACGAATCTGATTTACTTTATTCAATCAAGATGTGGGCTTTCCACGGTAAGGATGCAATACTGAAAGATCTATGTGAAAGATTCATAAAAAGAAAGGTTTTTAAATCTATTCCAGATTCATTCATAATGAATGAAGAAAAAATAGAAGAAGTAAAATCTTTCCTTCTCGGGAAAGGTCTATCACCTGAATATTATTTCCTTCAGGATACGGCGTCTAAAGTGGCATATGATTTTTATACGGAAGAACATGAACGTATCTATATAATGGATAAATATACCCATAAACCATGCCCCATATCTGATCTATCCGATAAAGTAAGAACACTGGCACAGAAGAATATAGAAAAAAGATTCTACGTACATCCCGATTTTCATGAAGATATTTTAAATATTTTGAAAGGCTAAAGGAACCGTATCTTGAATGGAGTGTAAACCTCTGTTAAAACCTTATAGAAACAGAAGATCTTACAATTTCGTTAAAAATCCTCGCGTCACGCATCACGCGTCACGCATCACGCTTTTATGAAACAAATAATTACAGGTGTCCACACATTACTGGATCTCATATTCAGAGAAAAAGACCTTTCTCTGTCAATAATGTCACAGGCAAGGCTTACAGAAGGCATAGCAGGTCATATAGAAGTTCAGTCTTCAAGACCGGCACACTATGAAGCAGAAGTTCCCGTACAATTCAGCTATATAGTTGAACCATATGAAGTTATTGTAAGAGGACGTATTGATGGTATCTACAGATATGAAGATACCCTGAAGATTGAAGAAATAAAAACTACCTCCATGGATATTGAAGCATTAAGGGCCGGTATTCATCCCTACTATGAAGCACAGCTTAAACTCTATATGTATTTCCTCAAAGAACAGAATAAAGATAAAAAGATTGAAGGAGTGTTAACATATTATTCGACAAAGACAGGTCAGACAAGAGAATTTAATATAGAATTCAATGAAAAAGATTTCAGAGATTTTTTCGAATATCTTGTGAGAACCATTATAGATATACATAAAAAAGAAGACGAATGGAAGGAATTAAGAGATAATTCCATTCAAAAATTGACATTTCCCTTTGACATACTGAGAAAAGGCCAGAAGGAACTGGGAGAGAAAATTTCACAGATTATAGAAGAGGGAAAAAATCTCCTTCTGGAAGCACCTACAGGAACAGGAAAAACTGTGGCAATACTGTTTCCGTCAATAAAACTTCTTCCCCCCGGTCTTTACGAAAAAATCTTTTTCCTCACAGCGAAAACACCGGGACAGAATATAGTAAGGGAAACACTTCAGATATTTAAAGAAAAAGGACTTCATATGAGAAGTGTCTTTTTAAATGCAAAAGAAAAGATGTGTTTCACGGGAGATTGTAACTGTGAGCCTTCCCTGTGTAAATATGCAGAAAGATACTATGAAAAACTTCCCTCTGCCATTGAAGAAATAGTGAAAGATGAAATTTTTACAAGAGAACAAATTATTTCCGTGGCAGAAACATTTAAGATATGTCCCTTTGAATTTTCTCTCGATCTGTCTCTGTACTGCGACATGGTAGTTTGCGATTATAATTATGTCTTTGATCCTGCCGTATATTTAAGAAGATATTTTCTCGGAGGAAAAGAGAAATATCTCTTTCTCATAGATGAAGCCCATAACCTGGTAAACAGAGGAAGAGATATGTATTCCGCCTCTATAGATAAAAAGTCCATACTCAATCTTAAAAGGGAAATGAAACATAAAGATAAGAATTTATATAAATTCTTTGATGATATGAATAAACAGTTTATTTCATGGAACAAAGAATTAAAAGAACTTAACAAATCTATGCTCCTCTTAAATGACATACCTGAATGTTTTAAACTATGGAAAGAAGATTTTTTCAGCATGTCAGATGAATTTTTCGGCAGTACTAACCGGTCTGTAGAGCTAAAAAATTTTTATTATGACTTTCAGCATTTTAAACGAATAATGGAGCTTTCCTCGGAAGATCACAGGATCTTTGTAAAAATTTCACATCAAAATCTATTCTGGAAAATATTCTGCCTTAATCCCGGAAAAGAACTGGCAAAAAGATTTAAAAGAAGTCATGCTTCTATTTTATTTTCAGGCACTCTCACGCCGCCGGAATATTTCAGAGAACATACGGGTTTAAAAGAAGAAACTGAATATTTAAATCTTCCCTCGCCTTTCCCTCCGGAAAATTCACTATATCTCCATATCCCCGGTATTTCCACTACCTATAAAAGAAGAGAGGAATTTTATGAGAAAATTGCAGAACATATAAAAAGAGTTATTTCTACGAAAAAAGGGAATTATCTCTGCTTTTTCCCTTCCTATAAATTTTTAGACGATGTTCTGGCATGGTTTCATTTACCGGAAGAGGGACATATATTTGTACAGTCAAAAAATATGACAGAAGTCGAAAGGGATGAATTTTTGAGGAATTTCGATACTTCTGAAAAAACAAAAGTGGGATTTGTAGTCATGGGAGGCCTTTTCGGAGAAGGCATAGATCTTCCCGGCGAAAGACTCATAGGTGCCATTATAATAGGAGTCGGCCTTCCCATGGTAGATGAGGAACAATCGCTCATAAGCGACTATTTTGAAGAAAAAGAAAAAGGTAAAGGGTTTCTTTACAGTTATATGATCCCGGGCATGATAAGAGTCATACAGTCTGCCGGAAGGGTTTACAGGACTCCGGCAGATAAAGGGATTGTAGTGTTAATGGATGACCGGTTCAGGCATGGAGAGTATCTGAAGCTTATGCCGAAACGATGGTTTACAGAGAAAAGAGCCCTGTCATCAGGTGAATATGAAGGTATTTTAAAAGATTTCTGGCATGGTGATTATAGATAAAAATCATATTTTATGCTATAATTACTGTGGTGAATATAAATAATGTATAGCTGCTCTCGTAACGCGTGACGCGTAACGGGAGAAATACATTTATTACAGGTCATTAGAAAGTGAATTCACTTAGTACCGCTACAGGTAAAAGGGTATCCATAAAAAGCTTCTGCCTGGCAGGCTCTGGAGAAGAAAAATTCGTTTTTTCTATAGTATTAGAAATTAAATAAGGGCTAATTTATTGTCTGTAAAACAAATTAAATAAGGC
>JAKPQU010000091.1 GCA_029555925.1 Bacillota bacterium
GCTCTTTCTGTCTCGTAAATCTCAAAGGATTCTTTCCCGAATTGAACTGTTTTATTTGATTTTTTGGGAGCAGTTACAAATGGACATACTGAAGTTCCAACAAAGGAACCGTTAGAATATCCTCTTGCAAGTTCGGCTAATACCGGATCTACTACCCTTAATTCCGAAAGGCGTCCTGCCATTTACTTTCCCTCCCTTATTTTATTGAGAGCCTCTTTATAGCTTACATTGTTTTTACTTGCATATTCTTTTGTTTTTACATGAAGACTGAGTCTTTCATCGTCTATTTCTCCAAACTCGGAGTAATCTTCATCTTCCGAATAATCGGTTTTCCGAGAAGCTGCCTTTTCTTTTGTGGCTGTTTCTCCGAAAGATACCTGCTCGGGAAGGCTCTCCAGGAAAGATTTAAACTTTGATACCGCATTTTTTTCAGTCCCTTCCGAAAACTGAAACTCGCCCTTATCGTGAAATATCTCAAAGGCATCCATAATAAAAGGTTTCATAGCGGGAGTTACACGAGTTTTATTTTTTTCGCAAAACTCTTTATATTCTGCCTGGCGTTTTTCTTTTTCCACTCTGGCAAGCTGCAGCTTTAACTGCTTCAACTCCTCATCTTTCTGTTTTGCTTTTTCTGCATATTCGGAAGAGACTTCTTTTGTCTTTAATTCCTGAATCTCTTTATCCTTTGCTTTTACCTGCTCCATAAATTGAGCGATGGCATCTTTTAATCCTTGAATCTCTTTGTCTTTAGGATCCATTTCCATACCTCCGTCTTCCTTAAATTCACATTCAAAATTTAAAGTAATAACTCCACTCTCTTTTCCTTCGTCAAAGGCCGCATCTTTTAATCCTTTTATAGCTGGAGGCATTGCCCCCAGGAAACCTATATGACGAAGGGTCTTATCTCCATAAATAGAAATAGATTTTTTAGGAAAGTGTTTTTTATTTACCATGTCAATAAACTCAGGGCACACGTCTCTGAATTGCGCGAGAAGGTAGGGGCCTTCTCTTTTTAAGTTCTTTTTTACCCATCCATAGGCAGGAGCATTATCTCTGGGGTGGCCCACACAAACCGGGGCATCATGTTCCGAAGCGTTATAACTGGATGCAATTTCGTCGAGGTCTTCCTCCGTCCAGGTCTTTTCATTCCCGGATGAATCTTTATGATTTCCAACCCTGAAAACTTCAAACCAGGTGTCAGAGTCCTTAAAATCTTTATTTTTTTTTGTTTCATTTGTTTTACTGCCATATTTTTAAAAAACCAGGGTCTGAAGTTGGAGATTTTTATTCACAGACTGAAGCAAGATAGTTCTCAATCTCCAACATGCATAACAAATGTAGTCCAATATTGACTCTTGTATGCTTATAAAACGAGACATCTTATCTCCAGCTTTAGACCCTGTTTTTTATTTGTTATTTTGATTTCTTCAAAGCATCTATAACCAGTGTCACCAGACCCATTAAAGGAGCAAAGTAATCCATAAAAGTACTTCCGCCTCCCTGGGCGCTTTCAATCATTCTTTTCCCGGCCTGGAATACAGCAACAAATATAGAAGGTTTATTTACTCCCTGCAGCCTGAAACTGACCTGAATATCTTCACCTTCCTGCAACTCGGCATTCCAGTCATAAATTTTAAACGGTTTTTTCTCCGGCATAACATTACTCCTTATTGACAAGTAATTAAAAAATATTGATATAATGTATATAGTAATTATAAAAACTCTGCAGGGAACAAATATATTGAACTTTTTCAATAAAAAAGTTCACAGGTTCTTTTGTAATATAATAACAGAGGTTAAATTTATTAAGAGGGGTTTTATGAAAGTAATTACCAGGGACTTACTGGAAGAAGTTACAATAAACGATCTACCGGAGGACTGGCAATTTCTTGCGGAACTATGCGGTCTTGAGAATGTAATTAAAATAATAACAAATTTCCGCGGAGATAATCTTTACATACCCGTTAAAACACTTACTATAAACATCAGAAACAAATACATCGCAAAACACTTCAACGGAGAAAATGCAAAAGAACTTGCCACAAAATTCGGAATCACAATCAGGGCTATCTATAAAATAGCAAAAAAAAATAACCTCAAAAAAGCCTCTTAAATTAACTTTAAAATTAAAATGGTGTCTTTACACTATAAAAAAAATTAAATCGATTTCGAACGATTTTAAACGCATTTTGAACGATTTTAAACACATACCTCAGAGGTTAAAAAGAGAGGAAAAAATCATGACAGAAACAGCCTTCGCTATCGACCTTATAAAATACGTAGGATTCCCCGCCCTGATATTCATTATCTGGTACCTCACCCATAAATCCTCTATGGGGATATTCAGTCAGATCCTGGATGCATTTAAAGAAGATACAAAGAGAACCTATGAATCATTAAAAGACATGCTCCAGGCAAACCAGTGCACCTTAACTGCTCTCGTAAGGATTGAACAGAAGATAGATCATAATACATTCTGCCCACTCGTAAGAAACATTACCAGCAAGGAAGACGATAAACATGAGTAAGAAAGAACTTTACTGTGCGGAAGCAGAGCAGCTATACGTTACCCAGCAGCTTACCCTCAAAGAAATCGCATCGCGCCTCAAATTAAACGAAAAGACTATTCGAAACTGGAAGACAAAAGACTGGGATGCAAAAAGAAAGCAGTTCCTCAAGAACCAGGAAAGTCTCCATGAAAAATCCTACAACTTAAAACAGATGCTTTTAAGCTCTATAGAGCATGACCTGGAGCGGGAAGAAGCCATTAAAGGGTTTAGAAAAAAAATAGATCAGGATAAATTATCCTCTCTTCTTACAAGCAAAGAACTTACCACCTGGGAAGAAGTTGTCCCCGTATTAATAGAAGTGAATTTTGAGATTGAAGATCTGTTTAAACTTATCAAATGGGCTTTAGTCGGAGACTTTACAGTAAGTTCCACAAGAATAAATTTCGTAAAAGACATGAAACTTAAAGAAGTTAAAGAGTATGAAGACTCTAAAGACTCCGAAGAAGGCGAGAAAGACACTCAGGAAAACTGGAAGGTTATCATAAAAGATATAAAAAGGGAGGCTTTCGGAGTTGGCGAGTAATAAAAAATCTAAAGACAGAGAAGGTTTAAAGACAGGTTTCCTGTCATATCAACTCAAATGGCTCGAAGATAAAACATATATAAAAATGGTAAGAAAATCCAGGCGTACAGGTTTTACGTGGATTGAAGCTTTTGATGATGTCTGTGATGTCGTAGAAGGAAACATAAAAAACAATAAAGTCTGGTTTACTTCTACCGATGAAACCAACGCAGTAGAGTATATACAATACGTTGCCGAATGGGCGAAACTTGTCGATAAAGCAAGCAGGCACAGAGGTGTAATAGTATTAGAACCTGAAGACGATATTCAGACTTATGTCGTCAAATTTAGTAATGGCGGTCAAATACATGCGCTATCTTCAAACCCCAAAGCACTGCACGGGAAAGAAGGTAAGATAGTGCTGGATGAATTTGCAAAACATATAAATCAAGAGTCTCTATGGGAAGGCGCGAAAGGATGCGCTATATGGGGATATCCTATTAGAGTAATGAGCACGGTTACAACAAAAGACTCTCTATTTTATCGTTTTAAAGAGCGGATATTAAAAGGAGAACTCGACTGGTCGCTCCATCAAGTAACAATCCATGACGCAGTAAGAGACGGAATTTTAAATAAAATACTAAATAAAGAAGTGGTAACAGAAGAAGAAACAAAAGCCTGGCTTGCAAGAGAAAAGAAAAACTGCATCTATCTTAGAATATGGAATACTCAATACCTCTGTCAGGAAGAAGACGACTCCGAGTCATTCCTCACTTACGAAATGATAAAAAAGAACCAGAGAAACGATCTTCTCTACATACCTTTTATAAGGATTGAAAATTACCGGGCTACAGAGA
Organism: Bacillota bacterium; assembly: GCA_029555925.1. The sequence continues at coordinate 3,930 of JAKPQU010000091.1, forward strand.
AAGAAGTAAAAGAAGATAATATTCCTGCTTCCCAGCACGAAGGTAAAATATTTACCAACAAACAGTTAAAAGATTTGCTTGATCCGCTGAGAGAACAAATAAAAAATCCAACAGGAGTAGGAATGGACATAGCAGAAACCGGACACCTGTCCTCTATCTGGGGAACAGAAAAAGAAGGACGAATAAAAAATACTCGCTTCTGTATCGATATGCATAATGTAGCTTTCAGTGTTCAACAGGCAATCCTGTGGGGGATAATAGACTTACCCAAGACAATAAAAACCTGCATAGATAAGACCGGCATAGGGGCACAGATATACTTAATTTTGAAGACAATTGCATCATGAAAATACCAGGGAAAATTTTATCATTGTTTGTATTTTGACTGAATTTTTTATGCAATTATCTATGCATAAAAGTATAGCACAGAATTCAGAAAAGAAATACGGCTCCAGGGTAGAAGGTATAAAATTTTCAGGCCCCGTAAACGAAGAACTTGCAGACAATTTCTACATAGCAATCGAAGACGGCTCTTTCCTGTATCCTCCTAATGAAAAAATAGAACATGATTTCCATTCAATAAAATGTATAACTACAGTAGCAGGACACAGAAGATTTGACGCAACAAGGAGCGGTAAAGGCAATAAAGACAAAAAAGAAGATACTGGCGGAGCAAGCGATAACAATAAAGAAGCCGCCATTAGAAACGAAGATAATGACAATTTCGACCCCAGTCACGGAGACCGCTTCTGGGCAGCAGCTTTATCAAACCATGCGTTAAACCACGGAGACGGAAAGACAGTCGTAGTAACAAGAAAAAATAGAAATAGAAATAAGTGGGATACATATTCTTCTTTCAGCACAAAAGATTTAAGAGGGCGTTACTAATGAATAAAGGCATATGGCTTAACGAGCATACATTCCATAAATTCAGCGAACCGAAGAAAACCATAGGAGAAGAAATCGCCACAAGAAAAAGAAGTCTGGATTTTATCTCCATGATGGGTTATCTTCCAAATCCAGATGAGACCATTAAAAAGATGGGGAAAGATATTAAAGTCTATAAAGAAATTAAAACAGAGTCCCAGGTGGCTACATGTACACTATCGAGAACAGCCGGGGTGCAATCGCTAAAATATGGCATCAATAGAGGTAAGGCAAAATCAAAACAGGCAAAGACAATAGAAAGAGTTTTTAACGAGCTACCTGTAAAAGATATTATAAAGGATATACTCGATGCCAATTATTTTGGCTACCAACCTCTCGAAATTACCTGGATAGATAAATACGGATTAATTATCCCCGGCAAAATACAGGCAAAGCCTGCCGAGTGGTTTTGTTTTGACGATAGCAATCAACTCAGGTTTAAGAGTAAAGATAATCCTATTTACGGCGAAGAGTTGCCGGAAAGAAAATTCCTCTGTCCCAGATATAACGCCTCTTACGATAACCCCTATGGATTATCGCTCTTTTCAAGTCTCTTCTGGTACGCAACATTTAAAAAAGATGCGTTGAAATTCTGGCTCATCTGTGTTGAAAAATACGGAATGCCTTTTATTGTAGGGAAAATAAGGCGCGGCGCAACAGATGACGAAATGAATGACCTGTTAGAAAAATTAGATCAAATGTGCCAGGATGCAATCGCCGTCATATATGATGACTCTTCAGTAGAAGTAAAGTCAGATCCTTCCAAAGCTTCATCGTCGGGCATGTTTAAAGATTTAATAAGTCTTTGTAATGAAGAGATAGCAAAGGTGATTGTAGGTCAGACCCTCACTACGCAGGTGGGAGAAACAGGGGGAGCTTATGCGGCCAGTCAGACACATCAGGAAGTGCGTCAGGATATAGTCGATATGGATGCAGCACAGGTAAGCCAGACCTTAAATCAACTGATAATATGGATTAATGAATTAAATTTCAACTCTGCCGAAGCGCCAACCTTTGACATGTGGCACCCGGAAGATGTAGATAAAGATCTGGCCGACAGAGATAAAACCCTGTCTGAAACAGGGGTAAAGTTTTCAAAGTCCTATTACATAAAGGCTTATGGTTTTGAAGAAGAAGATTTTGAAATAGTAGAAAAACAGCAGTCACCACCCGCTCAATTTGCAGAGCATACAGAAGACAGCGCCCTGGACAATATACCGGATAGAACCCTTCAGTATATAGGAGAAGCAATATTAAAACCGGTAGTAAAACTGGTTCAAGATAGCAGCAGCTATGAAGAAATAATGGAAAGCTTATCAGAACAGTTTCCTCTGATGGAAACCGACAAATTAGAGTCTTTGCTTGAAAGAGCAATGTTCTGGTCGGAAGTCGAAGGAAGACAATCAGATATTACAAAATGAGGAAGTGAGAAAAATGGAAGAAGAATGGGAAAGAGCGCATGAATTGATAGAGATAATCGAAGAATATCCTCCTGCTTCCTACTGGGACACAATGGAGGATGAAGCGAAATGGGCTAACGCAATCAGCGAATTAAGGCTTACACTTGAGGACCTGAGAGAAAATTACAGACTGAAAAATTAAAGGAGTGCATTATGAATAAGGATTTGAAATACAAAGACTGGGAAGATGTCAATAAGGA
>JAKPQU010000120.1 GCA_029555925.1 Bacillota bacterium
ATAAGTACTATCTGCATCATTGTTATGATAAGAGCTGAAAAATACTTGGCAAAAAAAAGTTTTTTCCTGCTTACCGGAGAGAAAAAAATTCTGTAAAGAGTTTTGTAGTTTTTTTCTTTTGAGTAGGAAAAAATCATAGTAGCTGAAGAATACAGAATAATCATTGTAAGCATTGTTACTGAATAATAGTCTATTGAAGATGGCTTTTTCGGCAAAGGCATCTTTACCAGTTCCACAAGATCTGAAGGCGCATCGCTTTTCTCACCTTTTGAAATCCATGATGAGCCTATGTAAAGTGGATAAAGAAACTTTCTAAGCATCTCCTCTACAAAAGATACTTTTAAGGGTTCCTTGTTGTTTTCGTATATCTCCACTGCTGAATAGTTGCTGCTTATATAAACAAAACAATTATACTTGCCGTTTTTTAGGGCATTCAGACCTTCTTCAAAGGTATTGGTGCTTATAAAGATGAAGCCTTCGTCCTTCAGTGAAGATACGAGATTCTGAAACTGGCTGTGGTAAGCCCCTTGATCTTGAATATGATATAGAATAAGGTTTTCCTTAGTTTCTATAGAAGTCTCAAAAAGATTTTTCAGTGAGGTTCCAAGAGTAATTGTAAGAAGAATAGGGATAACAAGCATCATGACCATCGGTCTGACATCCCTGGAAATCTTCTTAAGCTCACTCAATATTAGTTTTATCATATTTTCATCCCGTAAGCCTCCGTCCGGTAAGTGTAAGGAATACCATTTCAAGATCCGGAACGGTGCTTTCGATATTTTTTATGGAAATGTTGTTGTTTGTAAAAAAGAGTATTATTTTATCAAGATTATTTACATCCTTGGAAGATATTATTTTTATCGAACAGCCTGGCATATCGACCTGAACATCTATTACCCCGTTTATTTTCTTTAATCTTCTTTCGTCAAGTCCATCAATAGAGGAGCTTTTTATAATTATGGTTGTGGTATCTGTTATTATTGACTTCAGTTCTTCGGAAGAACCCTGAGCAATAATTTTACCGTGGTCAATAATTCCAATCTTGCTGCATAACGATTCTATCTCGTCGATATAATGACTGGTATATACTATTGTTGTACCTGCATCATTAAGTGCACGTATGATCTGAAGAATGAAGTTCCTGGTCTGTGTGTCAATACCTACGGTAGGCTCGTCAAGTATAAGAAGAGTAGGCTTATGACATATTGAACAGGCAATATTCAGAAGTCTTTTGAAGCCAACGGTAAGCATCGCGGGAGTTTTTTTCGAGTAATCTTCAAGCTCCAAAAGAGATATAGTCTGATTTACTGCATTGTTAAGTTCTTTCCCTTTTAATCCGTAAAGGCTGGCGAAGAACTTTATATTTTCATATACGCTGAACTCATCATATACCGCTATCTCCTGAGGAACAAACCCGATGCCGTAGCTCATCTCTTTATTAACAAGAGCCGCGTTCTGTTCCCTGAAAAACACCTCTCCCCTATCGGGCTTTATTAGTCCGGCCATTATACCCAGAAGTGTCGTTTTTCCAGCACCATATGGGCCTACAAGTCCGTATATCTCACCTTTCATTATATCCAGACTTAAATTATCTATGGTAACAAAATCTTCAAATCTTTTGGTAATATTTTTAAGTTGAAGAATGCGCACTTTATCACCAGCCTGATTTCATGGTATAAAAAAACGGCAACCTTTAGTAGTGATAAAGGTCACCAATTTCTATCACTTAAGTCATCAAAAATTTCCCTTCAGATAGTATATGGCTATCTGCGTTCTATGCTGAAGTCCGGTTTTGCTCAGTATAGTTGTAATGTAATTCTTTACAGTACCTTCGGATATAAAAAGATGTTCGCTTATCTCTTTATTTGAAAGTCCCTGAGAGATAAGCCGTATAATTTCAATTTCTCTTTCAGTAAAAAGCTCTTTGTCAATTTTATTTTCTCTGTTCTGATCCGAAAGACCATTTTTTATCTTATTAAGCACAACATCCTGAAGAACTGTATGTCCACTGTTTACCATCTTTATAGCTTCTTTTATTTTATCAGGAGAGTTGTTTTTAAGCAGGTATCCCTTAGCACCGTTTTTTACCGCATCGATTATAAATTCATCATCATCGAAAGTCGTAAGTATCAACGGTTTAGTCTGAGTTGCTTTAGTTATCTCACCGGTTGCCTGTACTCCGTTCATAACAGGCATCCTGACATCCAGAAGAGCAACGTTTATTTCGTTTTTTTTGCAGCTTTCCACCGCACGCAACCCGTTTTCTACACATTCTACCACTTCAAAGTCCCCGTCCATATCAAATATGATTCTCAGACTTTCTCTTATAAGCGCATCATCGTCTGCGATAAGAATCTTTATGCCCATAATCTTACCTCCCGATTAAACAATTGGCAGAAGAACTATTATCGAAAAACCTTTTGAACCGTCTATAATAACTTTTCCGCCCATATTCTGAACTCTTTCCTCCATCCCTGTGATTCCAAGCCCCTTTTTTATTTTAAGACT
>JAKPQU010000138.1 GCA_029555925.1 Bacillota bacterium
GGCAAGAACAGACGAATGAGTAAAGATTATGAATATTTACCATCAAGTAGTGAAGCTTTTGTGTATATTTCGATGATAAGGCTTATGTTGAAACGCTTGGTTATACAAATGGCGTAATTAGGCTTTTCAGACACCCTCTAGTTCGCTTTGAGATAAAAAATATCCTTTGAAGCGATAAAATAATGCAGGTAAAGATAAAAATCCAAAAAGATAGTATGTGAAATATAGTAAAAGCATATCAAAATTATGGCAAATTGAAAAAATCTCTTTTTAAATAATCCTGTTTGCGGTATAATAAAAATAAGGCCGGTATAATGGGTGATCAGTTTTTCTTGGAATTGGCATAAAAAGAAGACAATAGAAATTCTCGAACGATTAATTTGCCTTAAGAAAAGTAGACAGTTTCTATGAAACTAAAAGTTATAGTCCATAAAGCAGAAGAAGGAGGCTACCGGGCAGAAGTTCCTTCTATTCCCGGCTGTGCCACTCAGGGAGATACCTTTAAGTAACTGCTACAGAATCTATATGAAGCAATAGAGGGATGCCTCTCTGTGGATTTAGAAAACTGTAATATATCTGAAAAAGATAAGAGATGGGAAATTGCCGTATGAAATCAATATCCGGCAAAGAATTTACGAAAATTCTGGAAAGGAATGGATGGGAATGATCCCGTATCCAGGGCAGTCATTATATATACAGGAAAAAAGGCAGTATTGTTCGGGTTCCTGTTCATGGAAATAAAGCTCTGAAAATAGGCATGCTTAAACATGTCCTAAAAATATCGGATTTATCAGAAAATAATCTTTAGATATCAGGTTGAAATATATGTTCCAACAAATAAACATCATAAAGAAGAATAAAAAAAGGAGAAAAAATGGGACAGTATGATCAAATATGGAAGGAAATCATAGAAAACCTTTTCGAGGCATTTATGTATTTCTATATGCCTGATCTGGCTGAAGATGTAGATTTCTCTAAAGGATATACCTTTCTGGATAAGGAATTTTCTGCGATAGAAATAAAATCGGAAGATAGTGAGAGATTTCTGGATAAACTAATAAAAGTTTATCTGAAATCCGGAAAAGAACAATGGATTCTCGTTCATACGGAAGTACAGTTTGCAAAAGAAATAGAATTCAGTGAGAGGATGTTTAAGTATTTCTACCGGGTTTATGATAAATACAATCGTAAAATAGTAAGTATTGCTATATTTACAGGTACAAGCCAGTCTTATCAGAGAAGTTTTGATTATAATTTCTATCAGACTAAATTGATTTACGAATATAGAAGTGTAAAGCTTGTTGATTATGAAGAAGACTATCTGTTAAACCAGGGAAATCCCTTTGCTCTTATAAGTCTGGCAGTAAAATACAGCATAAAGAGCAAAACTGATGAGGAATTGAGATATAATTTCAAGAGAAAGCTAATAAGATTAATGAATGAAAGAGGTTATACGGAAAAAGATATAAAGAATCTTTTTAATTTTGTAGAAATAATGTTAGAATTGAAAGATAAGAAATTGAATAAACTGATATTTGAAGAAATAAAAACCTGTAAAAAGGAGGGATTTAAAATGATTATGACACAGCTTGAAAAAGTTTTGAGAGAAGAGGCTATGGAAAAAGGCAGAGAAGAAGGTATAGAAAAAGGCAGAGAAGAAGGTGTGGAAAAAGGTAAGCTGGAAGTAGCAAAAAGGTTATTAGATAAAAATTTTACTCTGGAAGACATTTCTGAAATAACAGAATTGTCTGTAGAAAAAATAAAATCACTGAAAAGTCAATAAGAGCATTTAATCAGGATGTATCAGCATAAAAAGACAACCATAGAAATTCCAAAATAATCAATTCGCTTTTCTGTGAAATTAAAGATTATAATCCCTGAAGCAGAAAAAGGAGGATAGCAGGTCCCGGCTGTGCCACTCAGGGAGATAACTTTGAAGAATGACTATCCAATCTATATGAAGCTATAGAAGGCTGCCTTTCTGTAGAATAAAGAAGACTAACAGGAGAAGAAGAGATAAAACATGTCACCTGAAGAAAAAGAACTCTTTAACGAATTTACCACGACTATAGAAGCAATAGAATCATCAGTATATGAAAAAAAACTGGAACCACTGGTAAAAAAAACCAGCAGGAAATAGAGACTATTACACTAAAAAATCAGGAACTCCATCAGGAAATATTAACTTCCCTCCATTACACAAAAGAACATCTCTGGTCTTTAGATAAAAAACTATCCATCTTTCTCATAATCCTCACAATAACCTCTCTGGCAAACCTCATACTGCTCATACTGGTTTATCTGAAATGATTACCGGCGATTATCTGTGCCATCTTCAGATTTTCACTCTCTACGGCCACTTCAAAACAGCTCTTTTTTCTCATAAAACCTCATGGATGGAAAGATTAATAAAAAATATAGTGTATTTCATAACTTATTAGAATTTAAGTCGTCGTGACGGGTTTAATCCCTGCGCATCACGCATTACGCTTTACGCATTACGAGGTCATTATTTATGGATAGTTATGAAACTAACTATATTTGAAACAGGAACTTTCTCCTATAATTGATAACATAATCCATATATGCAAAAAAGAAAATTCTAATCTTACACTTTCATCCAATACTATTCAGGAAGAGAGAATGCTTCCTCTACTGGATGGATCTTTTTTCACTGATTTCTCAACATATATTACAGAACTTGAAAAACTGAAAGAAAGACTTGACGTCAGTTTCAACCTGGTCATTATGGGAGAATTTAAATCGGGAAAATCCACTCTGATAAATTCTCTCCTTAAATATCCTGTTGCTTCTGTAGATGTTACTGAAATGACCTGTACGTTAAACTATATCACATGGGGAGAAAAACCTGAGGGGGAACTGTTTTACAGGGATAAAACCGGTGAAATTATGACACTGGAGCAACTTGACAGGCTTCTGCTGGAAAAAAGAGACGATCCTGGTTTTAAAGAGAAAGTAGAGAAAATAGAAATAAGATATAATTATGAGTCTTTAAAGGAGCTGAAAATATGGGATACGCCGGGTCTGGGGTCTATGACAGAAGATAACAGAGACAGGGTTCTGGAATTTATTCCACAGGCCGATGCTGTCTTATGGGTCTTTGACGGAACACTGCTCGGTCAGATGGAGGAAAAGAACTATCTGGATAAAGTAAAAAAGCTCGGGAAATATATATTCGCCATTGTAAATAAAATTGACGAAATAGACAGTGAAGATGCAGAAAGTGCGATAAAAGATTATATTGAAGATATTATGCCGGGATATTTCAACAGAATATTTCTCTGCAGTGCTCTTGAAGGATGGAAAGCTCTGGAAAGAAAAGATGATAAAGGATATGATGAGTCAGGAATTACAGAAATCCTGGATTACCTTGAAAACTGGATTTTCAAAAAGAAAAAATATATAGCATGTTCTTCCACAATAAATACATTGAAGGCTATCTGTGACAGTATAATGGAAAAACTCGAGCAACATTCCCAGTCACATATTCAGAGAATTAATCTAATGAATGAATTCAATAAGAAAGTAGAAGAAGGTGCAATGAGATCTCTTGAGAGAGTAAAAAAAGATATAAGAGACTATGTAAATCACACATTCCTTGAAGAAGAACTTCAGCAGATACTCTTGCTTATAAATCAATCTCACTCAATAGATACCGATATTTTTAAAGATATTGTCGGTAATATTATACGGGAAGATGTTATAAATAATTATTCAGCCGGATATATAGAGAAAATAAAAAACCAGACAGGTGATGATTTCACATCTCTTCTCAGAGAAATTCAATTCGGTTTTGAAGGGGAAATGACAGAAAATTTTCAGTTTTGCAGGTTATGGTCAGGTAATATGGTGCAGGACAATAAAAAAATGAATGAAGATATTCTATCAGGTGGCATAGTTGGTACATCAGTTGCTGCTGTAGGAGCAAGTGTTTATCTTGCAGTGTTCTCATCACTGGCTCCTAAATTCACTTTTCTGGGTGCCCTTGGTACAGTAGGAGTACCGGTTATAATACTTGGAGTTATTACAACTGTAGCTTTAAGTTATTACTTTGGAGGAGACCTGGAGGATACTAAAGGTAAATGTAGAGATGCCATAAGAAAACATATTCAATTATGCAGAGAACAATATATTAAAGAATTTGTAGATAAAGATATGTATAACATACTGAAGGAATCCTATGGAAGTATGACTGAAGATATGAAAGGACAGATGGAATTCAAATTGCTTGAAGGAAAATCCGAAGAAAGCGTCAGAGACAAAATCAACTCTATGAAAGAATCGTGTGATAAGCTCGGGCATATTCGAGAAAAATTATCGGATTTCAACAATACAATCTCTTCGAAACTTACAGAACGAAAAGAGGATATAAAACAACAAAATTTTGTCATATCCAGAAAAGATCCGATGAAGGGAAAAGAAAAAATTATAAATCTTCTGCAATCAGCAAAAAGCTATGTTAAAATAAATGACAGATATTTTTCATGTAATGATTTATCTTTACTGGAATTTATCCCATCTGAAGTTGCAATCAGAATATTACTTTATGAATTGGATAACAGAATAGGGGAACATAAGATTTTTTTTGACAGACTTGAAGAATTCAGAAAGTCAAGAACAGGCACGGTAAGAATAAAGATTCTAAAATATAGAGACAGAAGCGGAACTCCTCTTCATGACAGGTTTATATTTACAGAGAACTGGGCTGTTTCTGCCGGGAATTCCCTTGGAGCTATAGGTGAACATGATATAATAGTCAATTTTCTTGAAAATAGAAAGGAAAGAGAAAAGGATTTCTTTGATTTCTACTGGAATACAGATAAAATAGCCATTATAGTTAGTTTCATAACTATCCATAAATAATGACCTCGTAATGCGTAATGCGTGATGCGCAGGGATTAAACCCGTCACGCGTCACGCGTTACGCGTCACGACGACTTAAATTCTAATAAGTTATGAAATACACTATAATGAGAGAGAAACGAGTGTTATAGGAAGAGAAATATAATTAAAACAATAAAATAGAAAGCTCTTCTTAATTCAACCTGCCCTGGTATAGAACAAAACTTATTTTTACAAAAAAATAACAACTACTATAATACATATTCATATCGTTTTTGTTTGAGACTTCTATCAGACACAGATAAATAGTTTTATTTGCCGCCGACATGTGCCATATTTATCCATAGTTTTTTCAAACTTCAGGAAGGATTTCCCCATAGCAATGTATAAGATTCAATAAGTTTTTTCATTGAAAGGGGAATAAAGCGATTGAATCTCGGCGAACAATTTTCAAGTCCCGGTGGTAAGAAACTTATTGAAATAACCAATATTTACAGATGGATTCTCCTGGCTCTGGGTGCTTTCTCCATATATGCCCTTAATTATCAATACATGACACCGCCTCCTGCTGCTCTTCCCATGCCAGGTATCATAATACCGGCTGTAATAATTCTGCTTAATACTGTACTTACAATGTTTTCTTTACAGGTAAAAAACACATCAATGGCATGGGTTTTAATAGTTATGGAGCTTATAAATTCCTTTATTCTCTTTTATTTTTACGGAACCCAGTTTTCACTCCTTGTAATGCTTGTACCTCTTATGGAAATAACAATTTTTGCCGAATCTGCAGTCATTTTCTTTATTATACTGCTGGCTATAGGGATAATAGTTGTTGGTATGAAGGAAATACTGATAAAAATAGATAAAGTCATCATACCGCCTTTACCGGGCCTGGATGAGGTAATAAAAGACAAAGTCAGATGGCTTGCAAGAATGTTAATGATGAGACCTGTTATAGATTCAATAGTAACAACTATTATTATACTGTGGTTCTCAAATTATGTAATCAATGAAGAAAAGAACTTTGAAAAGCAGAAGAAAAGAGCAAATGATGAAAGACAGCTCTTTCAGGAAGAGATAAAAGGACTCAATGAAAAACTGGATACACTCTATCAGGAACATGATCAGATGAATGAACAGCTGGTAAAAATGACCGATGAAACAAAGGAAAGTCAGGAGGCCCTTGCAAAACAGAAATATTTTGTGAAATTTATAAACACTGTAGCATCGTCGAAACATATGGACGAAGCCATAGAGAGAACCGTAAGAAATATAGAAAATGTAATTCCATGTCAGACAAGCTGTTTTTTCATAGTTGAAGAAGAGCATGGCGAAAAAGAACTGGTTCCTAAAAAAGTATTGAGTCCTTTCACAGAAGAAATTAACAATTTAATAATCCCTTTCGGAGATGGAATCATCGGATGGGTGGCAGAGACGGGACAGTCTGCCATCACAGGGAACGGAACATTTACCCCCAGGGGCACAAGAGAGGTTTTACGTTCCCTTCTTGACCATGAACCGTCTGCTCTGGCAGTACCTGTTATGGTACAGGACGAAGTCAAAGGAGTATTGTATTTAAGTCACCCCGATAAAAATACTATGACAGAGGAAGATGAAAAAATACTGAAGTCTGCAGGTATAATACTTGCAAGTTTTATACCTCAGAAACCGGTAATTCAGGTAAAAGAAGATACAGGTTTTCGCCAGAAGGAAGATGAGATGAACAGTCTCATAGAAACACTGCAACACATGATTGTCACGAATAAGGGTTTGTTCAGCAGTTTAAATCTGGAAGCTGCCATAGGTAATCTTGTCGATACTGTTATCAGTACGATGGACTGTCAATCATGTCTTATATTCCTGGAAAAGAGAACAGATGACGGCATATTATTAAAAATAACGGCTGCTTCAGGCCCATATGCAGATAATTTTAAAAATTACAAGGTAAAACCTTCGGAAGAAATTGTAGGTTATGTCTACAGAACCGGGAAAGATGTACTTATTACAAATGGCACATACAGACCTGAAGAACCGGGAGAACCGGAATACAGGGTTCTTCTTAAATCGGAATTATCGGCTCTTGTCATCCCGCTGCAGCTTGAAGAGAAAACTACAGGTGTGATATATATGAGTCAGCAGGGTACAGGCAGTTACACTGTTCAGGATCAGGAACTTATGAGTATAATGGGACAGTACGGAGCAATTGCCATACAGAATGCCATTGACTATGAAAAAACTGCCAATATGGGGATTACAGACGAACTTACAGGACTTGAAAACAGGAAATACTTTGAACGAAGAATACATGAAGAACTGGCAATATGCAGAAGATTTGATTACGGTTTTGCTCTGGCTCTCATAGATATAGATCATTTTACAAGATTCAATGAAATATACGGAAAAGAAGTAGGAGATTTACTGCTCAGAGAAATAGCGGGGCTTCTTTCTTCTTATTGCAGAGAAACTGACTGTATAGCAAGAATAGAAAAAGATCTTTTCGGAATCATATTTGTCCATATAAACAAAAAAAGTGATGCCGTGGTTACATCGGAACGATTGAGAAACTTCATAGAAAACACCGATTTCGGTTCAGAACTCGGTGAAGCGCTGCAACTTACAGTCAGCATGGGAGTTTCCGTATATCCTGATGACGGAGATACAGCAGACATACTGCTGGATCAGTCCTATATAACACTCGACGAAGCCAGGAAAAGCGGAGGTAACAGGACATTTTTTATGGGCTAATTTTTCAGTGACCAGTGACCGGTTATCAGTGACCAGTTATTAGTTCACTTTTCACGACTCACTATAATCGTCACGCGTAACGCGTGACGGGTAAGTTCCACTCTTCACTTTTCACGCCTCACGACTCACTTTTCTCCTCATCAGGCAAAAAACTCTTATTATAATTGCTCATTGCCGCTTCAATCCCTGATTTAATAAAAGCATCCACACCTTCTGCGCCTTTATCTATAACGGTAGAGAAACGTTCCATATCCCTGTCCGATATGCCGGATAATACAAAGTTCGCCGCATCGCCGTATTCGGCGTTACCTATACCGATTCTCAGCCTGGGGAAATTATCTGTGCCAAGTAAATTAATAATGGATTTTAAACCATTATGCCCGCCGCTACTTCCTTTTCCTCTGAAACGAAGAACACCGACGGGCAGATTAAAATCATCACAGATAACAAGTATATTATCAAGTTCTGCCTTATACCAGTTGATAAGAGGGCATACTGCTTCACCACTTAAATTCATATAGGTCTGGGGCTTCGCCAGAACTATCTTTTCAGAAATCATCCCTTCCGAAGAAGGAAATCTTACAGTTGTTTCGGCAATGAAAGCCTTAAAGAGACGGCCGGAAAAATCTGTTCCATACATTCCGGCCAGTTTATCTAAAAGCATAAAACCAAGGTTATGCCTTGTTTTAGCATAGGTTCTTCCTGGATTACCAAGACCGACTATGAGCTTCAAGGTTAATCTTCTTCTTCGCCCTTTCCTTTGCTTATGACTTCAGGCTGTGCTTTTTCAGTCGGGAACAGAAGTTCTTCTCCCTCAGGTTTTGCCGTTTCTTCTCTTCCTTCCGTGTAATGAATAACGAATTCTCCGGGGTCTCCGAGGATTGTAACACCTTCGGGAGCTTTTAACTGTCCCAGTGTAACACTTTCTCCCAGCTTGAGCTGCGTAAGATCCAGATCTATGGACTTCGGAATATTCAGAGGCAGACATTCTACTTCTACTTCCCACATAATGTGTTCAACCATACCTTTACCTCTTCCGTCTTTCGGTTCTGCCGTAACATGTATGGGAACCATAACAACAGTTTTATCTTCAAGAGAAATTCTCTTGAAATCTACATGAAGAAGACCTGATTTCAGGATTTCTTTCTGCACATCCTGAACCATTACAGTATGTTTTTCTCCTGTGTTACCGGCAACAGTAAGATTTAAAAGAACATTATCTCTTCCTCTGAGCGCTTTCTCCATATCTCTGCTGTTTACCTGAACGGAAAAAGCTTCTTTACCGAGTCCGTAGATTACGCCGGGAACTTTGCCCATTTTTCTTATTTTTCTGCAGTATTCTTTGCCTGATACTTCTCTTGTTTCAACCTGAAGTTCTAATATTTCCATAAATTTATCCTCCTATATTTTATAAAATTATTTTATACACATTAAAAAAATTCTCCCTTAAACATCATGGGGGAGAAAATCAAAATTCATTTTTTTGTTATTTATAACGTTAGAATTCGCTACTACAGTATTATTTTCCACAGAAGAATCTTTAATTCTGGCAAAAGGGCCTATAATACAATTTTCTCCTATATTCGTATGTCCTTCAAGGGATGTAAAGGGATAAATAACACTATCTTTTCCTATATTCACATAAGCTTCTATGTATGTATTATCAGGATCGATTACCGTAATTCCATTGAGCATAAATCGTTCAAGACACCTCTTTCTGAGGATCCTGGAAGAAAAAGCAAGCTCTACTCTGGTATTTATACCACCGGTAGATTCAAAGTCTTCAGTGCAAAAACCTCTTACAAAGAGTCCATTCTTAAAAGCCAGTCCTATGACATCGGTCAGGTACATTTCTCCCTGGGCATTGTCCCTCTTTAAAAGGGGTAAAAACTCCCTGAGAACGGAAGCTCGAAAACAATAGGTTCCTGTATTGATTTCTTTTATTTTTCTCTCTTCTTCCGTGCCGTCTTTATATTCCACAATAGCCGTGACTCTCTGACCATTACGGACAATTCTTCCATAATGACCTGGATCGTTCAGAGTAGTCGTCAGGATAGCAATATCTGCACGGGAATTCTTATAATCATCAATTAATTGTTGAATCACCGTGGCAGACAACAGGGGGGTATCTCCGGAAAGAACAAGAACATGACCGGGAAAATCAACAAAATAATCCCATGCCTGAAGCACCGCATGACCTGTACCAAGCTGTTCCCGTTGAAGAACACATTTCCCGCGATTCTTCACGGCTTTTTCCACCATTTCATGTCCTTCGCCAGTAACAATTACTCTGTTGCAAAGAGAAAGTTCATCTGTAACATCAAGTACATAGTCTACCATAGGTTTCCCGTTAAGTCTGTGTAAAACCTTTGGCAGACCGGACTTCATCCTCGTGCCTTTTCCTGCGGCCAGTATAACAGTCAGAAAATTATCCATAGGAATTCCCATTAACCTGGCTATCACCAGCTATCATGTGAGGTACAATCAGTGATGGCATATTATTACCTGCAGATTGTTCAATAATAAAGCTGATTAGCCTGTAATAAAAAGGAGCTTTCTGCTCCTACATAAACACAATTCTACTGAGGCGGCAGGATTCGAACCTGCGAATGCTGGATCCAAAATCCAGTGCCTTACCGCTTGGCGACGCCTCAACTAAAAAGTACAGTGAAAATATATTATAAAGAAAAAAACCTGTTATGTCAAGTGATTTAAAGACTTGACTTTATATAAATAAAAGGTAATAATTATATCGTGACGCGTGACGCGTGACGGGAGAATATTATAACCTTCAGCCGCCTGAATCATGTGTTATACTTTACCAAAGACCATGAATGATTTCAGTCATAAGCGGTAATGACAATCATTCCTCGCGTGACGCGTAACGCGTCACGCATCACGACTAAAACAGAGGTGACAGATATGAAGAACAATGTCAGATCTATCATATTATTATTACTGATTTCCTTTATATTACTTCTTCCTGTTAAAACAGAAGCCCAGTATTATCCTCAAACCTACAATAACTACAATAATTATAACAATTATAACGAACAGACCTATACCGTTAAACTGGACAATTTTGAATTCTGCACGGCAGAACAGAAAGAAACTCAATGGTGCTGGGCAACCTGCATTGCAATGGCTCTTAATTATTATGATATTCCATGCACACAGGAAGAGGTAGTAATGAGAACCTATGGCACCCTCGTA
The DNA here is from genome assembly GCA_029555925.1 of Bacillota bacterium. The sequence goes on from JAKPQU010000138.1 coordinate 10,825, forward strand.
AACTATCCTGCAAGGGATCTATTTCAAATAGCATCATACATGAACGGGTGGGGTGTTACACAGCACGGGAAAAAAGTCTATGTTACTGCAGAAGCCTATCCGGAATATGTATTCATACCTTTCCAGAATATTATCCAGGAACTTGATAATGGCAAACCTTTTATTATAGGTGTAAAAAATCAGGACGGTTCGGGCCATGTAGTGGTGTGCTACGGAGTTGACTGGTGTAATACTTACCAGGGGCCATGGGTTACCTGTTTTCACGTGTTTGATCCATGGCCGGGAAACGGCAAAAGTGACTGGGATACGGAAGAATTGAGAAGCAGATGGATGGGTGCCATAAGTATAGATGTACAATCAGGCCGGTAATTTGTCTCTGCAGGAAAGAAGGATTGAGTATGCAGTAACCGGTAAGTATCCTGTATTCTACTCACCGGTCACTGCTTTTGCTCTCCATTTCCGAACAATCACTGTCCCTGAAATTGATCTACCTGCTTTTTGGCATCAAGTGCCTTATTTATATAGTGCCCCGGATTTAACTGGTTTGCACCGTCACCAGTAGAAACGCCGCCCCCTTTTTTAATGGGAAGAGGAGGCATATTTGCAGTATTTATGCTGAGAGTATTGTATTCAGCCATAAACGTTCCTGTTGCACCCAGTGCTTTCGAGACATCTATAGCTGCAATGTAAATAACACCATCTTTATTCAGATAATATTTTTCAATTTTCTTATCTATTTCGTCATAACCTGAACGCATCTTTCCTTCTTCAACAGAAGGAGTCAGATGAAGTTTTTGCAGAAAAGGCTCTGCCTCCAGATAAACTACATTATCGACAGACAGAATCTTACCTTCGAATTTTGCAGTGTCTATCTTTACTTCAGGGAGAGCATTATTTTTACAGGATATTAAGCAGGAAATAATGATTAATAAAAGAATAAATGATATTTTTTTCATAATCTCCCCTCCTTACAGATATCATAGTGAGTAGAACAGAATACTTTTCTACTCACTATTTATAGTTTAGGAATGAAAATTTATTAATTGTCTCTTTCCTCGCGTCACGCGTTACGCGTTACGCGTCACGATTAATATATTTGAGACATTTATTTAACTGCCATTCCTTACAGATTTATATCCTTCAATTCAAGTACAAACTTCGCTTTTTTAACAATATTTAAATTACCATCTATTTTCAGGTCAAGCTTTTTCGTACCGGTAGCAACTGCGCCGTTAAAGTTTATAAATCCCGGTACAATTTTTCCTTGCTCTATTGTTACACCTTTATAGAGATTGTTATCCAGGGCAAAAGGCAGATCCACCGTAGGAAGAACCTGTTTGCCGTCACACGTAATGGTTGTCAGTTTATTATAAGGTAATATAAATATATTCTCTTTCCCCGTATTTTTAAAAGATAAATTTACAGTAAGATAATCAGGATATAAATCTATGGCATGTACCTTTACCTGTAAATCATATTTCTCCACTTCTTTGTTGACGTCCACACATCTATAGGGGCCGAATTTTACATTGACCCTCCATTTACCTTTTTCCCTGGTAAATCCATCCCTTTTTGTCTCAGTATTTTCCACGGGAGTATCGGAAAATACACCTGTAACACTGTATGTTATAACACTTTCACCTATTGCCTTATCGGCATTTCCGTCTTCACTTCCATATACCTTTAATAATTTATAATCTTTTATCACAAGTCCAGGAACTGTAAAAGTACTTTTAAAATTTTCAACAGTACCGTAGTATTTTTGCCCTGCTTCTGTCATAAGGCTTAAAGCTTGTTCATAATCTGCCGACTCTATGGCCCCGTAATAAGCTTCTATTAATGATGTTATTTCCTGTTTGTCTTCATCCTTTACAGGTTTATTTTTCTTAGTTGCTGTAGGAGTCACGGCACTGACTGTTTTTTCCGGAACAGGAGTAGCGGTTACACTGTCTCCCCCCTTCTTACATCCCGGAAAAACTGTAATTAACATAAATATAATAATATAAAATAATAATTTTTTACTCAATATAATCATCCTCTCAATATATAGAACCGGCGTTTCAAAGCATATCCTCCATCGTTGGCTCTGAAGCAAGTGTTGCCATCATATCCAGCAATCTATTCAGATCATCTAGAGAATAATAGGATATTTCTATTTTACCTTTATTTGCTTTTTCTCTGTGCTTTATTTCAACCCTGGTTCCGAACAATTTCTGCAGATTTTCCTGTATATCCATAACCTCTACAGTTTTATAAACCCTGGTTATTTTTTTCTTTTTCTCTTTATCTTTATTGCCTGCAAGTTCTTCAGCCTGTCTTACGGAAAGCCCTTCTCTTATAATCTTGTCACAGAACAGTATCTGCGCATCTTCTCTGTCAAGCATAAGAATAGCCCTTGCGTGTCCTGAAGATATAAGACCTTTTCTCAGATTTTCCTTCACCTCCTGAGGCAGATTCAGCAGCCTGAGTATATTTGCCACAGTAGAACGATTTTTCCCTACTTTTGCTGCAAGCTGTTCCTGCGTCAATCCGAATTCTTCAAGAAGCTGTCCGAAGGCCTCTGCTTCTTCCAGTGGGTTCAAATTTTCTCTCTGAATATTTTCTACAATAGCCATTTCCAGAAGGCGCACTTCTTCTTTTTTCTTTATTAAAGCAGGGATTTTAGATAAACCTGCCTTCTGTGCGGCTCTCCATCTTCTCTCTCCGACAACAAGGTTATAAATGTTCCCTTCTTTTACCACTACTACAGGCTGTATCAGGCCATGTTCTTTTATAGAATTTGCAAGGTTTTGCAGTTCTTCTTCATCAAAATCTTTTCTCGGCTGGTAGGGATTGGGGGTTATTTCATCAATGCCAATCAGGGCTATCCCTTCTTCTTCCGAAGATGTTATATCAACCTGTGAAAATATAGCTCCAAGCCCTTTACCAAGTCCTTTTTTACTCAATGTTGAGCACCTCCAGAGCCAGTTTCATATATGCTTCAGCTCCTTTGGACGTGGGGGCATAAATACTTATTGGCTGACCATGGCTCGGAGCCTCGCTGAGACGGACATTTCTCGGTATAACACTTTCAAATACTTTTTTACCGAAATATTTCTTTACCTCTTCTGCCACCTGATGTGAGAGATTTGTCCTGGGATCAAACATGGTAAGAATTACTCCCCCTATTTCCAGGTTCTGGTTGACATGTCTTTTTACCATTTTAATAATATCTTCTAACTGTCTTACACCTTCAAGGGCATAAAATTCACACTGTATAGGTATGAGAACAAAATCGGAAGCAGTAAGGCTGTTCATTGTAAGTATCCCCAGAGAGGGAGGACAATCAAGAAGTATATAATCATAACCGTTGTTAAAACTCTTCAAACTCTTTAAGAGTATTGTTTCCCGGGCAAGTCTTGAAACGAGTTCTACCTCTGCTCCTGCAAGTCTTATTGTGGAAGGTACCATACAGAGGTTCTCCACTTCTGTCTTTTTTATGACATCTCCGACAGGCATTTGATTTACAAGTACATCATAAATGCAGTTTTTAATTTTATGTTTTTCAATACCAAGACCACTCGTAGCATTGCCCTGCGGATCAATATCAACCAGAAGAACCTTCTTCCCTTTCATGGCAAGACAGGCACTCAAATTAACGGCAGTAGTGCTTTTCCCGACTCCGCCTTTTTGATTTGCAATAGCTATAATTTTTCCCATAAACATTTCACCCTGTTCTTTTAATTTTGACTCTTTATTTTTTTGGCTCTTTATTTCAAAGATTATTTACTGACCGGGACATAAGCATGTAATAAAAATTCTCCTCCCGTCACGCGTTACGCGTTACACGTCACGAGAGCATACATGTATTATTTATGCTCACCTCAGTAAATATATATTATGAACTACAAAAATTTTTCTAAAAAATTCACCTTATTTATATGTTCAAAATAGTATATAGCATTTTATAATAGCAGTCAATGATGACATTCACAAAATATCATCTCTTCCTGTGCTCATAAAGTTCCACAGTAATAATACTTGCCCTGTCAATCCTGAAATAAACATACCTTTCCTTCAAAATACAGTTTTCCGAAAGCCATTTTCTCACAAGTGCCCCCGGGTCACTGAGCCAGTCCTGACATCTAAACAACCATATTCTATCATAATGCCCTGCCAGAGCTGCAATATCCTGAGGAACATTTTCCGGCCCTATAGTATAAGAAGGGAACTGTTTCTTATTATAATAATAAAAAGCGTTACACTGAAGAGGATCCTGAATAAGAATAACATCACCTTTTCTGGCGAGACTTTCCATCCGGGCTACAGATGTTCGCCAGTCTGCGTTCTGATGTTTTTCGAGAAAAAATCTGTTGTAAAGGGAGTATATATTTAACGAGAGAAATAATAACATAAGAATCATGGCAATACGTTTATTAGTTTTATATCTTATATGTTCTATACCCCTGGCCAGAATAATATAAAGAAATGGTATAACATAATAAAAATGTTTTTCCGAGAATATCTTCTTGGAAGTAAAGATAGATATTGAAAGAGTAATGATAAGAGGAATTACAAATAAACACACAGGCAGGTAGAAATCCCATTTATCCCGTTTTTTACAATCACAGATTCCTCCGAAATAGAAGATGATAAAAACCGGGATAAAGATAAATGGATAAAAAGATACAGGTATGGAAAACAGGCCTCCATAAATTAAATGAATAAAGACATCGGAGATTATTTTTATATCCGGTGAAGGCAGTAACTGACCTCCGCCGATGGACATATGTCCCAGAAACATCTTTAACCACGGAAGAAAAAACAGGCCTGTTAATATCTGGCATATAATCCATTTTATAATATATTTTCCTGTATGTTTCCAGAATAGAAAGAAATATATATTTACAGAAAATAAAAATATAAAGGCACTGTAATGAGTATAAAGCATGGCGGCAGAGACTGTTACATAACCGACCCATGGCAAAATACCTTTTTCCTGAGTCAAACCTTTCTTTAAAAAAAAAGCAGCCAGGACACAGAGCATACAGAGAAGAGAGTACATTCTGGCCAGACGGTCAGTGAATATTACCATAGAAGATAAACCAAGTAATATTACCGTCAATAAAGCTTCAGAGGAATTTTTCTTTCCATTTGCAAGTTTAAAGGCAAATACAAGAGTGATTATACCACATATAACAGAAGGAAGGCGGACAGTAAATTCATCATGTCCGAAGGCAAGGCAATAATGCATTAAAACATAATAAAGAGGAGGATGAACTTCCTCTTTTAACCATAACCACTCGTTAAAAGGTCTGGCGGGAAAGAGTGCCGAAAAGGCTTCATCAGTCCAAAGACTCTCATGTCCCAGACTGTAGAGTCTTAAAAATACACAGATAGAAAGGACAAATAGACTCGATAAAATAAATTTTACTGAATTATTTTTTAACATTATAATATTTACAGTTATGTCCATAACAATTTACTGAGTACCGCTACAGGTAAATTAGTAACCATTTATCAGCTTCTGCCTGACAGGCTCTTACGAAGAAAAATAATTTGCCTTATTTAATTTGTTTTATAGACAATAAATTAGCCCTTATTTAATTTTTAATTCTATATAAAAAACTAATTTTTCTTCTCCAGAGCCTGCCAGTCAGAAGCTTTTTATGGATACCCTTTTACCTGTTACGGTACTGAGGTAAGCATAAATAATACATATATGCTCTCGTGACGCGTAACGCGTGACGGAAGGAGTGAAAAGTGAGTAGTGAAAAGTGCTCAGTGAGTAATGCCCTGTTTTTTTCATTTTTCACTCTAATTAAATTCTAATAAATTATGAAATATACTGTTATTTTTTCATTTTTTTGATTTTTCATTACTGTTTTTTTGAAAAATTTATTTGCCTGACTTTTAAAAATGCTTTTTCTTTTATAAAATCTTCCTGAATAAATTCGAATTTATTCAATCTATTAAACCTGTAGCCTGTCAGGTCAATTTCGTACATCTGCATGTGTTCGGACACTTTTATTTCGGCAACCGGTTTCCCGTTCATTATGATAAGTACAGAAGTTTTTCTTGACGCTCCAAGCGTAAAAGACATCTTATAAGAAAAATCATTGCTCATAGGAACTATGGCTACGGTTTTTTTCAGATTACTTTTATAGTAAAATTCGCCTTTCTCCTCTGCCCATTCCCATCCTTCCAGCATATAAAGGAGAGAGCCCGGATCATGTATATCTATATTAACAGAAGACAGATCCGGCGTTTCTCTAAAGACTTCATACACTTCCAGCATATCCCCGTTAAGTGGTTTTAACTTCATCATAGTCGTGATATACTCCTTAACGGCAGAATTACGATTAAATGGCGGCTGTAAAATAATATATTTTATATTAAAGAAATAAAGAACCCTCTGGAGCCATATTCTGTCGAGTTCCATACGATTTTTTTCTATTTTCATATTTTCTTCAAGAGCAATAATAGTTCCTATAACAGGAATGTTTGAATAGTAATAAAAAAAAGAATCTGGCAATCTTCCCAGATATGCATTCAATATTTTTTTATGATGAGCGGTTTGGTAATACATAGTCCTGTGATTATATACTCCTATATGATGCCATCCGTCAGCAATGAAAAGAGGTACGTCCAGAACGGTAAAATCCTCTTTCTCTTTTCCGATGGAATAATATATCTGAGGTATTTGAGAATCAATAAGAGGCATTCTTATAGAAAATTCCAGCAATATAAATACAGTTAATAAAACAGTTATAAGTATTTTACTGTAACCGGTTTTACTGAAAAATTCCCTCAGAGAGCATGCGGCAAATATTGCCATTGATAAAGCGGTTAAGAGTGTAAATCTTCCCGGGTTTCTTATAACAGGGAAACAATAATATAAGATAATATAGGGTAAGGGCACTGTTACTTTTAAATCATCGACGGGGAAATAAAATATTGAGGATCCTGTTTTTCCCATAATCTTTAATGTAGGTCCCATAGATAGAAGCAGAAAAATCATGCCGGCAACAAGCCAGAATTTGTCTTTTTTTACTCTTATAAAACCATATATCAATATAATAATTACGGTATACCCCATAAAATGTTCTGACCAGTTAAAATCAATATTTAAATTTTTTACTTTATCTCCCCAGAAAGGATTGAATGATGAAGGAGAGATAAATGAGATAAGATCTGCCGAATAGTCAGAAGAAAAACTCAGAGAATTGAAAGAAAAATATCTTTCTCCTTCACGGGAAAAAGCATAAATAAAAGGGAAACTCAGTACTACTGTAAGAAATAAAATAATAATAATATATTTCAAATTTTTTACTTTACATATGCTTCTTATGTGATACATAATTATCACAAGAGAAAAGAGTCCTGACATAATAGCTGTATAGATAGAATTATAGACATTAATAATAAAAAACACAGCAACCAGTAAAGAAGTTTTCAGGTTTACATCCTTTATAAATTTTAATAAAATAATTATATAAATCGGCATAAATTCAGTTCTTAAAAGAACAGTATGGCCAAGGAGAATCCTGAACAACCTGAAAGGGCAGAATGCAAAAATCAAACCTGCAATAAAAGAAGAACAGGTATCTTCTGTCAGATATTTTGCAAGTAAAAAAGTTGTATAACCTGATAGAATACACGATAGAAAAATATTTAAATTGTAAGTAAAAGTAATTCCCATAACCCGTTCAACAGGAACAGATATAATTAAATTTAACAGAGGAATTCCGTTTATAAACAGGTTTTCCCGGTTAGGATAGGCCAGATAATCTATTTCAAAGAAATTCTGAAAGTCAGACATAAAAATGCGAGATAGCCAGAAGGACCAGGCATTTGGAAGAACATCCACACCGATACCTGCTATGGAAGAACAAAAATTGACAGTAACAGGATAGAACATTACCATTGTAATAACAGTATATAGAAATAATATGATAATATGTTCTCCGACTTTTTCAAATTTTTTAAGAAAAGAAATTATTTTATACATTTAATAAATCAATATGTCTGTAACCATATAACTAAAATATGCACAGACG
>JAKPQU010000147.1 GCA_029555925.1 Bacillota bacterium
CTGCCTTATTTAATTTGTTTTACAGACAATAAATTAGCCCTTATTTAATTTTTAATTCTATATAAAAAACTAATTTTTCTTCTCCAGAGCCTGCCAGGCAGAAGCTTTTTATGGATACCCTTTTACCTGTTACGGTACTAACTATAATTTTCTTTCCTTTCTTATAAAAAAATATAATCCTCTTTTTTTTTAAAAAAAAATCTTTAAAATTTTTTAATAATTTTTTTATTCCAGAAGGATTTATCGGGGAAACGTGGAATTAGGTGGGGAAAAGTGGGAAAAAGTGGTGACCACGGAAGAAGAGATAGATTTTAAAGTCAGGTAGTTAATATTGATGTTTACTGGTAATTATGAACGTAATCTTGATGAAAAATGCCGGTTGATTATACCTGCTTCCTACAGGAAGTATCTGGAAGTAAAATTTTATCTCACTCCCGGTCTTGATAAAGAATGTTTGTTTATATATCCTCTTTCTGAATGGGAGGAATTGGTTAAAAAATTGAAAACATTGCCAAAAAGCGACGAAGATGCTCAGGATTATATTCGTCGTTTTTTTTCTAGTTCAACAGAGTGCCAGATGGACAGGCAGGGAAGGATTGCCATACCTAATAATCTTATGAAGTATGCAGATCTTTCAGAAAATGTTGTAGTTGCAGGGGTTCTGGACAGGGTTGAAATATGGAGTGCTGAAAAATGGGCTGAACTGCAGGAAGGTGAAGAGTTCAGGAAACTGTCAAAGAAGGTTTTGAGTCAGTATCTTATATAAGCTGTCAGCAATCAGCATTCAGATTATGAGGCTTAAAGGCCCTTGATGATAGTGAATGCTGATTGCTGAGAAATTAATAGCCTGTGACTGTTAGGATATATATCGTCAGTATTATTAAAAATATTAGGGGGGTGATTGAAAGAAAATAAATTTTATGGATGACAAGTTGTTTCATATACCGGTACTATTAAAAGAATCTATCTTTTTTCTTAATTGTTCGTCAGGTAAGACGATTGTAGATTGCACGTTAGGAGGAGGTGGCCATTCCAGGGAAATTCTTAAAACTCTATTGCCTGATGGAAAACTTATATCTATTGACAGAGACAGAGAAGCTATAGAAGCTTTCAGTGATTTTGCAGGGACTTATCCTTCCAATATCACTCCTGTAAAGGGGAATTTTGCAGAACTGGATGAAATCCTGTTATCTTCAGGGATAAAGGAAGTAGACGGTATAGTTTTTGATTTAGGAGTCTCTATGCATCAACTTAAAGATGAAAAGAGAGGATTTTCACTTCAGAGTGACAGTCCTCTGGATATGAGGATGGATAGAGATCTGCCGGATACAGCGGCCGATATAGTTAATAGTTTTTCTGAGAAAGAACTGGCTGATATTATTTATCATTATGGTGATGAGACAAGATCTAGAAGAATAGCCAGAGAGATTGTAAGGGAGAGGAAAACTTCAAAAATCTTGACTACAGGCCGGTTATGTCAGATTGTTTCCAGAGCAAATCCCGGAAGGGGCAGAAAAATTCATCCTGCAACCAGAACCTTTATGGCTTTAAGAATTTTTCTGAATAAAGAACTTGAAGCACTTGAACAGGGCTTAAGAAAAGCTCTCCAGGTTCTTAAACCAGGTGGAAGAATGGTAGTCATAAGTTTTCATTCACTGGAAGACAGAATAGTAAAGAATTTCTTCAGAGATTCTGCCAGGGGAGTTACCAGTGGAGCAGTAAAGCCTCAGGTAAAATTAATTACAAGGAAGCCTGTTTACCCGGGAGAGGAAGAAAAATTGCTCAATCCAAGTTCTCGCAGTGCCCGTCTCAGGGTTGCAGAGAAAATATAAATGAAAATATATATAGTGAAAATATATATAGAAGGGGGATATTTTTAGATTGGCGGTAGCAAAAAGGATAGTCAGGGAAGAATATAATATTCAATACCCGAGAAAAAGAAAAGAAGTAAAAGTCAGACCTCTTAAGAGGAGAGAAACCAGTTTTCCCCTGGGATTAACTCTGGTCCTCTCAGGGATTTTAGTCGTACTGGTTATTATGGTTATACAGCAATCAACTCTTATGATGAGCAAACAGTATTATCTCTGCGAATTGAATGAAACCAGGCAGAATCTGGAAGAACAGAATTTAAAATTAGTCAATCAGTTTAATACTCTTTCATCCCTTGACAGGATCGAGAATATAGCAAATACAAAGCTCGGAATGTCCCGTCCTGATTTTGAGGGTAGAGTAATATTATTTCACCAAAGTAAAAATTTAGCTTTGATAAAATAGAGGTGTTCTTTGTCTATTAAGGTTTTACCGTTTCAGAGAAGACGGGGGCAAATAGTATTTTATTTAATGATCCCTCTTTTCCTGATATTAATAATAAGCTTATTTAAAATACAGATAGTTAGAGGAAGTCATTATAAAGAGATTGCAATGGACCAGCATCTCTGTCATATACCTATTTCCGGGATCAGAGGGAAAATCCTGGCCCGTAATAAAGAAATACTGGCTATCAGTCTTAATATGTACTCAGTAGGTGTCGATCCCGGTATGATAACTGCTCCGGAGGAAGTGACTCGAAAATTAGCGGGAATACTATCTATTTCTGCCGGTGAGATCAGAGACAGATTAAACTGTAAAGGCTGTAAATTTATCTGGCTTGAAAGAAAAGTGAGTGATTCTGTTGCAGACCGTATAAGGAAATTAAATATAAAAGGTATATATTTAATAAAAGAAGAAACAGGTAAGAGATTTTACCCCAATGAAAGACTTGCCTGTCATATAATGGGTTATACCGGCATAGATGATCAGGGCCTCGACGGCATAGAAAGTATATATGAAAATTATCTTGCAGGTAAGCCGGGGTTGTTGAAAGCAGAATGTGATAATTTCGGAAGAGCTGTTCCCATGGGGAAACAGGAAATTCAGCCGGCAACAGATGGGTGTGATGTAGTTCTTACGATAGATAAATTTATTCAGTATCTTGCAGAATCAGAACTCAGAAAAGCTGTGGAACGTCATAAAGCAAGAGGAGGAAGCGTCGTTGTCATGGATCCACAGACAGGGGAACTTCTGGCAATTGCCAATTATCCTGATTTTGATCTGAACCAGTATAATAAAACACCTAAAAATAAATTAAGAAACAGCAGCATATGTGACAGTTATGAACCTGGTTCTACATTCAAGGTTATTCTTGCCGCCTCTGCTCTGGACAGTGGTAAGATTACTATGGATGAAGTTTTCCCATGCGGAAATTCCATACAGATCGGAGGCTGGACCATAT
>JAKPQU010000494.1 GCA_029555925.1 Bacillota bacterium
TTTACCTTCTATTTCAAGCCCCTTTGCAGAAGAAAGTCTGCCGTAACCCAGTTCTGAAAACAATATAAGGAGCCATCTTTCACGGGTAAGAGTAATTCCCTTATCATCAGAAGGAAGTTTCTCCAGAGCAGAAATAAAACCTGACCATACACCGAGCAGACGATTCCATGAACGGTTTATCGCTTCATTAAGCTTTTCATTTTTACCCAGATGATATGCTTCCGGTGTAAGTCCCGGCAGATTACTGTCATTAACAAGAACCTTCTGGAGTAAATCAGGAGGTAGTATTGCCCCTTCTGTGTGTATAGTAGTGAAAGTATTCTTATGTTTTGTCTGCATAATAAACTCCTTAAATATTATGGTAATTCTCTCGACATTGTCTGGAGAATGTTAATTTTAAGCAAATTACTTCCAGGTATTTATATGTATCAATTCTCTCATCACTGATGAGATAGTTTCATTATCAGTGAAAATCCACATATACAGAATATCATACAGGCAAATAAACATATATTCCCAGAATATCAGCAGGCAATTGTGGTTCCACCCTGTAACTTACTCCTGTCTGCCTTGAAGCAGTGCGTATTCTTCTATGAGATGAAAGAAGTTCTTCTGCTCTCTTTTTTGCCACTTCCTCTATATGAGGATTTAAAAGCTCAATATCATCGATGATTTTCTGTATAAAATTCACTGCCTGATCGGGATTAATATTTGCCTCCGGTTTTGAAAGTAAAAGCTCTTCTGCCACATCTGATACCAGCCATTCAGCATTCTGAGGAGAACCACTGAAAACAAGTAACTGAGAATCCTCTGCAAGTAAAGGCTTTTCTATATTATCTTTAATGGTAATAATATGAAATCGCAAACGAAGAAGTAATACTGTTGTACGTTTTTTAACATGTCCGGTCCTTATGACTCCACACCTTCTTGCAGGTGAAGTAAGGTAAGGGTCTAATGAAGTGTTCATTATATATGATGCAACACTTTCTACAACAGGATGGGTTCTGTTAAGATAAAGGGTTGTATCATCTACTGGAAGCTCAAAACCAGCTTTAAATTTACTCTTATCTGTAGATTCACTAAGAGAAGCAGGACATTCTGTAAGGTCAAAAGAACAGATTTTATCTACCTTTACATTACCGCCACAGGCAGAGACTGCATCTTTAAGGAAATTCCTTACATCCACCCCTGTTCCTATAGAACTCTGAATTTCTTCTAACTCTTTTACAACTTCTTCAGGTTTTATAATACCCTGGGCAAACATTGTCTGAGATATTTTCTCTCTCTTTGTGGCATTCTCCCATTTAAGAGTAAGTTCTTCTTTTACCGGTTCTACAAAATCAAATAA
>JAKPQU010000189.1 GCA_029555925.1 Bacillota bacterium
GCCGCAGTATGCGGAGGCGGAATAGGTTTTATGACTGCAAGAGTCAATCTTGATGCCATGAAGGTTGCCTTCAGCAGTACTGAAAAGGCGGCTCTTTCCGGTGTGATAAACGGGATGGTCTCCAAGTTTACTTCTATGGGCGGCTCTTTTCTTGCAAAGAAAGGTGATGCAGATCCTAAAAAATTTATACTTGCCAGCAGTCTTATAGCATCTTTCAATTCTCTTCTGACTCTCGGAACTCTGGCTGTTTTACCGACTGCTTTACCTGTTCTCTCGGGATTTACCGCTATGTCAGGTGCTCTGGCAGGAACTCTCGGTTCGGCAGCAGGAGTAAATATTTTCAATCATATGGCAAAAGGCCCGGCAAAAGGTCTTGTTTCGACAAAAAATGCCAATCAGGATATGGTGGCAGACATGCTTGGAATGCCGCTTGCTCTTGTAACTACAAGGATTGCATCTGCAGTCGGAATGAACCCCTATATCTTTACAGTGGCAACACTTGGTTCTCTTCTTGCTTTCTGCCATCTGAACGCAGCAGGCTCCATCAGAATGGACACTTTAAATCAGGAAAATATTCAGAAAATTGCCGATAATTATATACTTAACAGAGAAGTGCCTGAAGCAGATAAAAAAGGTGTTCTGGAAACGGTGAAATCACTTTTCTCGGGAGACGGCGATGATTATTCGAAGAAAATAGAATTCTGTGATTCTCTGCAGACACTGATCAGCCAGGATAAATCAGGTGATACGGACAGGCTTTTCAGCATATTTAAAAATGAAAATTACATACTGAACCATTCAAAAGATAAGATTTCTATTGTATTTAAAAATAAAGCTACAGTGGATGACATATTGAAAGCCTATATCCATGCAAGACTTTTAGAGAAAGGGCTTTCAGGAAAACTTATGGAAAATCTGGAAAGTCTTTACGGTAATAAAGCACCTGTTGCTCTTGTGGAATTATCCTATAGATCTCTGCAGCCCGGTGTGCGTTTTACCGATGAGCTTACCTCAAAAGGATGGCATTCAAGTGCAGTCAAAGTTGATATGAAGAAACTTGATATTAACTGGAGCGGGCCCGATGAAATCTCCGAGAAGCGTATCGATATGCAGAAGTTTGTTGAACTGGCGGAAAAGCCTGAAGCGAAAGAACTGAAAGAGCTTCTGGATTATGGTTACGGGGCGTGAGTAGTGAAAAGTGAAGAGTGAATAGTGAGTCGAGTTTTCGGAGATTTCAATAGTTTAAGGTTTATAGTTGAGAGTCTGGTTTTAAATGCTCAACCATCAACGTTCTACTCTCAACGTATATAACGCATCACGCATTACGCATCACGAAATCACCCGTCACGCATTACGCGTCACGCGTCACGATTTCAATGATCTATCTTTTCTCTCAGTTTATTGATTTTATCCCTTACAAGGATGGCTTTTTCAAAATCCAGTCTGTCCGACGCTTCTTTCATTTCTGCTTCCAGTTCTATTATCATATTCGGTATTTCTGCTTTTGGAACATGTTTTACGTCTTTTATTTCTACAACTTTTTCTTTCACAGGTTTTTTTATGGTCTCAGGTGTTATATTATGCTTTTTATTAAATTCAATCTGAATCTCTCTTCTTCTGTTTGTTTCATCGACTGCTTTTTTGATTGAATCCGTAATCTTATCGGCATAAAGAACCACTTTTGATGAAATATTTCTTGCCGCTCTTCCCGTAATCTGTATGAGGCTCCTCTGATCCCTGAGGAAACCTTCTTTATCTGCATCAAGTATTCCTATAAAACCTACCTCGGGAATATCAAGGCCTTCTCTTAAAAGGTTTATGCCGACAAGGACATCAAATATGCCCAGTCTGAGTTCTCTGATAATCTCTGTTCTTTCGAGCGTATCAATCTCGGAGTGCAAATATCTTGTTTTTATGCCCTGTGACGCCAGGAATTCAGTAAGTTCTTCCGCAAGTTTTTTCGTAAGGGTCGTAACAAGTACTCTGTTTTCTTTTTTGATTGCATCGGAAATTTCTATCTTAAGATCTTCTATCTGATTTTTTATCGGTCTTATCTCAATAGACGGGTCTACAAGACCTGTGGGCCTTATTATCTGTTCCACGAACTGCTGTGATTTTTCTACCTCATAATCTCCGGGAGTGGCAGATACGAAGACGACCTGATTCATATATGTTTCGAATTCTTCAAACTTTAAAGGCCTGTTATCAAAGGCACAGGGGAGACGAAAACCGTAATCTACGAGATTCTTTTTTCTTGTATAGTCTCCTTTATACATGCCATGAAGCTGCGGTATTGTCTGATGGCTTTCGTCTATAATCATAAGGAAATCGGAAGGCATATAATCTAAAAGCACATAAGGTTTTTCTCCCTCAGGTCTGAAATCGAAGTGTCTGGAATAGTTTTCTATGCCCTTGCAATATCCTGTTTCTCTGATCATTTCTATGTCATACATGGTTCTCTGTTTCAGCCTGTGGGCTGTAATCATATCAAGAGAAGGAAGAGTCCTGTCAAGTTCTTCTTTTATCGATAAAAGAGCTTTTTCCTGAGTTTCTTTCTGTATTACGAAATGTCTTGCAGGATAAACATAAAAGTAAGACATTTCCTCTTTTATCTCTCCAGTATTTTTATCAATTTCCCTTATTTTTTCAATTTCGGAACCGAACATTTCGAAACGGATAATATTATTGTAATAGCCCGGGACAATATCTATCGTATCTCCTCTAACTCTAAACTTTCCCGGCATAAGTTCCGTATCGTTTCTTTCAAATTGTATATTTATAAGTTTTTGTAGTATTTCTTTCCTGTCTATCTTCTGTCCCGTAGAAATTTCAAAACCGAGATTTCTGAAATTTTCGGGATTTCCGAGACCGTAAATACAGGAAACACTTGCTACAATGATTACATCCCTCCGGGACATGATGGAAGCGGTGGCGGAAAGCCTGAGTTGCTCGATTTTAGGATTTATCTGTGAGTCTTTTTCTATATAAATATCCCTTTGAGGTATGTAAGATTCAGGCTGATAATAATCATAGTAGGAGACGAAATATTCCACTCTGTTTTCAGGGAAGAATTCTTTGAATTCATTATAGAGCTGTCCTGCAAGAGTCTTGTTATGGGCAATCACAAGAGCAGGTCTGTTTATTTTCTCTATGACATTTGCCATTGTAAAAGTTTTCCCAGAACCTGTAACACCCAGAAGTGTCTGAAACCTGTAATTTTTCTCGATACCCTCTACGAGCTGTTTTATCGCTTCAGGCTGTGAGCCTGCAGGCTTGAAAGAAGAAACAAGTTTGAATTTATCTGTCATAGACATCTCCTTTTACTGAATCGGTCTTTCTAAAATCGATAATGTATTATATCATTAATGACTTCATTTATGCCAGTATTTTTTCACCTTATTATAATGGCAATTATCTGACTTATGAGGGTTATGCCGAATACGGAAAGAGGATAACAGGAAGCAAAATAAAATGACGGATCTTCGGAACCTGCCATTCTGTTAAGACTTACGACGGCAGGAGTGCTGGTCATACTGCCGCAGACACATGCCAGGCTGTTGGTGAAACTCATTTTAAATACTCTGTAACTCAGCAGCAATACTACAGTCATCATAGATATAAGAATAAAGATTGAAGATAGAATGAGCTTTAAAAGAAGTAATCCACCTATGGAAGAAATATTTGCACCTGCCTGAATGCCTATGCCTGCTAGAAACAGGTCCAGACCGAGCTCTTTAAGGATCGTTCTTCCTGCAGGAGACATCTGTCCAGTAAGGAACCCCAGGCGGCGTACATAGCCAAGGAACATGCCTGTAAGCATGGCGCCTCCGGAATTTCCAAGCATAATACTTCCTATAGAGGGAATGGTGATTTTAATCTGTCCTATAATCATACCTGCCGTTATACCTATAGCCATAGAAAGAAAATCAACCTCTCCCAGTATTTTTTCTTCTTTACCGAGAAATTGACACAGTCTGTCAAGATTTTTCTTTTTTCCTACTGCCAGGATGCTGTCTCCGAGTTCCATAACAAAATCCGGTGTCGGAACCAGTTGAATGCCTCCTCTCCAGATTCTTGTAATTACCGTATGATATCTTTTCGGCATATCAAGCTGTTCCAGGGCTACTTCATGGAGTGAAGGATTGGTTATAATAATTTCTCTTGCTTCTACTGAAGGATCTGTTTCCAGATCGTCATGAGTTTCATTTCCGAGGAGTTTATGGACTTTTTCTATAGATTCTTCCGTTCCTACCGCCAGTACGATATCCCTTAATTTAAGTATCGTATCTGGGCCGGGAATGATAATTCTGCCTCTTCTTCTGATCCTTGACAGTGTTGCCCCTCCTGTCTGCATACGAAATCCTATCTCACTTAATGTTTTCCCGTTTACTTCATTTCTTTCAACCATAAATTTCCTTGCAATAATAGGTTCTGCATTTTCCCCTTTATTACGGGCAGCTATATCTTTTTTCAGATCTTTTTTCATTATCAGTGGAAGAAGCTGTATGAATAAGACCGGTAAGAAAAGACCGACAGGGTATACCATACCATATGCCGTAAATAGATTATTTCCCCATCCTCCTTCACTTAAAACTGCAAGACTGGACGAACTGGTAAGGCTCCCTGTAAATATACCGAGCGATATATCAGGTGACAGGTGAAATATATACATGGCAGCAAGTGTTGCCCCGAGACCTGTCAGACAGAGAGATATAGTAATGAGTAAATATGGTATTCCTCTTCTTCCGAGAGAATTAAAAAACCCCGGCCCTCCCTGTATACCCATGGCATACATAAAAATGACAAGACCTGCCGTTGTTATAACCCCGGAACCTTCAAACTTGAATATGCCGAGAATAAGTCCTGTAAAAAAGACTGCAGAACTTCCCATGGTAAAACCCTTGATTTTAAGTCTTCCTGCCAGGAGACCTGTAGCAAGGGCAAGGAAGGTTATAAATACCGGTTCTTTAAAGATTTTGTAAAAGAAACTACCTGTATATTCTGTCATAACGAGGCACATTATAGCAGGAGCGTAGCAATTCTTTAACCATTTATTTTTTGACATACGGCGGACATTATATCAGAGTCATAATAATTATTCAAGTGTTTTTTTATATAAAATTTGGATAAGAAGTGAGTAGTGAATAGTGAATAGTGAAAAGTGAAAAGAATCGGTCACTACTCACTTTTCACTGCCTTTGACAGGTCTGTCTGATATCAACTCTTTCAACAAATTACAGGCAAGATCTGTTGATGAAGTCCAGGTGTTACCCTGCTTTCCTGAATATCGAATGCCGGCCCGTAAGGTATCAAGAGATGATCTTTACAATTACTGCATTGATTTCGGACTTATGCTTTCCTGGGGTATCCCTCTGGCAAAGGTTCTTCTGGAACTGGAAAAATCTCAGAGTTCCCCTTTTTTCCGGAAAATAAGTGAAGAGCTTTATAACAGATTGCTTTACGGCTCTACTATGACGGAAGTTTTAGAAAAATTTCCTTCCGTATTTAAGAAATCTTTCCTGAAATGGGTAAGAGTGGGAGAGAAATTTGGAATACTGGATAAGGTTCTTCTTGACATGGCAGGAGTCTTACGGTTTGATAATCTTCTTATGAGAGAGAATTCCTCTGTTCCCCGGGAAGAATTCGCAATATTTCTTATGAAACTTTCAAGGTTCTTTAAAGAAAAGTCTTCTGAAGACATATCTGCTGTCAGAGCATTAACCGATAATTCAGTCCTTGTTGAATGGCTTGAAAAGTCTTTTTCTATGTCAGGTACTGTGAAAATATTTTATAATTCTCAGAGAAATTATCTCATTGAAACGGTTTACAGAAAAATAGCTTCTCCTATGTTCTGGCATCTCCTGGATACGGCGGAAGCCTGCGGATATCTTCCTTGCAGGAGGTATCGCAGATTATGGGTATTACGGTCTCTGCTGCCAAAACTCTCCATCACAGAGCCATAAAGAAATTAAGAGAAAGATTCTTTAAAGAAGGTGAACAATATGAAATGTGAAGATATAGAATTATTGCTTATAGATTATATAAACGGGGAATTGTCTGTTGAAATGAATACTTTAATAGAAAAACACCTGCATGAGTGTCCTTTATGCCGGAATGATGTTAAAGAAACAGATAAGATTATAGCAAATATCA
>JAKPQU010000200.1 GCA_029555925.1 Bacillota bacterium
GAAGAAGAGGTTGAAGAAGAAATCGAAGAAGAAGCCGAAGAAGAGGTTGAAGAAGAAATCGAAGAAGAAGCCGAAGAAGAGGTTGAAGAAGAGGCTGAAGAAGTAGTAGTTGAAGAAGCCGAAGAAGAGGTTGAAGAAGAAGCCGAAGAAGAGGTTGAAGAAGAAACCGAAGAAGAGGTTGAAGAAGAAACCGAAGAAGAGGTTGAAGAAGAAACCGAAGAAGAGGTTGAAGAAGAAACGGAAGAAGAGGATGAAGAAGAAACCGAAGAAGAGGTTGAAGAAGAAATCGAAGAAGAAGCAGAGGAAGAAGAAGTAGTAGTTGAAGAAGCCGAGGAAGAAGAAGTAGTTGAAGAAGCCGAGGAAGAAGAAGTAGTTGAAGAAGCCGAGGAAGAAGAAGTAGTTGAAGAAGAGAAAATTGCAGAAGAATATGCAGAAGCAACCGGAGAAAAATCTGAGGAACTAGAGGAAATAGAAAAAAAGAAGGAAGAGGTTCTTCTTGAATTACAGAATTTTCTTATTGAATTAATAGATAGAAAAGGGTTGTCTCTTACTTTATCAACGGGTTCTCCTGCTGTAATTCGATTAAATAAAGCTTCTATAATTCAGATTAATTCTAAGATTGTTACTGATGAGAAAAATACGCTACTTCTCAAACAAATTTTACCTGAAGCCTTATTACAGGAATGTTTTC
This sequence comes from Bacillota bacterium, assembly GCA_029555925.1. The sequence goes on from JAKPQU010000200.1 coordinate 692, forward strand.
TGACAAACAGAGCTAACACTTTTTTTAATCTGGAAAAAGAAAATATTATTTATAAATTTAATGTTAAAATTTATAAACAAATAAATGGATGGGATTTCATTTTTAAACCTTCAAAAAATCTGATTCCGTCTTTTGAAGAGTTGAATCTACCAACGGCAATAAATTCTCTTATACAGACATATAAACAGGGTTTGATTATAGTTAATGGGCTTAAATATTCAGGTAAATCTACTACGATAGCTTCTATTATACAGTCTATTAATCAGGATAAATATGCCCATATAATAACACTGGAAGATAACTTTGATTATGTCTATACACCTCAAAAATGTTTAATCAGACAGCGTCTGAAGGACTGCGATTTTAAGAATATTGCAGAAGCACTTTCATCGACATTAAAAGAGGATATAGATGTAATATTTATTTATGAAATTAATAAACCGGATCTGCTTAAACAGGCCTTGATAGCAGCAGAAAAAGGAGTCCTGATAATAGCATGTATGAATACAGGCGATACCATACAGGCTATAGAAGAATTAATAGGAGGAATTATACCGGCATCGGAAAAGGAATATATGAGTGATTTACTTGCAACAAATTTAAAAGCCATTATATCTCAAAAATTACTTCCAAATATTGAAGAAAATGGACTTATTCCGGCTGTAGAAGTATTTATAGAAACATCGAATTTACCACAGCTAATAAAAGAAGGAAAAACAGATATAGTTGGTTCTATTATAAATGAAAATAGAGAGATTGGCATGCAAAGTTTTGATAATTCAATCATAAATCTGCTAAAGGAAGGAAAAATTTCTACTGAAGTAGCCTTAAATTCATTGAAAGATAAAAGTATACTGGAAAATTGAAGCGGAAATTGTATGAGGAAGGAGTAAATAAAACGTGCTTGGACGTATCTGGAAAAGAGGTAAAAAAGAGACAAAAGTCCTGGAAGAAGAAGAAATTATAACTACTCTGGAAGAAGAACAGGTAGCAAAAGCGAAAAAAACAAAAGTAGGGAAATTTCAAATTATTGAAACAAAATTGAAATATAAATATGATATAAAAAGTTTATTTGAGATAATGATGGATTTAACTCCACCTGTAGTGAACCTGCATATATCACCGGGTTTCCCGCCTTATTTTAGATATAATGGTGAACTTTTGGTAACAGATTTACCACCTCTCACTGTAGAAGAATCTGCAAAACTTTTATATCAATACTGTCCATCAGACAAAATTCATGAATTCGAAAAAAACTATTGTGTAGAATTTTGTAATGAAGTACCTGGATTGAGTAAATTCAGAGCTAACTTAAGAAAAGAAAACAGAGGTATTGGAGGTGTATTTAAAAGGTTACCGTCAAAAAGTTTTTCTATAGATCAATTAAATCTTCCAAAAATATATAAAGATATAGCTAAAAATGAACAGGGTCTGATTGTAATATCCGGTCCACCGAACAGTGGGAAAACAACTACAGTAGGTGCTCTGGTTAAATTTATAAGTAATACAAGAACATGTAAAATACTCGTTTTGGAGAAGGTTATCGAAGCTATACACCCTACAAAGAAAGGCATCGTTATTCATAAAGAAATAGGGAAAGATGTACCTTCCTGTAAACACGGTATAGAACAGGCATTTTTAGAAGATGTAGATGTTATAGTAACCGGTGAAATAGAAGACAGAGAGAGTATAGAGCTTTTATTAAAAGCTGCCAGGGCCGGTATGCTTGTGATAACAGAATTTTATCCCAAAGGTACTGTAAAAACCCTGGAACGAATTATAAGCCTTTTCCCGGAATCAGAACATAACAACATATGTCAGCAACTATCTAAATCGTTGCTGGCAGTGACCTCTCAATGTATAGTACATAAAAAATCATCACAAGGTAAGACTCTGGTTTCAGAGATACTTCTGGCCAATACTGAAGTCAGAATTTCAATCAAGGAAGGAAACTTTTCACAAATACCAATGATTATTGAAAGAAGCAGGTCTGAAGGAATGCAATCCCTGGATGATGAGTTAGAAAATCTATTGAAAGAGAACAAAATTTCCTATGATATGGTAAAAAACTATTGCATTTCTCCGGAAAGATTTATCAGCCAGGAAGAAAAATAGATAAGAGCCTATTATAAGCGTTCAGCATTTATAATTTTAATATTATGCTGAACGCTTATAAACTATTTAGCATATTCGATTGCTCTGATTTCCCGTATAACAGTAACTTTTATCTGTCCGGGATATTCTAATTCTTTTTCTATTTTCTTAACGACATTCTTTGCCAGCTTGGATGCTGTGTAATCATCAACATCTTCCGGCTTAACAATAATTCTGATTTCTCTACCGGCCTGAATGGCATAGGATTTATTTACTCCTACAAAAGAATCTGCTATCTTTTCCAGTTTTTCCAGACGCTTTAAGTAACTCTCTAATGTTTCTCTTCTTGCTCCCGGTCTAGCTGCAGAAATAGCATCACATGATTGTATGAGTACAGCTTCTACTGTATTCTGTTCAATATCTTCATGATGGGCTGCAACTGCATGGATCACAGCAGGAGATTCTTTATATCTCTCCAGTATTTCTGAACCTATAACGGCATGAGGCCCCTCTACTGACTGATCTACTGCTTTCCCTATATCATGTAACAACCCTGCTCTTTTAGCTATATTTACGTCTGCTTTCAGTTCAGCCGCTATAGCCCCTGCCAGATATGCTACTTCAATGGAATGATGCAGTATATTTTGTCCGTAACTGGTTCTGAACTTTAACTTTCCAAGTAAATTGATAAGTTCTGGATGCAATCCACTGACACCTGCTGCGAATGAAGCCTGTTCTCCTTCTTCCCTTATCCTTACTTCCATATCCTTGGTTGCTTTATTGAACATTTCTTCTATTCTTGCCGGGTGTATTCTACCATCAACAATAAGCTTTTCCAGAGTAAGCTTTGCAATTTCCCTTCTTATAGGATTAAAGCCAGATAATATAACTGCTTCCGGTGTATCATCTATTATTAAATCAATACCGGTAAGGGTTTCCAGCATCCTTATATTTCTACCTTCTCTACCTATAATTCTTCCCTTCATTTCATCATTCGGCAGATGTACTACTGAAACAGTTGATTCTCCTACCTGGTCTACCGCACATTTCTGAATAGCCAGAGTTATTACCTTTCGTGCTTCCTTTTCAGCCTGAGTTTTAGTTTCTTCTATAACTTTTTTAACTGAAAGGGCAGCATCCTGCTTGCTCTCTTCTTCTATTTCCTTCATAAGAAGATCTTTGGCTTCTTTAGTAGTCAAATCAGATATCTGTTCTAATTTCGAGCGTTGTTGAGAATTAAGCTGCTGGAGTCTTTCTTTCAGGCGAACTGCTTCCCTCTCCCTGAGATTAAGTTTCTTCTCTCTTTTCTCCAGTTCTTCGATTTTTTTATCAATAGTCTCTTCTTTACGAATTAATCTCTGTTCAGCTTTCTGCAATTCTCTTCTTCTCGATTGACTCTCCTTTTCTGCCTCACTTCTGATTCTATGGGCTTCATCCCTGGCTTCCAGAAGGATTTCTTTCTTTCTGGCTTCAGCTTCTTTATGAGATTCCCTTTTGATAGCTTCCCTCTCTTCATTTTCAAGTTTCTTTCTATCTCTGGAACCCACCTGAGGATAAAAATATACTATTAGCCCGCCTGCTAATAATGATATGATTATAGCAATTATAACATTTATTATCGCTGGGCACCTGATTAATTAATTAATTCAGGTGTACACCTCCTTATTATAAAAATTAAACCTTTTATTTAAGTAAACAACTTTTAAGTAAATAATTTTATCACGATTAATATTTTTTGTAAAGACTTTATTGAATCTGTGAGATATTTCACTTACTTTTTTTATTCTTCATCTATCGTATCGGATTTCCTTTTACCTGGGAACAGACTAAGCTTTTCTCTGATTCTTTTTTCAATTTCTTCAAAAACATCCGGATGTTCTACAAGATAAATCTTTACATTTTCTTTACCCTGTCCTATTTTCTGTTCTTTATAGGTATACCATGCACCACTTTTTTCTATTATCCCCTGTTCAACACCTATGTCTACAACTTCACCCTCTTTTGATATACCTTCTCCGAACATCATATCCAGCACTACTTCCTTAAAAGGTGGAGCAACTTTATTTTTAACAACCTTTATTTTAGTAGAAGAACCTATTATCTCATTACCTTTTTTTATGGCATCTCCCCTCTTAACCTCAAGACGTACAGAAGAATAAAACTTCATAGCTCTACCGCCCGGAGTCGTTTCCGGATTACCAAAATAAACTCCCACTTTCATCCTTATCTGATTGATGAAAATAGCCACAGCTTTTGATTTGCTTACAGCTCCTGTAAGTTTTCTCAGTGCCTGGGACATGAGTCTTGCCTGAAGAGCCATATGGGGATCCCCCATTTCGCCTTCTATTTCATCTTTGGGAACAAGAGCCGCTATAGAATCAAGGACTATTACATCTATAGCATTACTTCTGATTAACATTTCTACTATTTCTAGGGCTTCTTCTCCTGTATTCGGCTGAGATATATAAAGATCATCTGTCTTAACACCAAGTTTTTTACAATATTCAGGGTCAAGGGCGTGTTCTACATCTATAAAAGCTGCAGTACCTCCTTCTTTCTGAGCCGAAGCTATAATATGTAATGCCATGGTGGTTTTTCCGGAGCCTTCCGGGCCATAAATTTCTATTATTCTTCCTCTGGGAACTCCACCTATACCAAGAGCCCGGTCTAAAGCTATTGAACCGGTAGATATACTTTCAACATTAAGAGCTTCAGTTTTTCCAAGCTGCATTATAGAACCTTTACCAAAACGCTTTTGTATTTGAAGTAATGTTGCGTCAAGAGCTTTTTGTTTTTCTTCTTCCATAATATAATCCCCTCTCTTTAAAATTTATTTTTTAATAAAAGCTTATTTTTTTAATAAATATTGTTCTAATATTTCATATACAGGTCCTGTCGGATAAAGCGTGCTTTTCATCAGAGCTATATGTTCTATTCTTTGTTTTGCAAAATCTTCTAATTCAATTTTGTTTAAAAATTTTTCAATAGAATAAATTTTTTTGAATTTTTTCACCCGTCCTAAAGTAATATGACATTTGAAATCCTTACTTTCCTTAGGAAATCCCTGTTTTTCGAGTGCGTTTTCCACTTCCATGTTTAATTTTAATAAATCATCTTTTCCTTCTGATATACCAAGCCATACTACTCTCGGGTGCTTTATATTCGGGAAACAACCGGGATCTTTTAATTTTAATGAAAAGGGCTGATAATGTATCTCTCTTAAGGCTTTTTTGATATTTATGATTTTTTCTTCAGGTGTATCTCCAAGAAATTTAAGTGTAACATGTAAATTATGAGCTTCAACCCATTTTACCGAAAGTTCTTCCCTCTTGAAGTCTTCTAATATAATAGAAAGCTGTTTTTTTAATATGTCATCTAAATTAATAGCGATAAATAAACGATGATTCATAATAGATAATACCTTCTACTGAATAATGCTGTCACGTTTCACTCTTACAAGGGCTTCCCTGACACCAAAACTATACCAGGACATAGCTACAAGATTTACTACCTGTTTAAAAAGCCAGTTCATTTTATGATTATACAGGAAATATAATATTTTACCACCTTTTAAAGGGTTTAACCAGTCACATTTATAAAGAATAGAGCCTATAAAAATAATGAGAGGATTCATTGTAGCAAGTTTAACTTTTAAACATGGATGTTTTAAATAAAACAGTACTCCCATATGCCCTCTTTCAACTTCTTTTTTATAGATTTTAGCCAGGTCTTCTATAACAAAATTCTTCTGATAATGATAGGTAAAGGCTTTCTCATTTGTTATAGCTTTAGCACCTATCTTTTTTAATCTGACTCCAAGTTCAAGGTCAAGCCAGCCATAACCGGAAAATTCTTCATCAAACATGCCGGCTTTAAATAAAATTTCCTTTGTCATAGATACATTGCCATTTATAAAAAATGCCGAAGAATAAAACCTTCCTTCACTGGCAGCTTCCGGATTAATATAATCCGACGTATTTGCATAAGAGCCTCTTATTATATAATTTTTATATTTCTGATGAAAATTAAAATGCTCTTCTACCAGTCCCGGTGTGGAAATCATATCGTTATCTAAGAAAAGAAGGATCTCCCCTGCGGCATGTTTTATACCAAGGTTCTCTGCACTGGCCTGCCCTTTTTTATCCTGCCTGAAGTACCTTATAAATAAACTCTGATTAAATTCTTTTATTAATGAAGGTATATCTTCTGTAGAACCATCATCAATAACCAGAACCTCAAAATTATCTATGGGAAAAGACTGATTGGAAAGAGATTTTAAACAATAAAAAAGTACGTCTCTTCTGTTAAATGTAGGAATAATAATACTGAGCTTAACAGAAGCAGAAGAACCTTCCTGTGAGGTAAAATCCTGTTCCTTCATAAATTAATCATATAAATAGAAAAAAACTGATATTTATAATCAGATTACTCGGTCGGGTTTTCACTGGTTTATTATATCTTTGTAAGAACCAGAATAAAATTTTCACTTTATAAGGGCGTTTAAACAAACGCCCTTCAGATCAGATACTTCTTTTCCGCAATAATCTCCCCCTAAAAATTTTATAGAGGGAGAATTCTGCGTTACACGGATATTAAATATTGATTAAAATTATGCTCCTAAATGTTCTTCTATGTACTTGATTGCTTCTTGAACATTTGTAATTTTTTCAGCTTCTTCATCAGGAATTTCTATATCAAATTCCTCTTCCAATGCCATTACTAATTCAACATTATCAAGTGAATCTGCACCTAAATCATCTGTAAAAGATGCCTTTAAGGTAACTTCTTCTTCATCCACTCCCAGTTGTTCAACAATAATTGCCTTGACTTTCTCGGCAATTTCATCATAAGTCATAGTATTTTCCTCCTTAATAATCTTTTGCTTAATGAAAATTCATTTAGCAGATTTTATATCCTGTAAGCCATAATGTCAAGTACTAAATTACATGGCTATACCACCGTCAACATTAATTACCTGACCGGTAATATAACCGGCCTTATCAGAGCAAAGGAAAACCACCAGTGGAGCTATATCTTCAGGTGTTCCCAGGCGCTTCATAGGAATTGAAGCAAATAATTTCTCTTTTGCTTCATCTGATAATTTATCTGTCATTGGAGTCTGAATAAAACCGGGAGCAATAACATTAACAGTAACACCTCTTGTAGCCAGTTCTCTAGCAACTGTCTTGGAGAAACCTATAATACCGGATTTGGAAGCAGCATAATTTGCCTGTCCTTCATTTCCGATAAGTCCTACTATAGAGGCAATATTTATTATTCTGCCATAACGCTGTTTCATCATAGATTTAGAAACAGCCTGAGTACAGTTGAATATACTTTTTAAATTAACCGATAAAACATCATCCCACTCAGATTCTTTCATCCTGACGATAAGATTATCTCTCGTAATACCGGCATTATTGATAAGAATGTCAACAGGACTATTTTTCAATATTGCTTTTATCATGTTGCCAGTTTCTTCAAAATTCGCGACATTACATTGAAAACTTTCTGCTTCTCCTCCGGCAGCTTTTATTTCTTCTGCCACTGATTTTGCATTTTCTTCTATATAATCATTTACTATAACTCTGGCTCCTTCTGCTGCCAGAGCCAAGGAAATAACTCTGCCAATTCCTCTTCCCGCACCTGTTACAAGTGCTACTTTTCCTTTTAATAACATTTTTTTATAAACAAGTGTATCTAAAGTACCCTGTTACCTGACCTCCTTTATATAGTTTTATGGCCCAACTGGAATAGCATATACTCCGTATTTTTACCACTTTACAAGACAGGTTCCCCAGGTAAGACCGGCTCCAAAGGTAGACAATAAAATATTATCACCTTTTTTGAATTTATTTTGTTCCATACATTCAGCCATACCTATAGGTATGGAAGCTGCTGCAGTATTCCCCAGATATGTAACATTAACATAAACTTTATCTTCAGAAACTCTCAACTTTTTTGCTATAGCCTCTATTATACGTTTGTTGGCCTGATGAGTTATAATAATATCCACATCAGAAACCTGTAAATTACATTTAGTTAATGCACCTGATATATTATCAGTCATATTACGTATACAGGCTTTATAAGTCTCTTTACCATTCATGTTAATATAATGTAAATTATTTGATACAGTTTCTTCACTGGCAGGTGTTCTGGAACCACCGGCAGGTAACGTTAAAATTGATGCACCGCTTCCATCGGCACCAACTTCACAGTGGATAATCTCTCTTCCTTCTTCTACAGGAGAAATAATAACACAGCCTGCACCATCTCCAAACAGTACTGACGTTTCTTTATTTTCCCAGTTTACAAATCTGGTAAGAGTCTCGGCACCTATAACCATTACATTTTTATATAACCCGGAAGCCACCATACTGTAACCTGCATGGAGTCCGTATATAAATCCGGCACAGGCAGCAGAGAGGTCAAATGCCCCTGCTTTAGTTGCACCAAGCTTATCCTGTACAAGACAGGCAGTTGATGGGAAAAACATATCAGGTGAACTGGTAGCAAGAATAATAAAATCTAATTCATCTGGAGACATACCGGCATGAGTAATAGCAGATTTTGCTGCTTTATATGCCATATCTGATGTAGCTTCTCCATCTGAAACTTTTCTTCTTGTATATATACCGGTTCGTGATGTAATCCATTCTTCCGATATATCTTCATCAAATTTTGTAAAATAGGAATTTTCAATAACCTGCTCAGGTACAAAATAGCCTGACGATTTTATTCCTACCTTAATTAACTCTCTATCCATAAGTTTATTATTTTCCTTTACAGACCAAAGAAATTAATGCATTTTTCCCAGGATTTGCCATCCTCTATATTTGACGTTTTTATCTCTTTGTTGATTTTCTTATTTAACCCGCTTAATACTTTACCTGCTCCTGTTTCAACAAATGTTCTTATTCCTTTAGAAACAATTAATTCGATGGAATTCTGCCATAATACCTGGCTTTCCATTTGAAGAATTAAAGCATCCTTTATTTCTTGAGCCGAATTTGCTTCCCTGGCATAAACATTTGTTATCACAGGTATTCTGGGATTTTTTATTTCTATTTTTTCAATTTCTTCCTTTAATTTTGCCGAAGCAGGTTTCATTAAAGGACTGTGAAAAGCACCGCTTACATTCAGAGGTATAACTCTTTTAGCATTTGCCTGGGTGGCCAGTTCTCTGGCTTTAGCAACAGCATCTATATTTCCGGAGATTACTACCTGATCAGAACAATTCAGGTTGGCTACCTGGCAAATTCCTTTTGATGAGACCTCTTTACAGATATTATTTATATGTTCATGAGAAAGTCCGATTATTGCAGCCATAGCTCCGGGACAATCAATACCCGCTTCATACATGAGAGAGCCTCTTTTTCTGACAAGTAGAAGAGCATCTTCCACAGAGAGAGCTCCTGCTGCCACCAAAGCTGCATATTCACCAACACTGTGTCCTGCTACCATGGACGGATTTAACCCTTTTTCTCTTAACATTGCAAAAGCGGCTATACTTGTTGTTACTATTGCTGGTTGAGTATTTATAGTCTTTGTTAATTCCTCTTCCGGTCCTTCCCAGCACAGACGGGACAATTCCATTCCAAGAACTTTATCAGCCAGTTCAAAAATAGAAGCAGCTTCTCTGGATATTGAAGCCAGCTCCTTGCCCATACCTACATATTGAGATCCCTGACCGGGAAAGATACATGCAAAATCCATATAATCACTTCCTAAAATTTATATAATATAGTAGAAATTACCATCTAATTACAGCAGAAGCCCAGGTATATCCTGCACCAAAGGCAGTCAAGGCAATAACATCATTATCTTTAATCTTTTTCTTCTGTATTAATTCACTCAAAGCTATTACTATAGATGCAGATGATGTGTTGCCATAGTGTTCTATATTGACATAAACCTGGTCGTCCCGTAATTTAAGCCTTTTCCCCAGGGATTGTATGATTCGAAGATTGGCCTGATGAGGAATTAAAAAAGTTATATCATCAACAGTCATATTACATTTTGCCAGTACGCTTTCAACTGCTTCACTCATATAGCGAACAGCATTTTTAAATACTTCTCTTCCATCCATTTTTATGTAATGAAGCCTGTCTTTTACCGTATCAGATGAAGCAGGCATTCTTGAGCCTCCTGCCGGAAGTTTAAGCATTTCTCCACCTGAACCGTCAGAGCCCATAGCACTTGCAATTAGTCCCTTTCCGTCTTCTACTGCTCCAAGTACAACTGCTCCTGCACCATCACCAAACACAACACAGGTATTTCTATCAGTCCAGTCTGTAAATTTAGATAACGTTTCTGCACCTATAACCAGAATATTTTCATAGACACCTGTAGCTATCATCTGAGATGCAACTACTAAAGAATAAATAAAACCAGAACAGCCTGCAGCAAGGTCAAATGCACCGGCATGCCTGGCACCTAATTTATCCTGCACTATACAGGCAGTTGATGGGAAAAACATATCAGGTGATGCTGTTGCAAGTATAATATAATCTAATTTTTCTGCTGTAATACCTGCATCCTGCAATGCTATAATAGCTGCTTTATATGCCACATCTGATGTAGCATCACTATTTTCTGATATTCTTCTCTCTTTAATACCGGTTCTAAGGGTTATCCATTCATCTGAAGTATCAACCATTTTTTCTAAATCAAAATTTGTCAGGATTCTATCCGGAACATAATGTCCTATACCTTTTATTCCAACTGCTCTGATTTTTTTCATAAGATAATAACTCTGCCTTGCTCATTTACTCAGGAGAGTTTTTCTCCTTTCTATAAATATTTAACTTGCAATATGCAGGAAAGAACTGTAATCTCTTCCATTATAAGTACCACAGGCAGGACATACACAATGACTTAATTTTAATTCCTTACAGTCTTTATTACTGCAGGCTACAAGCTGTGGCGGCGTTAACTTCAGATGAGAACGTCTGCGTCTCGTTTTAGATCTTGAAGTCTTATATTTAGGATTAGCCATAATTCAACACGCTTCCTTTCTTTATAAATCGAATTTTTCTGTGAGTCTGGCCCATCTTGGATCTACGTCATGTTTTTTACAATTACAGGAACCTTCATTTAAATCTATACCACAGGTAAAACAAAGTCCTTTACAATCAGTTTTACAAAGAGGCTTTAATGGTAATAAAAGAGTTATTTTTTGTCTTAATAATTCTTTTAAATCCAGTACATCTTCTTCTACAAAATAATTATCAAATACATCTATTTCTTTAACAGGATATTCACAGACTTCTTCTAATGTAATCTGATCTTTATATTCACATGAATTAAGACACCTGCTGCATACCATTTTCACATTTACATGCAAAGTCCCTGTAACATAGACACCTTTACCTATATCGGCCATTTTATACTGTACATCTACCATGCAGTCTTCCAGACTATCATCTGAAAAATCAAGGTTTCCTTTATATGAACCGGATAGTTTAAATATCTTGCTTTTTTTTACTTCTGCAACATCTATCTTTAAATCCATATGATACAACAACTACTTCCAAGTATAATAGGCTTATCAACATGGTTAATAATTATAAATACTATATTATCTCTTGTCAAGAGATGATTGCGTTTTTTTATGACTGGTAGATTCACCTGCAATAGAAATCATATTTAAGTTCATATAAAACTGTATTCGTCAATAGTGAATGGTAAATAGTGTCATCTTCTATTCAATTTTCACTTTTCACCAATATTAAACATAAAGTTTATTATCTGAAATATATTTTTCTACTGTATCAGGAATAAGATATTTTATAGTTTTGCCTTCTTTCAATCTTTTTCTTATATCACTCGATGAAATCTCAAGTAAAAGGCTGTTGATTACCATTATTTTGTCAGAAAATACGGGATAATTTGTTTCTATTTTATTCAAAAGAACCTCTCCGGAATATCCCGGCCTGGATATAGCTATAAAACCTGATAACATGTCCATTAATTCGGGAAAATTATACCACGAATAATTTAAAAGGGCATCCATTCCTGTTATAAAAAAGAGAGAGTCTCCCGGGTAAAGATTATAAAAATATCTTACAGTATCGACTGTATAGGACAGACCCTGTCTGTCAAGTTCAACTCTTGAGCTTTCAAAGAAATTATTATTACTGATTGCCAGGTTTAACATATTCCACCTGTGTTCTTCACTTAATAAATTGACATCTGTACGATGTGGCGGAATTTTATTGGGTATAAATATAACCCCAGTAAACCCCATAGTTACACGTATCTCTTCTGCAATAAATAAATGCCCGTTATGAACAGGGTTAAAAGTTCCCCCTATTATTCCTATTTTCTTCATGAGATTCCTCACTAATCAATTTTTAATTCCAATAATCTATAAAATAAATTTCTTTTAAAAATTACTCTATCCTTCACTTCAACTGCAAAATATTTTATATGAGAATCGTGTGAAAAATTGGCATAAAATTTGCCCTAAAATATTTAAGTTTGTAGTTGCAAAATTATTATTCATTAAGTAAAATGAGGTGAGCTTTTTTAGTTGAAAAATTATGAAAATATTAGATAAATATTTACTCAGAGAACTGGCAGGCCCTTTTTTGATTGCCATACTTGGATTTTTAATCTTTATGGTGAGTCATATATTATTTCTTTTGACAGATGTTATTGTAAATAAAAATATTCCTTTTGGTGTAGTAGCCAGGATGATGCTTCTTAGAATGCCTGCAATTATGGTATTAACTTTACCTGTAGCAATCTTATTCGGAACAGTTTTAAGCATAAGCGGTATGGTTGCTTCCAATGAAATAACAGCCCTGAGGAGCATTGGAATAAGTTTCCCAAGAATTATGCTTCCTTTTCTCATAGTAGGAATTGCATTAAGTGGTCTAACATTCTTAACAAACGAAAAAATTGTTCCATGGGCAAGCCATAAATCTGAAAATATAGTCAGAAATATGATATTAAAACAGCAGGTACCTCTTATTCATTCGAATGTATTTCAGAAAGGTCCCAATAATCAGACATTTTATGTTCAGGTAGTGGATGAACAGAATAAAATTCTTCAAAATATTATGATCTTTGATTTGAATGACGGAGATTTTCCGAAAATAATAACTGCAAAGCAGGCTACCTGGGATGATAAGTGCTGGTATCTTTCCAATGGCTCAATACATAAATTTGATAGAGACGGGAAATTACTCTGGCAGGCAAATTTCAATGATTTCAAACTTCAGGTAGATATTGACGTGAAAGATTTCTTTGCCATGCAAAAAACTCCTTCGGAAATGACTACAGATGAATTGAAGAAACAGATAGACAAAATGGCTACAACCGGCCAGGATACAAGAGAATTTCAGGTAGATTATCAGATAAAATACAGCTTGCCTCTGGCAAGCCTTATTACTGCATTAATAGGAGCGCCTCTGAGCGTAAAAGCACCAAGGAGCGGTAAAATGATGGGAATAGCCTATAGCTTTGGTGTCATATTTGTATATTATAATTTAATGTCTATAGGCAGAGCTTTTGCCAGAAATGGTATAATATCTCCATTTCTTGGCGCATGGTGTCCTGTTATAATAATAGGAACTCTGGGAGTTATACTCCTTTTTAATGTAGAATATTCTTTTGATAGAAAATCTCTGGAAATACTGTGGGCATCATGTCGGGAAAAATTAAGTATTTTAAAGAAAAAATTTAGATTCGTAATAAAGAAATTAATGGAAAAAAGAAAGAAGTCAGGACAAAATGAAGACAATATAATAGCTGACTATACAGAGAGAAGAGATTATATGGAAATAAAATTTCCTGAAAAAACTCTATGTGATGTAATATCGAAACATGAAGATTGTTAGATTTTTTGTATGATAATGAAAATAATTTTTTAGATTAAGCTTGAAACATAAAGATAAAAACTTGAGTTACCATGTAAAAGTATTTATCTGCAGGTGATTTTGTGAAGATTATTCTCTGGAAAGAAAAAATTTTTCTTTTTATTTTAATATTTTTATTTCCCTTTTCCTGTATCTGTGCACAGGAAAAAATTAAGACTTCCCTGGAAGCAGATAAGGTTTCCATTGATGAAGACGGATGGATAGTAGCAGAAGGCAAAGTGAAAATTACTTATGAAGGCACAGAAATCGAAGCCGATCAGGCAGAATTACAGAAACATGAAAGAATAATCAGAGCCTTTGGCAATGTATACTTAAAAGCTCAGGGTGATCAGGCACAGGGAGAACTATTGACCTATAATCTAAGAGAAAAAAAAGGTGTATTATTCAGAGGTAAAGGGAAAACGAAAAATTTTAAATTGAAAGGTAACAATGTAAGTGATTATATTTTTTTCAGAGGAGAAGAAACAGATACGCAGCCTGACAATCTTTTTTTGAGAGAAGGAGATTTTACAACATGTGATCGGCCATATCCAAATGAGCATTATGATATGACAGCCGGTTCAATTGATGTTACTCCGGGAGACAAAGTTGTGGCCAAAAGTGTAAATGTATATTATAAAGGTTATAAACTATTATGGTTGCCTGTTGTGCTTGTTTCTCTGAAAGAAAGGGCCAAGCAGGAATTCCTCCCAAGAATAGGATACAATCAATTTGAAGGTTTTTTTGTAAAACAATTATTTTATTATTATTTAAGTAATAATCATTATGGCAGTACAAATATAGATTATGCCAGCAACCTGGGTGTCAGTTATGGTCTTACTCATAATTACAGAGTAGGACAGACAGGAACCGGGTCTTTTTCGTATCTTCGTCAGAGTTCACAGAACAATATAGTCAACAATCAATTCAATTTTCGTCATAATCAAAATCTTACAGATGCTCTGACAATGAATTTTTCAGTAAATGTAACAAAAAATACCGGTATATCACTTGTGACCAATCCAAATATAAGTTCCAATCTTGCATTAAATTATAGAGGAGAGAAAAGCAGTACAACCTTCAGCACAAATTATTTTAAAGGTTCCAGTTTAAATACGAATACTACCTTTAATCTTACACACAGCCATACATTTTTTGATACATTATCTACAAATCTTCAGCTTAACAATGTAAATGACAGCAGTCCCTCATCAGACGACAGGAATCAGACTAAATTACTGTTTACGGGCAGATCTCCTATGGGGCCTGTAAACATGGATTTTACGGTAGATTACAGCGGTTCCAATTATACACAGTATTTTACTCAGAAAACGCCTGATGTGACTTTTACCCAGGCAAATCCTTTCAGTTTCGGTGACGTTGTAATACCGATAACTACATCATTCAGTTTCGGTTATTATGATGAACAGTCTACAAAAACAAAAATGTCCAGAGGCAATTTGAAAATAAATTACAATCAGAATTTTGATTTTGCACAGGGCCATAATTTAAGTATAAGTTCTTATCTGGATCAAACCTTTTATGGTTCAGGTGAAGCCAGATATATACTTAATACCAATATGAATTTGAATAATACCATAGCAAATCATTTCAGAAGTACCTTGAATTTTTCATCAAATATACCAAACGGTTACTCACCTTTCAGTTTTGACGGTGTAGGTTCTTCCTATCATTCCATGTCCTATCAAATGGAACTTTATGATGAAAATATATGGAAATTTTCTTTGAATACAGGTTACAATATAACCAATGAAACCTTCAATCCTATAGTAACGCGTTTTGATTTTCGCCCCAGGAATAATCTGATTTTTAACTTTGGATTTGCCTATGATTTAAATCAGCATAAAGCCCAGACATTTGATACCCATCTGGATCTTACAGTTCATCCTGAATGGAGATTTGAATATGCAAGTACTTATAATTTTTACAGCAATCAATTCGGGAATCAGGATTTTAAACTGACAAAGGACTGTCATTGCTGGTTATGGTCTATGGCATATCGTACTTACAGAAATGAATTTGTTTTACAGATCGCGATTAAAGCGTTTCCTTATGAAACCTTTAAAATAGGGGCATCACCGGAAGGCCCCATATTGCCAATTCTTCAGGATATTCAGAGTCAGATTTCAAATCCGGCATTTCAATTTTAGTGAGTGGTGAATAGTGAGTAGTGAATTTATAGATCTTATTCACTACCCACCACTCACTAAATTATTGAAGTTTTATTGTTATTTGACCGGAAATTATATCATACGATGAAGATACTGGCATAAAACCGTCCGGCGGAGCAGGAGTTGTTACTATATCATTCTGAACATCGGTTAATGTCTGGGCTATACCTATTTTGGTCATATCGATATTATAACTGTCTGAAAATGTTCCAGTGCCAAAGCCCAGTGCATCCCTGGGAACTCCTCCTGAGTCAGTAGTAATAATATCAAAATACAAACTCTGGGGATTACCGAGAGTACTGAAAGGCAGGATAATTTGAATATTGTTCCCTGAATAATTACCGGTAGTAAAAGTAAATATAGTTGGGTTCCAGTCGCTGTTCCTGTCACCCGGTGTAATACGTTCTCTTCTTATGAAATTGGAAGCCTGATTTAAGCCGAGGCTTATATAATCAGTCCAGTAGGTATCATTTACCGAAATAGGATCTGCCACCGACTGGCCAGGTGCAGGACGGCTGAAAGCGAATATATAGAATCCTTTATTTATATTAATTTGCCCGTTCATTTGAAAATTTATATCTAGAACCTTTACTGGAATGGGTGTAGGTGTAGGGGTAGAATTGGGATCGGGAGTGGCTGTAGGAGTTACAGGGAAAGTCGGAGTAGATGTAGGAACTTCTGTAGGAAAGGGGCCTCTGGCACATCCTCCTGTAAACAAAAATGATGACAGGCTTAAAAAACCCAGCATCAGAAATAAAAACAGTCCGATAGCAAAATTTATGATTTTTAGCATAAATGCCTCCTGAATTATATATTAAAATTAACGTCTACCGGCAGTCAGTAAGATTAGCTGATAGCTGATAAATTATATCATATTTTTTTCTCTATAGAAAGGAGAGATTATCGTTAATATAGCAAGAAATTTTTCTTTATCAATACTTTCCGGACTACTTCTTACTTATTGTTTTCCGGAATTCAAATCTAACTGGCTTGTATGGATTTCTCTTATTCCAATAATGGAAGTTCTCTATACGGAAAAACCATGGAAGTCTTTTTTTTACGGATGGCTCTTTGGCATGATTTTTATGGGTGGTGTCAGCTACTGGCTTATAGTACTTCCAGGCGATTACATAGCATGGGGTACATACTGTATTTTTTACGGACTTTATCCGGCAGTATTATCTTTTATTATATCTTTTTTAAAATGTAGATTACCGGATTATATTATTGTAATTACTCCTTTTTTATGGGTATCCATGGAATGGGTAAGATCCCTGGGGTTTATGGGATTTACCTGGATAAATCTCGGGCATACACAATATAATATATTACCGCTTATACAGATTTCTTCTATTACAGGTGTGGGAGGAATAACGTTTATTATATGTATGGTAAATGAAGTATTCAGAGAAATACTTGCTTTAAAATTACCTGCCCTGTTCAGATCATCCAACATAAAAAGTAAAAAAGGAATTTTTATATATGCGGCGATTAGCATAACTGTTATATTATTAACTACATTGTATGGAATTTTTCAATTAAAGACCTTTAATGTTGTAAACTCTTCGCCTGTAGATATTGCGGTAATACAGCCAAATATAGATCAGAGTGTAAAATGGGATATAGGCCATTATAAAGAGACAACAGAAAAATATTTCAAAATGACCAGAACTGCTGTAAATAAACATGTAGATATGGTACTCTGGCCGGAGACAGCTGTGCCTTCATTATTATTATATGATTATAATATTATGATTTCAATAAAAAACCTCTTAAATGAGATTAAAACTTATCTGGTGGTTGGTACTGTTGATATAGAGCCAGAATCGAAATTAATATTTAACACGTCATTGATTTTTTCCCCTCAGGGCAATATGGAAGGCAAGTATTATAAAATGCATCTTGTACCGTTCGGGGAATATCTTCCCTGGAGAAAATATCTTGAGAAAATCCCCGGTTTAAAGGAGATAGTAAAACCTGTATCACGTTTCACATCGGGCCATGAAACGGTACTTTTCAAAACACCTTCTATAAATTTTTCTACAGTCATATGTTTTGAATCTATTTTCCCTGATATATCAAGACAATGCATGATTAAAGGGTCACAGTGTATAATTGTATTGACAAATGACGCATGGTTTGAGAGAACTGCTGCTCCTTATCAACATAATATTATATCAGTGTTTAGAGCAGTAGAAAATCATACTTTTGTTGTAAGATGTGCCAATACGGGAGTGTCATGTGTAATTGATCCTCTCGGCAGAATACTTGAAAGTACGCCTATTTATGAAGACAGAATAATGTATGGTCATATATTTCCGCATGGTGCAACAACATTTTATACCTTTCACGGTGATATATTTTCTTTGATATGTTTTATCATTTCTCTGTCACTATTACTTTATAGCTTTTATAAAGGGAAAAGATAATTTCCATCGAAAAAATAAATATATGAATAAATATTTGCATATTATAAAAAATACTTATAAGAAATTGTTAGTCAGGTGGAAACTTGTTCTGACTGTAATAATTTCTATTTATGTTGCTTATTTATTAATAGATATAATATTGTTTGAAGATGAGCCGGGTAAAAAAAGTCATATGGAAGCACTGCTGGGTAATATAAAATTAGAGGGATATTCTGCTGGTAAAAAGCAATGGGAATTCACCTCTGATGAGTTAGAATACCGTGAAAACAATAGAGTTCTGGCAAAGAAAAATGCAAAAGGAATAATTTATAAAGATGATAAACCTTTTATAGAAGTCAATGCATCAAGGGTTGATTTTGATATGCAGACAAAGAATTTTGATGCTATGGGAGGCGTAATAATAAGAGTTATAGAGCAGGATCAGGAATTCCAGTCTGACATGTTAAAATGGAATGCCGGAGAAGAACGATGTGAAGCCAGCGGTAAAGTAGTTGCCCGCTTCAGAGATAATATTTTGAGCGCTGATAGTTTTGTTTATTTTGTCAAACAGCAAAGATTTGAGATGAATAACCAGGTAAGGCTGGAACTTGATATAGAGGTACATTAAGCACATTCTATGAAAAAATTCTTTTTAAAACTTGATGAAATATATAAGACACTTCAGGAAAAATTTATTGCTAGAACGGCCGGTTCCTGTGCAGGGTGTAATTATTGTTGTAATTCTGATATAAATTACCCTCCCATATCTTCACTTGAATATGATTTTCTTGAAGCAAATCTTGAAGAAGAAAGAGATAAAATAAATATTTTTAAACGTTTCATGACAGAAAAAGACAGGCCTGCCTGTCCATTTTATTCCGGAAGTTGCGTAGTTTATAAATTTCGTCCTATGTGTTGCAGATTATTCGGCACATTTATAAGCATAAATACACTTCTTCCCGACACATGTATATATAAAGACATAGCTCAGAGAACAGATGAAAAAACTCTTTTCAGAATAGAACCTTCTTTAAGAGAATTTCAAATTTTGAAATTATTATATGAGATTGAGCTGGCAAATAACGCTGATGTAAAAAAGGATTTACTAATAAAGGTGGCAGAAGAATATATAGCTCAGAATCTTTTGCCTGAAGCTCTAGAGATACTTGAAGAGATTAATAAATTGTATCCTCTGGAGCCGGCATTTTATTTTTATTCAGGTCTCATACATAAATGGCTTGGAAATATAGATATATCTTTATCATTTTTAGAGAAATCCATCGAATTAAAAGGAGAAAAAAAATATCCTTCTGTCTATGAATATCTTGGAATGATATATTACTCCATGGGGAAACTTGATAAAGCCGGAGAAACTTTGAAACATGCAATAAAGGTCTTACCGGACAGTAAAGAAGCTTATCTGGGACTTGCCATGGTACACCTGAAAGAAGGGGCTATGTATTGCAGTAAAGTGCTGGAACTGGACCAAAAAAATACTGTAGCAGATCATATATTGAATAATTCTTCTGTAAGAGATTTTTTATAATCATTGACTTTATCATATATAATTTTTGACATCTCCCCTATAATTCTGTCGGTTTCCACAACATTTGAAACCTGTCTGGTTAAAGCAGAAAACAAATAAATTCTATCATGCAGATATATTGCCGCCACGTCATGTCTTACACCATCTAATTCTCCTGTCTTATGGGCCACAGGAATTTCTGCCGGGAGATAGAGAGGAATTTTCTCATTATATTGCTGTCTTTTTAATATGCCTACAGCTATTTCCGTGTATTTAGGAGAAAGAAGTTTCCCTGTTACAAGACGTTCCATAAGAACCATGATATCTCTGACAGATATTAAATTCTCCTGATTTTCTTTACAGGGAACCATCATCTTTCTTCTCAGGCAACTTGACTGCATCCCTGCTTCCTTCATAAGATTATTAACCCCATCAAATCCTGTATAATCAAGTAAAATATTGGTAGCAGTATTATCACTTATAACAATCATTAATTTAACCAGATCCAGAAGAGTTAATTCCACTCCATTATGAAGTTCAAATAAAACTCCTGCTCCCCCTGTTTTATCTTCTTCTTTAAGAACAATCTTATGTTCAAGAGAAATTTCTTTTCTTTCCACTTTCCGGAAAAATTCAATCATTATTGGAATTTTTATTATACTTGCAGCGGGAAATATTTCCCTTTCATTATAATAAAACTCATCGTATGATAATAGATCTTTAAAGCCTGTTGCTATAATTCCAGGAAAACTATTAATTTTATCACTTAATAAATTCTTCATAGATACCTCTTCATAAAAGCTATAGATAGTTTCATAACAATTCAGTAAGAAGGAGTGAAAAGTGAGTAATGTCCTATTTCTTTTCACTTTTTACTCTAAAATTGATGATAGCTGAAATTTACAAAAAAAATATTATATGCTAGAATAGCATTACTTCAAATAAAAAACAAGGAGGAAATTCAAATGTCAAAAACCCTTATAGCCAGAGGAACGGTAATAACTCAGGATAGCGCCGGTATTATTGAAGACGGAGCAGTATTGATTTCTGGTGATTTAATTGAAAAGGTAGGTCATACTAAAGATCTTATATCAGAAGAGCATGATTATTTTATAGATGCCACCGGCATGCTGATAATGCCCGGTTTGATAAACTGTCATACCCATTTATACAGTGCTCTTTCCCGTGGTATATCAATGAAAGGCGCTCCGGCAGAAAATTTTGTTCAGGTTCTGGAAAAACTCTGGTGGAAACTCGATAAAGTCCTTACCGATGAAGATAATTATTACAGTGCCCTTGTAGGTGTTACAGACTGTATAAAATCAGGAACCACTACAATACTGGATCATCATGCAAGTCCCTTTGCAATCCCGGGAAGTCTTGATCTTATGGCTAAAGCTTTAAAAAAAGCCGGTCTGAGAGGTTCTTTATGTTATGAAGTATCAGACAGAGACGGAGAGAAAAAAGCTATAGAAGGTATAGAAGAAAATGCTCGTTTTGCAGAAAAAATAAAAGGAGACAAACTTTTAACGTCTCACTTCGGGCTCCATGCCGCTTTTACCCTGTCTGATGAAACAATGAAAAAATGTAAAAAGGCTTCTGAAGGTCTGGATATAGGTTTTCATATCCATGTAGCAGAAGATAAAGCAGATCAGGATCATAGCCTTGAAAAATACGGAGAAAGAGTTGTAGAACGTCTTGAAAGACTTGGTATACTCGGTCCTAAAACTATAGCAGCCCATTGTATACATATAATAGAAGAAGAAATGGAAATTCTTAAAAATACCGGCACTATAGTTGTTCACAATCCTCAATCAAATATGAATAATGCGGTAGGAACGGCTCAGATACTGAAATTATTTGAAAAAGGTATTACCCTCGGCCTTGGAAGTGACGGTATGACCGGCAATATGTTCAATGAAATAAGAGCGGGAAACCTGATACACAAAATTGTAAATCATAAATCCACAGTTGCTTATGCGGAAATACCTCAAATGGTATTACATAATAACCCTGCCATAGTGGGAAGGTTTTTCCCTCATAAAACAGGAAAACTGATCAGAGATGCTTATGCGGACATAATCCTGATAAAATATACTGCTCCCACGCCTCTTACGATAAATAATTTCTGGGGGCACCTGTTATTCGGAATTTCAGATGCAAAAGTTGATACTACTATTGTAGGTGGTAAGGTTCTTATGAGAAATGGAATTTTAACAACTCTTGATGAAAAATCAATAAGAGAACATTCTGTAAAACTTGCTGCAAAACTATGGGAAAGATTTGCAGGCTAGATAATGAATAGTGAATAGTGAATAGTGAGTGATGTCTTACTCTATTCACTATTCACTTTAAGGAATGAGAACTTACTCTTTACTTCATCCTTTCTCATATCTCATATAAACCCCTGTTTATCTCGGTTATTTTTGAACAGGCATATGGTTCATCAGGGTATAAATCAAGAATAGCGGTAAATTCTTTAAGAGCGAGCTCTAATTTTCCTGTTTCTATATAGCTTTCCCCCAGGATTTTTCTGATCCATACTGCCTCCGGCTGCAAAAGTAAAGATTCAGAGAGCAGTGTATGACCGTATTCTGTATTACCGGAAGATAATTCCAGGAGTCCCAGAGCAGTAATAGAAGGATAATAGTCTTTTTTTACTTCCAGAGATTTTTTATAAAAATTTCTGGCTTTCTCTTTATCTCCATATTTATTATATATTTCTCCGAGTTTGAAATAAATTATTTCTTTATTTATAGCAGAGTATTCCAGTGTTTTATATGCAAGTTTTTCGGCATCTTTCATGTTGTCCTGTTGGAGATAACAGTCAATAAGATCCGAGTAAGTCTGTGTATCTTCAGGCAGTAATTCAAGGGATCTGTTAAAGCATTTAATTGCTTCAGAAGTGTCCCTGTTAATCATATGAAAATTACCAAGTAATTTAAAACCATATGGATAATCGGGTGCTAAAACAGTTAACATATTAATTTCCTCTATAGCCATTGTCATATGTCCACCCGATTTCAGTGAAAATGCATTAAAGAGATGATATTTATTTAATACAGGTTTTTGTTTCACGGCGATATGATAATGAGCA
The DNA here is from genome assembly GCA_029555925.1 of Bacillota bacterium. The sequence goes on from JAKPQU010000200.1 coordinate 23,875, forward strand.
CGTGCTTCTTCAAAATCTCCGCAAAAATATAATGCCCGTGCATAAGACCAGTTTGCAAGAAAGTCTTCAGGTAACAGGGTACAGGCTTTTTTTAGAAAGGTAAGGGAGTTTTTATAATTCCGGGAAGAAAGAAGAGAACGTCCTGAACATACATAAAAAAGAAATTTATTGAAAAATATGTTCAATGTTCTATTTAAGGTTCTATATATAGTAATTTTTTTAAAAAATTCATCCGGTAAGTTTATATTTTCCTGAAATGGTTCACAGAAAGGAGGGGGGAGTTCTGTTGATGGACTTGCAGAGAGTGTATTGCTGCTCTCAAGCAAGTGAAAAAACTTAATTGCCTGATGATAAGGTAAAGATTCCATTAATTTTGCTGATATCCAGAATGGTAAATTTTTTAAGACATTCAGTTTTTTTTCATTATTAGAATCAAGTAATTCGGAGATATTGGAAATTAAATAAAAGAACTGACATAATTTCCTCTTTTTAAGTTTTTCCGAACATTTAATCTGCATATGTAAAAACATACCATCTCTGAACTCCTGTTCAATTTCCTTTCTGGCTTTAATAATATCACCACTGGAAGAATTAATAATGAAAGCGATATGTTTTCTTTCCTCACTATTCAGAACATCCAGTATTTGATTTGTATGGGGACAGTTCTTTAATGCCAGAGCAAAAGTATCTTCAGGAACACTGTAATATAAAGTAAGTAAATCATCTTTATCCAGAAAAAAAATATCTTCGAAATAAAAAATTCCTTTCCACATAAGAAGAGGTGAAAGATTTTTGTATATATGATTATGAAAAAACGTCATTATTAATATAACCTCAATTTAGTGAATCCTTCTAATAATTTGCCAGAGTTATTTTTCTTACAGTCCTTATTACGTGAAATTTATAAATATTATTATAATAAAATAGCAGGAAAGTTTAAAGTAAAAACGAACCTATTTTTAGATATAATTAGTTTATAAGTATCTATAAATAATACCTCGTAATGCGTAAAGCGTAAAGCGTGATGCGCAGTGATTAAACCCCGTCACGCATGATACATTACGCGTCACGATCACTTAACTCAATATGTTTAAAGCAAATTATCATACTCATTGTAATTTTTGTGACGGTACCGGTGAGCCTGAAGATTATATTACTTCAGCTATCGGAGAAGGACTCATTGAGTTAGGTTTTTCTTCCCACAGTCCTTTATCTTTTCCGAATACCTATGCAATAGCTTCAGAGCAATTTCAGAATTATATTGATAGGATTAAATTTTTGAAAGAAAAATACAGAGAAAACATAAAAATTTTACTTGGTATGGAAGTGGATTTTTTACCGTCAATAAAGGATTTTCTTATGCCTTTTTACAAACATCCTGATCTTGATTACAGGATAGGTTCTGTGCACTATGCAGGGAGCGATAATTCCGGACATCTATGGCCTGTAGATAGCGATGACGAATTATTCAGGAAAGGATTAAATGAAATATTCGGAGGAAATATTCAAAAAGCAGTTGAAGAGTATTATGCTCTGATAAGGCAGATGGCTGGCGAAAAAGAATTTGATATTATAGGTCATCTGGATTTAATCAAGATGAATAATTTCGAACAGAAATATTTCTCTGAGAAGGAGTCATGGTATCAGGAGGCAGTCTACGAGACCTTAAAGGTAATATCAAAGCATGACCGGATAATAGAGGTTAACACAGGAGGGTTGAGAAAACCTGTAGCTGCGATGTATCCTTCCCACTGGATATTAAGAAAATGCAAAGAACTTGATATTAAGGTAATGGTTAATTCTGACGCTCACAGTCCTGCCCAGGTAAGTTCCCATTTCACTGAAGTTCATTATCTACTGCAGTATATTGGCTACAATGAAATTTATCACCTTGTAGAAGGTAAGTGGGAACCGGTTTCAATTATTTAGAGTTTATCCGAAAAGTAATATTTACTTTACACCCTTCCGGCAGTGAGGCGAAGAAAAATATATAGAAGATTTCTAAAAAATTTTCTTCAGTACAAGGCAAACCCATTCTGCTTCTTTCAGTTCTTCTATAAACTCAAAATTTTCCTCATAAAATATGTTAAGAATTTCATCTTTCTGCTCTAACAGTATACCTGTAAGAATTAGGATGCCGGGTGAAACAAGAAGAGGGGAAAATTCTTTTTTTATTTTTTTAAAAACAGATGCCTGTATATTTGCGACTATACATTCTACTTTCAGCGAGAAATTTTTCAAGCCTTCCTGGAGAAAAAATTCTATTCTGCCATCCAGATTATTAAGAGCCAGATTTTCTTTGAGAGCCGAACCTGCCAGTTCATCATTATCAATTGCATAGACATTACTGACGCCACACAGGGAGGCGATAATCGCAAGTATCCCTGTTCCACAGCCAAGGTCCAGAAGGGAATTCATAGAAGGAGCATATTTCTGTATATAATATGCCGCCATTCTGGTAGTTTCATGAGAACCTGTTCCAAAAGCCATAGCAGGATTAATAACTATAACTCTTTCCCCTTCCCGGGGTATATATTCTTTCCATGGCGGCTTTATAACAGTATTTGTTCCTATCTTAAGAGGTTCAAAAAATTTTTTCCAGCTCTCGGCCCAGTCTTCGTCATTCAATAATACACATGAAATATGTTCTAAATCAATAGAATATCCTTCCAGAACCAGATTTTCTAAAGAAGTTTTAAGTTTATTTAAATTATCTTTAAAGTATTCATCTTCCTGAAAATAAACTTTGTAAATTATTTTATTTTCTTTATGTTCCTCAACCAGCCCGGCTCCGCCGGTAAGCTCCTGAAGAATATAAGAGACTGCTTCAGAAGCCTCAAAAGATACCGCTATAGAAATTTCATTCCAGGCCATAATAATCACCTACTAACTGCCATGACCGGGTGGTCACAACAAAGAATGAGAAACTGTTTCTCACTTCACCCATTACTCTTCACAATAAAATCATTTTATTACAGTGGTGACCGGTGATTTAATCAGCTCACCGGTCACTACTTGCTCTTATATGCCAAGTGCATCCTTAACTTTTCCGATAAGTCCTTTTCCATGAGCAGTAGAATCAAGATCTTCTCCGCAGGCAACAGCAAATTCTTTTAAAAGTTTCTTCTGTTCCGAATTAAGTTTTGTAGGAACTTTGACTATAATTTTTACCTGAAGTTCACCTCTTCTGCCGGATCTCAGATTTGGTATTCCCTGGGCTTTTATTTTGAACATAGTTTCAGACTGTGTTCCCTGTGGTATATCAAGTTCTGTTTCCCCGTCAATAGTCGGAACTGAAATTTTTCCTCCAAGGGCAGCTCTTGGGAAAGAGATTTCTCTTTCACAGTAAAGATCATCATTAAATCTCTTAAATATGTTATGAGGTTTTACATTAATAAATACATAAAGATCTCCTGCATTACCACCTTTAGTGCCTGCATCGCCTTCTCCTTGAAGCCTTATCCTTGAACCTTCATCTACTCCGGCAGGAATCTTTACGGAAACCTTCCGTTTTTTTGTAACCCTTCCAAGTCCTTTACATTCTTCACAGGGAGAACTGATAACTACTCCTTCTCCGTGACAGGTTCTGCATGGACCTGTCCTGATAAAACGACCGAACATGGTGCTCTGCACTATTCTTTCCTGTCCCGTTCCCTGACACTGGGTGCAGTTTTGAGAAGAAGCACCGTCACTGGCACCTGTACCAAAGCATACCGAACAGGTTCTGAGGGATGATACATCAATTTCTTTTTCAACTCCTGACACGACTTCTTCCAGTGTAAGGGTAACATCTCCCCTTAAATCACTCCCTCTCTGAGGTTGATTTCTGGCTCCTCTGGTCTGTCCACCGCTGGATGATTGGAAAAACATATTAAATATATCATCAATACCGCCGAAGCCGAAATCTCCAAAGCCGCCAAAACCTGAGCCGCCGCCGAAGCCTCCAGCACCGCCTCTGAAAGCATCATGTCCGTATTGATCATAGGTTGCTCGTTTCTGTTTGTCACTCAATACTTCATATGCTTCGTTTATTTCTTTAAAGCGCTCTTCGGCCTGTTTTTTATCTGTATCCTGAGAAACATCAGGATGATATTTCCTTGCCATTTTTCTATAGGCCTGCTTTATATCAGCTTCCGTAGCAGACCTGTCTATTTCCAGAACTTCATAATAATCTTTTTTATTCAAAATCAATCACCTCCGGAAGGAGTCTCCTCTTCAGGCTTTGCATCAGGCTGTTCAGTCTCATTTACCGGGCCGGAGGTTTGACTTGCTTTTTCTTCTGCTTCTTTTTTTTCTCTTTCTCTTTTTTCCTCCATTTTTTTCTCATAGGCACGGGAATGTAATTTACCGATTGCATCCAGCAATTCCTGAATATTAGCCCTGAATTTTACAGGATCTTCTTCTGACATATTATTCTGTAATCTTGAAAGTGCCCCTTCTGCAGTTTCTATTAACTCTATTTCTACCTGTGGTTTAAATTCTTCTATAGTTTTATAACCTGACGTAAGGAGACTTTCTGCTCTGTTTCTAATCTCTATAAGCTCCATCTTTAACTTATCGTCTTCTTCATATTTCTTTGCTTTATTTACCATCATGTCAACTTCTTCTGTAGAGAGATTAGAAGATGAAGAGATTGTGATTTTCTGTTCTCTGCCGGTAGATTTCTCCACTGCTGTTACATTGACTATGCCGTTGGAATCTATTGCAAAGGTAACTTCTATTTGCGGTAATCCTTTAACAGCTCTCGGGATATTTACCAGTTGAAATTTACCAAGGCTTTTATTTTCAGCAGTAAAGGCTCTTTCCCCCTGAAGAACATGTATTTCTACCGTTTCTTGATTATCTACAGAAGTAGTAAACATTCTACTTTTAGACGTTGGTATGGCAGTATTTCTTTCAATTAATTTTGCGAAAACTCCGCCTTTTGTTTCAATGCCAAGGCTGAGCGGGGTTACATCTATAAGGACAACATCTTTAACCTCTCCTGATAATACTCCTGCCTGCATGGCAGCTCCAAGAGCGACACATTCGTCCGGATTAATATCTTTATGAGGTTCTTTTTTGAAAAATTCTTTTACCAGTTCTTGTACAACAGGCATTCTTGTAGATCCTCCTACAAGAAGTATTCTATTTATATCGTCAGGTTTCAATCCTGCGTCATCAAGAGCGGTTTGAAGAGGTTTTTTTGTTCTATCCATTAAATGTGCCGTAAGTTCTTCAAACTTTGCCCTTGTAAGTTCTGTTTCCAGATGTTTTGGCCCTGTATTGTCAGCAGTGATAAAAGGTAGATTTATACTGGTCTGATAAAGTGATGATAATTCTATTTTTGCTTTTTCCGCAGCATCTTTCAGTCGTTGCATAGCACTTTTATCCTGCCTTAAATCTATCCCTTCCCTCTGCTGAAATTCCGTTACAAGATGCTCTGCAACTCTTCTATCCCAGTCGTCGCCACCAAGTCTGGTGTCGCCGCTCGTAGATTTTACCTGTATCACACCACCGCCTATTTCCAGTATTGATACATCGAATGTTCCTCCGCCCAGGTCAAAAACCAGTATGGTTTCTGTTTCGGAAGATTTATCCAGTCCGTAAGCAAGAGACGATGCAGTAGGTTCGTTAATTATTCTCATTACTTCAAGGCCAGCAATAGTCCCTGCATCTTTGGTAGCCTGCCTCTGACTGTCGTTAAAATAAGCGGGTACTGTTATAACAGCCTGTTTAATTTCTTCCCCCAGATAACTTTCGGCATCTTTTTTCATTTTTTGTAGAATCATTGATGATATTTCCTGGGGTGTATATTCTTTATTATCAATTTTAACTTTATATGAAGAGCCCATCTGTCTTTTAATGGAAGTAACTGTTCTATCAGGACTGCTTATAGACTGTCGTTTTGCTATTTCTCCGACAAGTCTTTCTCCTGATTTGGAAAAGCCAACAACAGAAGGGGTCAGTCTGCCGCCTTCTGCATTGGTTATAACTATAGGTTTTCCTGCTTCCATAACAGCCATAACAGAGTTTGTTGTTCCTAAATCAATGCCAAGAATTTTAGCCAATTATAATCACCTCAATAATGTATAAGCTGATAGCAGTCAGCAATCCGCAATCAGCTTATACTAATTTTTTTTATTTTTCTGCTAATTAAGAGAGTAGAGACTCCTCTACTCGCTATTACAATAAATATTCAGTTTAATCTGGTAGCTGACAGCTGATAGCTGATAGCTATTTATTTTTTCTTCTTAAACCAGCTAAGAATTTCGTCTGCTTCATCCTGTGAAGTCTTTTTAGTAACTTTAGGTCCTGCGTCTCCTCCGGCTGTTGTCTTTGTAGGTGTAGAAGTTGGAGCAGCACCTTCTCTTGAAACAGGAGTACCTTCCAGCTTGAAGTACATATCAGAACTGAGAGAATACATTTCATTTGTAAGTTCTGTAGTCATATCGGAAATCTTATCATAATCATAGGTTATTAATGCATCTTTAAGATTATCAATAATTCTTCTGACTTTACTTACATCTTCCGGTTTGAATTTATGTCCTATATCTCTCAGGGTTTTTTCTGCAGTGGCAAGTTCTGTATTCGCTTTATTTCTGACGGCAGCTTCTTTCCTTCTTGCTGCATCTTCTTCTGCATATACGGCAGCTTCTTTTACCATTCTATCAATTTCTTCCGAATTCAAGTTGGTAGGAGATTGAATAGTAACTTTCTGTTTATTACCTGTAGCCATATCCTGTGCTACTACATTGACTATACCATTTGCATCTATAGAAAAAGTAACTTCTATTTGAGGGACTCCTCTTGGTGCAGGAGGAATATTTGCCAGTTCAAATTTTCCGAGTGATTTGTTATGAGTAGCAATATCTCTTTCGCCCTGTAGAACATGAACTTCTACAGTAGTCTGGCCGTCCGCAGCTGTAGTGAACATTCTGCTCTTTGAACATGGAATTTGAGAATTTCTCGGGATAAGCCTTGTAAACATACCTCCTACAGTTTCAATACCAAGGCTCAGAGGAGTGACGTCTAACAGTACCATATCTTTTGTCTGTCCTGTAAGTACTCCTCCCTGAATGGCAGCTCCCATAGCAACTACTTTATCAGGATCTACTTCTATACTTGGTTCTTTATTAAAGAATTTTCTTACGGCAGTGTGAACCATAGGCATTCTTGTAGAGCCTCCAACGAGGAGGATTTTATCAAGATCCATAGGGCTCAATCCTGCATCAGCCATGGCTTTTTTGGCAGGTTCATAAGTTCTCTGTATAAGATCAAGGCTGAGTTGTTCAAATTTCTCCCTTGTAATATTTACTTCAAGGTGTTTAGGCCCTGCTGCATCGGCAGCTATAAATGGAAGGTTTATAACTGTTGAACTTTCATCTGATAATTCTTTTTTTGCTTCTTCTGCAGCTTCTTT